>NZ_JBEZXU010000026.1:0-145383 GCF_040638175.1 Actinoplanes sp. NPDC026670
TCTCCTTCGTGATCTAGACAATCCGAAGGATCTGCGGTGGCTGCCTCCTTTGTCCCGGAAGTCCGGTTCATACACCACTTCCGTGGACGTGACCCCGATGCCATCAACTCAACGCATGCCATCAACTCAACCGATGCCGTCAGCTCAACGCGTGCCATCAACTCAACGCGTGCCATCAACTCAACGCGTACCGTCAACTCAACCGATGCCGTCAAGTCAACGCATGCCATTAAGTCGACGTATGCCGTCAAGTCAACGCGTGCCGTCAAGTCAACGCATGCCATCAAGTCGACGCGCGCCGTCTCGACGCGCGCCGTGCACCCGCTCCGCGCTCTGGGCCGGGTTGAGGTTGAGGTCGGGAGTTCAACCAATTGGGCCGATTTCGACAACCGGATGATCGTGAACCGGCTGCACCAGAAGTGCCTGACCACCGGCGGCGGCAAGGGCGACCGGATCACCCAGGCGGTCTGCGACCCGAACGACAAGCGGCAACTGTGGGACTTCGACGGCGAGCACGAGGACCAGCGATTCGTCAACGCGGCCACCAAGCGTTGCCTGACCGTCGCCGGCCGGGTCGACAGCCAGCCCGTCCGCGACCGGGCATGCGGCCTGTCCGGCGTCTCCAACCACTGGACCTGGGTCTGGACCTCAGACGACGAGGCCTACGAGTTGCAGCCCATCGACATTCGCACCTACTGCCTGGACGCGAACTCCAGCAACACCATCCAGCTGCGCAAATGCGGCGAACCCGACAAGAACCTAAACCAGCAGTGGATCTTCCACAGCCCGTCGTGGGGCCTACGTCGATCCGCCGCAGCGACGGCTAGCCGTCGCTGAGCCATCGAATCCCGCCCCCATGACCTGGCTGAGCTACGGCTGGTGCGGCACCCACCCTTCGCCGGGTCCCGCGCCCCCGATCTTGGCCGGTTCGACACCACTTCAGAAGCTTCTTCAAGGCTTTCGCTGCATCCGAGCTCAATCCCTCTGCCGGGCGATGACTTCGCGCCCGGCCTGCGGACTGTCGCACCGGTCACGCAGGCAACCGGGCCCTGGGAAGAAATGCCATGCTTGCAGTGGTTTCAGCCCCCGGCCAGCCGCTCGCCGGCCGCATAGATCTTGCACGGTTCTCCGCCTTCGCAGCGATCTTGCAACGGTTCTTCACGTCTGAGCATGGTTTGTCGTGCAAGGTCTACTGCGCCGCGGAGACCTTGCAGCCTTCTTCCCGTCGGGACATGGAGAAAGCTGCAAGATCGGCGCGAGGGTGAAGAATCGTGCAAGATCCGCGGCTATCGAGCGGCGAGCCACGGGCGACGAACCGGAGCGCCAAGCCGGAGCACCAAGCCGAGACGCCGAGCCGGGGGAAGCGTCACGGACCCCAAGCCGAGAAAAGCGCCACAGACCCCGAGCCGAGGGAAGCGTCGCGGGCGAGGAGATGTCGTCCGCCTGAGGGCTGTCCTTCTCAAGCTGAGGCGGCTTCGCAGAGGTCTCTTTCGGGTGGTCGATCGCTCAAGAACGGTTGGCGCGGCGGGCGCGGATGTGGTCGAGCAGGTAGGTGTTCATCTCGCGGATGGCCGACGCGACCCGGTTCATCGTGACCCGGCCGGCTTCCAGGACCGGATCGGACGGGCCGACGTCGTTCTGGTCGCTATTCCCGCTGGTCCCGCCGTTGCCGGCGGGACCACGGCGGGGTCAGCCCTCGAGGGCCGGGTAGTCGGTGTAGCCGCGGTGGTCGCCGCCGAACGCCGCCGCGAAGTCGGGGGTGTTGAACGGGCCCTCGGCGGCCAGGCGGGCCGGCAGGTCCGGGTTGGCCAGGAAGAGCGCGCCGTACGAGACCAGGTCGGTGGTGCCGTCGGCGATCAGGGCGAGCGCGTCCGGGCCGGTCGGCTGCGGGTGGGTGGCCGGGTTCAGGATGAAGGTGCCCGGCCAGGCGGCGCGCAGCGTGCGGGTGAACTCGCGGTCGCCCTCGACCAGGTGCAGGTAGGCGAGGCCGAGCGGGGCGAGCGCGGCGACCAGGGCGGGGTAGACCTCTTCGGCGCCGGTCTCGGTGATGTCGTTGTACGGGTTCGCCGGGGAGAGCCGGATGGCGGTCTTCTCGGCGCCGATGGCGGCGGCGACCGCGGTGGCCACCTCGACGGCGAACCGGATCCGGCCGTCGACCGAGCCGCCCCAGGCGTCGGTGCGCTGGTTGACGTTGTCGGAGAGGAACTGGTGGACCAGGTAGCCGTTGGCGCCGTGGATCTCGACGCCGTCGAAACCGGCCGCGACGGCGTTGCGGGCGGCGGCCGCGAAGTCGGCCACGGTGGCCCGGATCTCGGCGTCGGTGAGTTCCTTGGGCTCGACGAAGTCCTGCATGCCGTCGAAGGTGTGCAGTTGTCCGGCGGCCTTGACGCTGGACGGGGCGACCGGGATCAGGCCGTCCGGCAGCAGGCTCGGGTGGCCGATCCGGCCGCTGTGCATGAGCTGCGCGAAGATCACGCCTCCTTCGGCGTGCACGGCGTCGGTGACCTTGCGCCAGGCTTCGACCTGCTCGTCGGAGTGCAGGCCGGGGGTGTTTGTGTAGCCCTGGCCGACCACGGACGGCTGGGTGCCCTCGGTGATGATCAGGCCGGCCGAGGCGCGCTGGGCGTAGTAGGTCGCCATCAGGTCGGTGGGGGTGTTGCCCGTGCCGTACGCGCGGCTGCGGGTCATCGGCGCCATCGCGATGCGGTTGGCCAGTTTGGTGCCGGCCAGGTCGTACGAGTCGAAGGCGTCAGCCATCACAAAGCCCTTCCGAAAAGGAGAAGTTCGCGGCACGAACCAAAGTAGTTCGCGGCACGAACATACGCAAGGTAGGATGACGCTCATGACAGAGGGCCCGGGATTCGGCAACACCCTGGTGTGCCTGTCCGTGCTGATCCACCGGCGCTATGTCCAGATCTGCGCCGACCATGACCTCACCACCGCCCAGGCTCAGCTGCTGTGCCTGGTCAAGGACCAGCCGCGCGGCATGTCCGAGCTGGGTCATCTGCTCGGCCTGGCCAAACCCGGCATGAGTGGCCTGGTCGACCGCACCGAGCGGCGCGGCCTGGTGCAGCGTGGCACCCCCGAGCACGACCGGCGGGCCTGCACGATCTCCTGCACCGCGCTGGGCAAGGAGATCGGCGACGCGCTCTACGCCGACGTGTCGGCCCGGCTGCCCGACATCGTCGACCACCTGTCCCCCGCCGACCAGCGCCTGTTCCAGGAGCTGGCCGGCATGGTCACCGGCGGGACGGTTTCGGGTCCATGCCGTGGAGACGATCCTCCAGAACAGTGATCAGCGCGGCCCGGCGCTCGCGGGCCTCGCTGCACAGCGCGTCGATCCGGGCCAGGGCGTCGCGCCGCCGGACGACCAGCCCGGAGATCCGCTCGGCGTGCGCGTGCCGGGCGTCGGCCACCACCGTCGACGCGCGCAGCTCGGCGTCGCTGGTCAGGCGGGCTGCCTCGACCGACGCCTTGTAGAGCAGCTCCTCGGCGACCTGCCGGGCCTCGGTCATGTGCACCTCGGCGGTCTGCTCGGCCAGTTCGAGCAGGCGGGGTGCCTCACCGGCCAGCACCGGCGTCTCGGCGCGGGCCTTCTCCAGCTCGATCCGCAGCGACTCGACGCGCTCCAGCACCCGGTCCCGATCACGTTCCAGCCGGATCAGGTGCCCGGCCAGGTCGGAGTGCTGGAGCTGCTCGGCCAGGGCCTGGTTCTCGGTCTCCAGCCGGCGCATCTCCTCGGCCACCTCGGCCAGGAAGGCGTCGACCTGTCCGTCGTGATACCCGCGCGCGCCGTCGGCCGGCTCCGTGAAAACCGTGCTGCCGACCTGCGCTGCGGTAAGAGACATCGCGTACCTGTTACCTTCCCGGGCGGCTCGGACGGCCGGACTGTGCACGTTCCCACAGGCCCCGGGGAACGGGTCCGATCGACGTCAGGAAGTAGACGCGAACGCCCGTTCAATGTCAACACCGCGCTACGGTACGGACGTCCGACAGTAATCGGGCACCCGGATCAGGACAGCCGGAACGAGCTCACCAGGGCCCGCAACTCCTCGGCCGTACGCGCCACCTCGGCGCTCGCCACGTTGGTCTGACTGGTGCCGGCGTTGGAGATCGAGCTGGCCCGGGCCACCTCGGCGATGCTCACCGCGATCCGGCCGCTGCCCGCCGCCACCTCGCTGATGCTGCGGCTCATCTCGGCGGTCGTCGCGGTCTGCTCCTCGACCGCGCTGGCGATGGTCGTCTGATAGTCGTTGATCTTCGCGATGACCTCGCTGATCCGGCTGATCACCTCGACCACGCCACCGGTCTCCTGCTGGATCGCGGTCACCCGGCTGCTGATGTCCTCGGTCGCCCGGGCCGTCTCCTGCGCCAGGTCCTTGACCTCGCTGGCCACCACGGCGAAGCCCTTGCCCATCTCACCGGCGCGGGCCGCCTCGATGGTGGCGTTCAGCGCCAGCAGGTTGGTCTGCTCGGCGATCTGCGTGATCAGGTTGACCACGTTGCCGATCTCCTCGGACGACGCGCCGAGCTGCTCGATCTGCTTGGTGGCGAGCGCCGCCTCGGACACCGCCTCACCGGCGATCTGCACGGCCCGGTTGGTGTTCTCCGAGATCTCCCGGATCGAGACGCCCATCTCCTCACTGCCGGCCGCCACCGTCTGCACGTTGCGGGAGATCTCCTCCGCCTCGGAGGACGCCGCCGACGTCTGCTGGTCGGTCTGGTCGGCCGCGCCGGCGATCTCCTGACTGGTGGCGGCCAGCTCGGTGGCGGCGCCGGCGAGTGTGCCCGCGTTCTCGGCGATCCGCTGCATCGTCGTGCTGATGCTCTCCACCGCGGCGTCCAGCTCGGCGGCCATCACCCCGAGCTCGTCCTTGGCCGCGATCCCGGTCCGCTGGGTCAGGTCGCCGTGCGCGAGCGAGCCGACCACCGAGGCGACCCGGCGGACCGGGCCGAGGATCGAGCGGACCAGCGGCACCGACAGCGCCACCAGCAGAACCAGGCCGATACCGGCGACGGCGAGCATCCACCACATGGCCGCCGACTTGGTCGCCTCCATCTCGGCCTGCCGCTCGAGGATCTGGGCGTCCAGGGTCTCGTGGATCGCCCCGATCGCGTCGTCGACCACCCCGTTCTGCTCGGCGATCGAGTCGTACTCCTCGGCGGTGACGCTCTTCGGGTCCTGCACCGCGGCCTTCACGAAGTCGACGACGAAGACGTTGAACGCCTCGACCTTGCTGCCCAGCGCGTCGATCGCGTCGCTGATCGCGCCGATCTCCTGCTCGCTCGCCGCGGCCAGGGCCTCCTGCGCCGACACCACGTCGTCGTCGGCGTCCCCGATCACGTCGTCGCCGTGCGTCGACCGGTAGGCGTCCACCTTCAGCTCGGCCTCCCGGGTGTCCAGGTGGTTGAGCGCCGCCTTGGTGAGGGTGTAGCTGTTGAGCAGGGCCTGCTTGGCGCTCAGCTGATTCTGCGACCAGAGCCCGATGGCGGTCAGGGAGCCGGCGACGAGCACACCGGTCACCACGATCGACGACAGTCGCTGGGTGACGCTGAGGTCAGCTAGACGAGGCATGGGGACACTTCCCGGGCAGGTGGAATCGGGCGGGTGGAATACGGCCTTCACCACACGCTTCGGCCCGAACGTGCCGCGACTGAGGCAATCAGCTGGAAGCGGACCGCAACAGGGGCGGATGCAACAGGGTGGCCGGGCCGCGGCGGAAGAGCTGGGCCGGGCGGCCCCGGTCGCGGATCACGGTGCCCCCGGTGGGCTCGACGAAGCCGTCGGCGCCGGTCACCTTGCGGTGGAAGTTGCGGGGGTCGAGGCGGGTGCGCCACACCGTCTCGTAGACGGCACGCAGCTCGGCGACGGTGAACTCGGGCGGGCAGAACGCGGTGGCCAGCGGTGTGTACTCCAGCTTGGCGCGGGCACGCTCGATGCCGTCGGCGAGGATCCGGTCGTGGTCGAAGGCCAGTTCCAGGTCGTCGACCGGCTGCCAGGAGGCGCCGGCCGCGTCGCCGCCGGCCACCGGGGACGGCAGATCGGGCAGCAGCGCCAGATAGGCGACGGTGATCACCCGCCCGCGTGGGTCGCGGCCGGGTGCGCCGTAGGTGGCGAGCTGTTCGAAGTGCCCGGCGCGCGGGTCGAGCCCGGTCTCCTCGTGCAGCTCACGGGCGGCCGCCTCCTCCAGATCCTCGCCGGCCAGCACGAAACCGCCAGGCAAGGCCCATCTACCCAGGTACGGCTCGATGCCCCGCCGGATCAGCAGGGCCTGGAGCGCTCCTTGACGGATGGTCAGGAGCACCAGGTCGACGGTGACCGACACCACGCTTGTCGTCATGTTGACGATAATAGCCCCCTGGCTTTATCGTCATCGTGACGACAAAATGAAGGGACCCCATCATGGCCGACGTGACGCGACGCCTCCACCTGCGGCACCTGCGCGGCGCTCCGACGAGCTGGGTCAGCCACACCCTCAAGGGCCGGGAGAAGCGCTCGGGCACCGGGCTCTCGTTCTGGTACCGGCCGCTGACCGCCGTGCTGTCCGAGGTGCCGGTCGACGACCGGGAGCTGCCGCTGCTGTTCCACGCCCGCACCGAGGACTTCGCCGACGTGACCGTGCAGGCCACCGTCACCTACCGGATCAGCGACCCGGCCGCGGCCGCGGGGCGCCTCGACTTCTCCATCGACCCCTACAAGGGCACCTGGCGCGGCCAGCCCCTCGACCAGGTGGCCACGCTGCTCGCCGAGCTGGCCCAGCAGCCGGCCCTGGACCTGCTGGCCCGGGTGCCCCTGGCCGAGGCGCTGACCACCGGGATCGCCGGGATCCGGCAGTCGGTCGCCGACGCGCTGGCCACCGACCCGCGGCTGACCGAGACCGGCGTGTCGGTGGTCAGCGCCCGGGTGGTCGCCATCCGCCCGGAGCCCGACCTGGAGCGAGCCCTCCAGACCCCGACCCGTGAGCAGGTGCAGCAGGACGCCGACCGGGCGACCTATGCCCGCCGGGCCCACGCCGTCGAGCAGGAGCGGCAGATCGCCGAGACCGAGCTCCAGTCCAAGATCGAGCTGGCCCGCCGGCAGCAGGAGCTGGTGGAGCAGCACGGCGCCAACACCCGGCGTGAGGCCGAACTGGACGCCGAGACCCAGCTGGTCACGGCGAAGGCGGAGGCCGGCCGCAAGGAGGTGGCGAGCATCGCGGCCGCCGAGCGGGCCAAGCGGATCGCGGCCAGCGAGGCCGAGGGCACCCGGGTCCGCGACGAGGCCCGCGCGGCCGGCGCCCGGATCGTCGGCCTGGCCGAGGCGGAGGCCGAAGCCGCGCGCCTGGCCGCCTACCAGGACCTGCCGCCGGCCGTGCTGCAGGCGCTGGCGCTCAAGGAGCTGGCCGGCCAGCTGCCGTCGATCAACGAGCTCACCGTCACCCCGGACGTGCTCACCAAGCTGGTCGGACGGCTCGGGCAATGAGCACCCTCACCCCGCGGATCGTGATCGTGTCGCGGCGCAGCGAGCTCGACGAGCTGCTCGCCCGGCACGGCACGCTCGGCGCCGCGGCGTACTTCCTGCGCCAGCGGGGCCGCGACCTGGCCGAGGTGACGGCCCGGCACGAGGCGCTGAAGGCCGCGCTCACCGAGGTGGGCGCGGCCGTCCCGGCCGACTGGCGGCGCGGTCACGTGGAGCGGGGCGACCTGCCGCGGTTCCTGTTCGCGCCGGAGGACGTGATCGTGGCGGTCGGCCAGGACGGCCTGGTGGCGAACGTGGCGAAGTATCTGGACGGCCAGCCGGTGATCGGCGTCGACCCGGAGCCCGGCCGCAACCCGGGCGTGCTGGCCCGGCACCGGGCCGGCGGAGTCGCGGCCCGGCTGCGCGACCCGGCCGGGGGCAGCCAGGAGCGGACCATGGTGGTGGCCCGGCTGGACGACGGGCAGGAGCTGTACGGCCTGAACGAGGTCTACATCGGTCACGCCGGCCACCAGTCGGCCCGTTACGTGCTCACCACCCCGGAGGGCGTCCGGGAGCGGCAGTCGTCGTCCGGCCTGATCATCGGCACCGGCACCGGGGCGACCGGCTGGTGCGCGTCGATCGCCCGGGAGCGGTCCGCCACTCCCCCGCTGCCGGCCCCGGACGATCCGGCGCTGTGCTGGTTCGTTAGGGAGGCGTGGCCGTCCCCGGCGACCGGCGTCACCCAGACGTCCGGGCTGCTCAGCGGTGGCGCCGAGCTGGAGCTGACGAGCGAGTCGGAGCGGCTGGTGGTGTTCGCCGACGGCCTGGAGTCGGACGCCCTGGAACTGTCGTGGGGGCAGCGGATCCGGATCGGTGTCGCGGCGAAGAAGCTGCGGCTCGGCTGAACCCTCTCACAATCACGCCAACAGGGCCTCGCGCATGGTCCGGCCGGGGTTGAAGCCGCCGACGATCCGGTTGGCGGCCGGGTCCCACACGTCGACCGTGTTGTTGCGGCGCATCTGCTCGCGGATGCCGGACGGCAGCGGGGGCGCGTCGGACATCGCGGCCCGCAGCTCCCGGGCCGCCACGATCATGGCCTCGGCCAGGTTGGCGGTGTCGGCGTCGGGCACCACCCGGCCGTACTCCCAGGAGGCGGTGACCAGGTCGAGGATCTCCAGGATGTGCGCCAGGACCGGCCGCGGGTCGGTGATCTTGACGAGGCGGGCGGCCCGGAACACGGTGGCGTTCACGGCGGCCGCGACATGCACGTACGGATGAAGCGCGAAACCCGGACCACCGGCCAGCGGTGACCGCAGCCGCGGCCCGGCGCTCTGCCAGGCCCATCGGTAGTCCCGGCGATCCACCTGGAAGCCCTGGCCCGCGGTGGCCGCGAAGGCGGCGTCGGCGAACTCACGCAGCACGATCACCGCCACCAGGATCCCGTCGTCGCCGTCGAGCAGCGTGACCGCCTCGTCGACCTGGTCGGTGAACCGTCCCGGCACGTGCGGGCCGAACCGTTGCAGCAGCTCACGGTAGATCTCCTGCTGACGAGCAGGGTCCTGCCCGGTCTGCTGCCTACCCGACCCGAACCGGAACCACCGCATGTCGCCTCGTCTCAGCCGCCGAAAAGATCGCGCCACATGGTAGTTCGTCACCGGTGTTCACATTTAACCGGCGGGGGCGGGTTGACAGTTCACAATCGAGGCACGCTAATGGGAAACACTGTTTCGGAGAGCGTTACGACCGACCTACTGGGGGTCCCGTGTCTCTGTCCCTTCGCCATGCCCTCGCCGCGCTCGTGATGTCCGCGAGTGTCCTGTTCGCCACCGGCTCGACCGCGCACGCCGCCACCGCCGCCGAGGTGGACGGCGAGATCGCGGTGCCCTGCTGGATCTACACCTACAAGCCCGACGCCGACTGGTACTTCCCGGCCACCACCAGCCCGAAGGCTCTCGTCTACCTCCAGCACGGCTTCTCCCGCGCCAACGACAACGTCGCCGACCTGGCCCGGAAGTATCAGGCCGCCGGCTATCTGGTCTTCGCGCCGACGCTGCCGTCCGCCGACATCTACGGCTGCACGGTCAACAACCTGGGCAACAACACCGTCTTCCTGAACAGCGTGGCCGCCTGGATCGGCACCGCCACCACCTCGTCCGGCGCGCTCGCCACCAGCTACGCCTCGGCCGCGGCCAAGGCCGGCCGGTCCGGCAGCACCCTGCCCACGAGCTACGTGCTGGCCGGGCACTCGGCCGGCGGCGAGGCGGTCACCTACATCGCCAACCGGCTGCGCACCACCTATCCGGCCGCGTTCGCGAACCTGAAACACCTGCAACTGCTCGACCCGGTCAAGTCGATCTTCGGCAGCAACATGGCGACCGGGCTCACCGGGCTGGCCGGCACCTCGCTGCCGATCCTGACCATCTCGTCGCCGCCCTACCTGGCCAACAGCGACGCCAGCGGCACGGTGGCGCTCACCGACCTGATCGACCGGGACTTCCTCGGCGTCCGGCTCACCACCGGCTCGCACTGCGACGCCGAGGGGGCCAGCACCAACGCGCTGTGCACGCTGACCGCCGGGACCTCCCAGGCGGCCAACGTGACGGCGTTGCAGACCCTCGCGGTGAACTGGGCGCTCGGCACCGACCCGTCCTACCGCCCGGGCGGCGCCTACTACCAGAGCCTGCTGTCCGCGGGCGTGATCGAGACGCTCAGCGGCAACTGAGCGCGGTCCGGCGCCGCTCTCCACGGGAGCGCGGCGCCGGACCGATCACACCAGCTGCGTCGACACGTCACCGTGGGCGGCCCGCACCCACCCCTTGGCTGAAACGCGCAGGTGGAGCGTACGCATCAAAGATGCCCTGTCCTCCGGAGACAGTGACCGGACCGCGGCGTGTTCGGCAATGCGCGCCAGCGCGGAGGCGTCGTCCAGATCCTCCGGCCGTGGCGGCAGACCCGCCTGCCGCGCCCGGCGCAGCCCGGCCTGCATGCCGAGCACCGCGATCGGCGCCACCCCGAGCTCGTGCTCCAGATACTCCAGGTCGGCCGGGTCGGCGACCTTGTTGCCGACGATCGCGACCGTCTCCAGGACCCCGGCCGCGCCGGCCAGCTCACGGTAGCGGCGAGCCACCGACACCGACTCCGGAGTCGGCTCGGCCACCACCACGATCGTGTCGAACTGGGCGTGCAGCGAGTTCGCGAACGCGTCGGTCCCGGCCACCATGTCGCAGACCACCCAGCCGTCGTCGGCCGGGTCCACGTGCGACAGCAGGTTCTCCAGGATCGCCAGGTGCCCGTGGTAGCAGCCGGAACCGATGTCGCGGGTCTCGTAGGTGCCGACATGCATGACGTGCGTGCGCTCGTCGAGGGCGGTCGCGTGCCCGGCCAGCACCGGGTCGCCCGCGTCCAGCGTGACCAGCCGCGAACCCGGGCCCGGCGGTGTGGTCGCCACGAAGTGCTCGACCCCGTCGATCCGGGTGTTGCTCCCGATCAGGTGCGTGCGCACCCGCCGGACGTTGTCCGGATGCGACAGCGCGGCGCCGGCGTGCGCGGTCACCCCGAGCAGCGGCGCGAGATGCACGTTGACATCGGCGTCGACGGCCAGGACCCGATGCCCGGCCGCCCGCAGGTGCTGCACGAACAGCGCCGCGAGCGTGCTCTTCCCACTGCCACCCTTGCCAGTGAAAGCGATTTTCATTTGCAAGAAGATAGCACCATTCGGTACGGGACACGCCGAGCACCCGGGCCACACCGCGACGCGATCGGCCGGTCCCGGCCGACAGCGCGACCGCCGGGCGTATCCGGTGACCGGTCAGCCGCCGCGCAACGCCGCCAGGTGAGCGGCCGTCGAACGGGTAGCCGGATGCTCGTCCCCGAGCACCCGGCGATGCACCGCCAGCACGTCCGCCACCATCCGCGCCGCCCGATCCGGGTCGCCCGCGGACGCGTACATGCCGGCCATGTTGACGATCGACGCCAGCGTGTCCGGATGCTCGCCACCCAGCACCTCACGCTGCCTCGCCAGAACCAGCTCGCTGAGCGGCACCGCCCGGTCGGTGTCACCCGCCTGCCAGTACGCCATCACCAGCGTGGCCGCCGTCCGCAGCGTGCCCGGATGGCGCTCGCCGAGCACCCGCCGCCGGTCCACGGTCAACTGCTCCAGCATCGGCACGGCCCGCTGCAGGTCACCGGCCACCTGCAGGGCCGTCCCGAGACTCTGCCGGGTGCTCAGGGTGTGCGGATGGTCGTCGCCCAGCACCCGCCGGCGGGCCGCCAGCACCTGCTCGAACATCGGGATCGCCCGTTCGTGGTCGCCGGCCGCGTGGTACGCGAACGCCAGATTGTTGAGCGAGTTCAGCGTCTGCGGATGGTCCTCCCCGAGCACCCGCCGCCGGGCCGCCAGCACCTGCTCGTAGACCGGCCAGGCCCGGTCGGGGTGACCGGCCCGGCGCAGCGCGACCGCCAGATTGCTCATCGTCATCAGCGTCTGCGGATGGTCGTCGCCGAGGGCGCGCCGCTGGTCGGCGAGGGTCTGTTCGAGCAGCGGCAGGGCCCGCTGAACGTCACCGGCCTCCACCTGGTTGGTGGCGATGTTGTTCGCCGCGAGGAGCGCCGAGGCATCCTCCGGCCCGAGGGAGCGCCGCCGCCGGCGCAGCACCTTCGCGTACAGCCTCTCCGCCCGGCGCAGGTCACCGGCCGCCTTGTACGCGCCGGCCAGATTGGTCGTCGCCCGCAGCGTGTCCGGATGGTTGCGGCCGCAGGCCCGGCGGGTGCCCGTGAGCACCCGCTCGAACAGCGGCACTGCCCGGCCCAGGTCACCGGCGGCCAGGTAGGCCGACGCCACGTTGCCGAAAGAGCCCAGGGTGAGCGGGTCCTTCGCGCCGTACAGTGCCTCGAAATCAGCCGCGGTCCGCTCGTGGTAACGCGTGGCGAGCGCGACGTCGCCCTGCCCCTGGACGAAGTTGCCGGCATGGCCGCGCAGCAGAGCGACGAACCCCCGCGTGTCGTCGTCGGCGTCCTCCGGCGGGCGCCGCCCGGTGAGCGCGTCGACGTGCGGCAGCAGGGTCCGCCAGACCGGCCAGGCCGACGGGACCACATCACCCTCCTCCGGGACGGCCTCGATCAGGGCCTCCGTCGCGGCCGCGTACGCCGCGGTGATGTCCGCCGCCTGCCGATGCGGGTCGGCCGGATCGGGAGTGCGCGACACCGCCTGCACCAGCCGGTGCACCGTCACCGCGTCCCCGGACAGGGCGACCATGCTGTATGCCGCCAGCCGCCCGGTCGCCCGGACCACCTCCGGCTCACTGCCCAGCTCGCCGAGCCAGGCACGGGACGCCGCCTCCGGGCCCAGCCACGCCAGCACCCGCAGAATCCGGCCAGGCAACGGCTCACCGGCCAGAGCGTCCAGGGTGACCCGCCAGACCCGGGCGATCGTCCGCTCGGCGGCCCGACCCTCCTCCCCGTCCCGATAGACCTCGGCCGGGTACTCCGCCAGCAGCCGCAGATAATGCCCGGCATCCACCCCGGTCTGCGCCATGTACGCCCCGGCCTGCTCCACCGCCAGCGGCAGGTGCCCCAGCTCGGCGCAGATCAGTGCCGCGTGGGCCGGATCGATGCGGCCACCCAGGACGCCGGTCAGCATGGCGACCGCCTTCTCCGGCGGGAGGACGTCCAGCCGCAGCGCGGTCGTGCCGGCCCAGCCGGTCGACCGGCGGCTGGTCACCACGATCCGGCCCGCGGGCAGCCGGGCGACGAGCGCCGTCACATCCTCCGGATCGGTCACGTTGTCCAGGATCAGCAACCAGTCGCGATGGGCGGCCAGCCAGCGGATCGCCCTCTCCCGCAGCGTGGCCGACGGCAGCACCTCGGCCGCGGCGGGCTGCAACGCCACCGCGAGCGCGACGAGACCGGCGTCCAGAGCGGCCGGGCTGTCCGCGGTGATCCACCAGATCGGGGTGTACGCGTCACGGCAGCCATCCGCCCAATGCGCGACCAGGGCGCTCTTGCCGATGCCGCCGAGCCCGTGCACTGCCTGGACGACGACCCGCCCGGATTCGCCGAGCGCCTGGTCGAGCCGGCGCAGCTCCGGTTCCCGGCCGACGAACAGCCCGGGGCGCAGCGGCAGGTGGACCAGGCCGGGCGGCGGGTCCAGCCGCTCCGGATCACCGAGGTCAGGCAGATTCTCCACCCGGTACTGCACGTTCACCGCGTTGTCCCCGGTCGACACGATCCCGGTCACGTCGCCGTGGATGATCGCCGCCCGGTCCGGCCGTTCCTCCGGCTGCCGTCGCCCCGGCCATGCGCTCATCGGTGCTGGATGTTGGTCGTGCCGTCACCTGTCGAGACGATCCCGTCGACGCCGCCGTCCACCGTCACCGACCGGGCCGCCGGACCGTGGCCCTCCGGGGCCGGCGGCTGCGGGGCGGCTCCGCCCTCCGGGGCCGGCCGTTCCGGGGCGGCTCCGCCCTGCACGGCCGCCGGGCCGGCGCCGGCCGACGGCCACGTCACGATCATGACCGCCACCGCGACGACCAGTGAGGCGACACCCGCGATCCAGCTGACGGCCTCGACGCCCCGCAGCCCGAACAGGACCGCCGCCGTGATCAGCGCGGCCACCGCGACCGCTCCCGTGCCGATGATGACCCATCGCCGAGTCCGCATCGCTCCATCATGAACCCGCCGCGCCCGGGTCCGCGACACCGCTCGGGGATCGACGTCGGCCGGATCCCGGCGCACACCGGGCCACCCCTAACATCCACGATCATGAGCAACGAGGGCAGCGTGTCGCTGACGCCCAAACAGATCATCCGGCTCCTCGTCGTCGGGGCGCTGTTCGTGGCATTCATGGTCGAGATCGGTCAGCAGATCCGGGCACGACGCGAGGCCGCACCCCCGTTCGGCTCAGCGGCCGCCTCCGGCGCGCCGGCCAACGGGCAGCGGGCCGGCAGCGATGCCGACGCCCGCAACGCCGCCGCGATGGCAGCCCTCTTCGGTCCCCCGCAGGTCCGCTCCTACGACCCGAGCGCCCTCATGAAGTCCGCCGGCCAGCCGACCCGCCTGAGCAAGGGTGACACCGAGTGGCTGGTGACCCCGTCGAACCCCGCCACCACGACCGCGCCGTGCGCCGCTGGAACTCTGGTGACGATCGACCTCCAGGTCGAGACGACCGCCGGCACCGAGGCACTCCCCCTGGACGCGTTCCTGCTTCTGACCGGCGACGGCCCGGCCGCACCGAGCGTGGCCTGCTCGACCGGCTTCGGCGGAACCGCTGCACAGCGCACGCTGGCCTTCCCCGCAACCACCTACGACCAACTGATCGTCGGCCCAGACCCCGCCACTCCGGCCGCCATCTGGCACCTCCCCTGACCCGCAAGATCAGCTCCGGCTGGTCGTGGCCGCTGTCATCGGCGCTGCGAGACAGCGCTGACAGCCAGCCGGGTTCGCTGTGGCGTCTTGGGCCGCATCAGCCCGGCGGGCGCGCTTCGGTCCGGGGCACCGGCTGCGTCGCGGTGTAGCCACGGGGCTCTGCGTGGCCGTACCGAATGATTGAAGGCTTTGGGTGGTCGTGTCAGGATGTCTTGCAAACGTTCCCGCAAAACGTCAAGGACTCCCCATGCCGCAATCCGACCTGCGCGAAGTGGCACTGCTGCTGCGTGAGCACGACGACGTCGCCGTGGCGACCCGGGACCTGGCCGCCGGGGAGGTGCTGCGGCACGACGGGCGGGAGCTGACCGTCGCCGGCCCGGTGCCCCGCGGCCACAAGATCGCCCTGCGGGACCTGCCGAACGGGACGCCGATCCACAAGTACGGGCAGGTCATCGGCCGGACCACCACCGGCGTCCGGGCCGGGGACCACGTGCACGCGCACAACCTGGGGATGGCCACGGTCGACCACGAGTACGAGTTCGGCACCGCGCTCACCGAGATCCCGCCGGCCGAGTACGGGCGCACCTTCCAGGGCTACCGCCGAGCCGACGGCACCGTCGGCACCCGCAACTTCGTCGGCATCGTGACCTCGGTGAACTGCTCGGCGTCGACGGCCCGGATGATCGCCGACCAGTTCCGCGGGCCGATCATGGACGTCTACCCGAACGTGGACGGCGTGGTCGCGCTCGCCCACGACTCCGGCTGCGGCATGGTGCCGGCCAGCGAAGGCGGGCAGATCCTGCTGCGGACGCTGCGCGGCTACGCGAGCCACCCCAACATCGGCGGGATCCTCGTGCTCGGGCTGGGCTGCGAGATGATCGGTGTGGACACGCTGCTCGCCGGGCTGCCGGACGACTCGGACACGATCGTCGAGCGGCTCACCATCCAGGACACCGGCGGGGTCCGGGCGACCGTGCGGGCCGGGGCGGACGTGGTCCGTACCCTCCTGGAACGGTTGAACGAACGCCGCCGCGAGACCTTCCCGGCCTCGAAACTGGTGGTCGGCCTGAACTGCGGCGGCTCCGACGGGTATTCCGGGATCACCGCGAACCCGGCCCTCGGGCACGCCTCCGACCTGCTCGTGGCGCAGGGCGCGACGACCGTGCTGGCCGAGACGCCCGAGGTGTTCGGCGCCGAGCACCTGCTCACCCGGCGGGCGGTCAGCAAGGAGGTCGGGCAGCGGCTGCTCGACCGGATCGCCTGGTGGCACAGGTATGTCGAGGCGGGCGGCGGCACCCTGGACAACAACCCCTCCCCCGGCAACAAGGCCGGCGGCCTGACCACGATCCTGGAGAAGTCGCTCGGCGCGGTCGCGAAGGGCGGCTCGGCGCCGCTGACCGCCGTCTACGAATACGCCGAGAAGATCACCGACAAGGGTTTCACCTTCATGGACACCCCCGGCTACGACCCGGTGTCGGTGACCGGCCTGGTCGCCGGCGGCGCCACGGTCGTGGTGTTCACCACCGGGCGCGGTTCGGTGCTCGGCGGCAAACCGGCCCCGGTGCTGAAGGTCGCCACCAACTCGGAGACCTACCAGCGGATGAGCGAGGACATGGACCTCGACACCGGCGGCATCGTCACCGGCGCGCTGACCATCACCGGGGCCGGGGAACAGATCTTCGAAGCCATCCTGGCCGTCGCGTCCGGACAGCCGACCTGCAGCGAGGACCTCGACCTGGGCCGCGACGAGTTCATCCCATGGCAGCTCGGCGCGGTCACCTGAGATTCGCTGACGTGTTACATAGTTAGATACGCCGATCGGTTCCGGAACCGGCGGAGGATCATTGACGGGTCGAGCGGAGGCCCGGTTTCGTTCCTGTTGACGCGCAACAGGAAAGGGACACCCTCCGCATGCTTCGTAAGCCACTGGTCGCGGTCGCTGCTGTCGCCGCCGTCGTGCTCAACGGCACGCCGGTCGCGGCGTACCCCTCCCGGCCGCACGTGACCGGCACCTACTCGGCCGGCGCCGGTCAGGCCTGGCAGGCCCTGCCGCGGACGTCACCGGCGGCCCGGCCGGACGCGACCGTCGTGATCGATCCCAGCCAGACGCGACAGCGCTACACCGGGGTCGGCTTCTCCATCGACGAGACCAGCGTCTCGAACCTGTGGAAGCTCACCCCGGCCGAGCGGGAGCGGGCGGTCCGGCTCCTCGTCGACCCGCGGACCGGGGCCGGACTGGACCGCTTCCGGCTCACCATCGGCAGCCCGGACCTCATCGAGCACCTGCCGTTCTGGTCCTACAACGAGTTGCCCGAGGGCGTCACCGAGGATTTCGGGCTGCGGCATTTCTCCATCCAGCGCGACATCGACGCGCACATCATCGACACCATCAAGCTGATCCAGAAGTACAACCCGAAGGCCACGTTCCTCGCCTCGGCCTGGAGCGCACCGGCCTGGATGAAGACGAACAACAGGTTCACCGGCGAGGTCGCCCTCAAGCCCGGCAGCACCACCGACTACTACCAGGCCGGCCGGCTGCGCGACGACTGCATCGACGTGTTCGCCCGCTACTACGTCAAGTTCCTGCAGGCCTACGCCCGGCGTGGGATCCACGTCGACGCGCTGACGCTGCTCAACGAGCCCGGCATGGACGTGGTCTATCCGGCGATGGACATCACCGTCGAGCAGCAGAAGAAGCTGTCCGTCGCGATCAAGCGGGAGGTCCGTAAGGCGGGCCTGAACACTCAGCTCTACGTCCACGACTTCAACTTCTGGGACTGGCGCGACCCGAACAGCACCGCGACCAAGAACTATCACCGGATCTTCGAGGACCCGGCCACCCGGCGGGCCGCCGACGGCATCGCGTTCCACCCGTACTGGGGTGACCCGGCGGTGATGCGGGACGCCTACGAGGAGTTCGGCAAACCGGTGCACCTGACCGAGACCAGTGATCTGTCGCCGGCCACCGTGCTCAACGACTTCCGGCTCGACGCGAGCTCCTACATCCTGTGGGCGCAGGCCACCGACCAGGACGGCGGCACCCTGCACTGGACTCCGGCTCGGGACAACGACATCGACTGGGCGGAGGTCGGCCGCACCACGAAGTGGCCGGACCGCCTGGTCAAGGTCAACACCATCACCAAGACCTTCACGGTACGCGACGAGCTGTACCCGCTCGGGCAGTTCGCCCGCTACCTCGGCTCGCGGCACGTGCGCGTCGAGTCGAGTGCCGCCACGAACGGGGTCACCAACGTGGTGTTCCGGGACGGCGACGACTACGTCGCGATCCTGGGCAACGCCAACGCCGAGGACACCACGGTCCGGGTGACCATGGCCGGGCGGTCGTTCGTGCAGACGGTGCCCGCGAAGGCGTACGCGACCCTGAATTGGCACCAGAAGGTGCCGCCGTCCCGGCACAACCGCGCCCCGGTCTTCGGCGGTGTCGCCCCGGTGACCGCCGACCAGTACGCGACCAAGTCGTTCCCGCTGCGGGCCACCGACCGTGACCGGGACCGGCTCAGCTACTACGCCACCGACCTGCCCGGCGGTGTGCAACTCGACGCGGCGACCGGCGTGGTCACGGTGCGCCCGACCGTCGCCGGGCAGCAGGAGCTGACCTTCTACGTCACCGACGGCCACGCCCGGGACCGGGTCACCGTGCCCGTCACGGTGCGGCCGAAGGGTGCCCCGGTGGGAACCGTCATCGAGGCCGAGGGGTACGCCGCACAGTCCGGCTGGACCGAGGGCGGCGCCAACTTCATCGAGAACAACGCGGCCGCCAGCGGTGGGCGCAACATCGGCTGGACGGCGCCGGGCAACTGGCTCAAGTACCGGGTCGACGTCGCCGCCGGCGGCTACGACCTGGAGCTGCGGGTCGCCACTGGCCTCGGCGCGGCGGTTCCGGACGCCGTCTCGATCCGGGACGCGGCCGGTCAGGTGCTGGCCCGGGTCACCGTGCCGGACACCGGCGGCTGGGGCACGTACCAGTCGGTCCACGTGCCGCTCACCCTGCCGGCCGGTGACCAGCTGATCACCGTCCACTGCGAGGCCGGCGGATTCAACCTGGACTACCTGCGGCTCACCGTGTGAACACCGTCGTCCGGGTGCGCAGGCCCTAAACCGCCCCGGACGAGGCGCGGACGACCAGGGTGGTGGGCAGGATGACCTCGGCGCCCTGGGCCGCCGTCATGCTGCCCCGGCCCAGCAGCAGATCCAGGCCGATCGCGCCGGCCCGGTCCTTGGGCACGGCGACACTGGTCAGCGGCGGGTGGCTCATCGCGGCGAAACTTATGTCGTCGTAACCGACCACGCTCATCCGCTCCGGAACCACCGCGCCACGGGCCGCCAGCCGGTGCAGCAGGCCCATCGCGACCAGGTCGTTGTAGGCCAGCACCGCGGTCGCCGTGCTGGCCAGCACCAGATCACCGGCGAGCACCCCGCCGTCGAACGTGGGCGCCACCGAACCGACCGCCACGATCTCCAGGTCGTCGCCGGACGGGAACTCGGCCAGCCCGGCCAGCCGCTGCCGGGACGCCCACGAGTCCTCCGGGCCGGACACGTACGCGATCCGCCGGTGTCCGAGCGCACGCAGATGCCTGATCGCCTGCCGGGTGCCGTCCACGATGTCGGCCACCACCGACGACAGACCGGGCACCCGCCGGTGCAGCAGCACCGTGTTCTGCGGGTCGGCCGCTTTCAGCAGCTCGGCGTCCTTGGCCCGGGGCGAGCACAGCAGAATCCCGTCGGTGTTGTGCCGCAACGTGGCGATCGCCTCCAGCTCGGCGACCGGATCCTCGTCGGTGTCACTGATGAACACTCCGCAGTCGACCGCCCGGGCCCGCGCCGTGACCCCTTTGGCGACGTCGGCGAAGAACGGATTACGCAGGTCGGGGACGATCAACCCCAGGTTTCCGGTACGCCCGGTGATCAGCCCCCGGGCGGCCCGGTTGGGCTGGTAGCCGAGCCGGTGCGCAACCGCCATCACCGCCTCGCGGGTGGACGGGCTGACACTGCCGCCGGTCAGAGCACGGGACACGGTCGAGACCGAGACGCCGGCGGCACGCGCGACATCCTGCACGGTCGTGCGCACCAACCCGAACTCCTCACCCTGTGTCCTGCTGCCGCGCCAGCATAAGTCGCCACTCAGCACCGTCACAGCAGGGGCCACGCAGGATCACCGTATGCGAGCGATGGTCTACCGGCGTTACGGCCCACCCGAGGTGTTGCAGCAGGTGGAACTGCCCACCCCGGCACCCGGCGGCGACCAGGTCCTGATCCGGGTCCATGCCACCACCGTCACCTCCGCGGAGTCCGGGATGCGCCAGGGGCTGCCGCGGTGGGGCCGGATCATTCTCGGACCTTTCAAACCCCGCCGAGGGGTACGGGTACTCGGCCTCGAATTCGCCGGTGAGGTGGTCACGACCGGCCCCGGCACGCAGCGGTACCGGGCCGGGCAGCGGGTGTTCGGGTTCACCGGGTTCGCGCTGGGCGCCAACGCCGAATTCCTGTGCCTGCCCGAGACGGCGTCGATGACCACCATCCCGAACCGGGTCACCTATGCCGAGGCGGCCGCGAGCGTCGACGGGTTCACCACCGCGTGGCACTTCCTGCGGCGGATCGCCCGGATCGAGGCCGGCCAGAAGGTCCTGGTGATCGGCGCTTCCGGGAGCATCGGGACGTACGCCGTGCAGCTCGCGGCCCGGACCGGGGCGATCGTGCACGGGGTGTGCAGCGGGCGCAACGCGGCTCTGGTGGAGTCGCTCGGCGCGGCCCGGGTCTTCGACTACACCGCTGAGGACTTCACCGTGAGCGGGGAGCGCTATGACGTCGTGTTCGACACGGTGACGCGTAGCTCGTACCGGAAATGCCGTCCGGTCCTCGTCCCTCGGGGCGTCTATCTCCCGACCACCGGAATGATCAACAACGTCCTCGCGCTCGGCACCGCCCTGACCCGCGGCCCGCGCGTGCGCACCGGCATGTCGGTCCGCAAACATGAGGCCCTCGCCGAACTCCGCGACCTGCTCGACCACGACCGGCTACGGGTGGTGATCGACCGCACCTACCCGATCACCGACCTGGTCGAGGCCCACCGCTACGTCGACACCGGCCGCAAGACCGGCAACGTCGTCATCACCGTCGGCGGCTCACGACGGGCAGACGATGTCCTCGAGGATGTCCCCGGTGTCCTCGTTGATGACCACCAGATAGGCCGGGGCGTCGATGCCCGGCTCGACGTGGCAGAGGATCGCCGGCCGCACCAGCGGCGGGCCGGGGACGGGAACAGCGGGCTCGCCGGCCAGCCCGGCCAGCACCAGACCGGCCACCACCAGGATCAGGCGGCGCGGGCGGACGGCACGCGGGGCCGCCTCGGGTCGGGGTGAATCCAGATCGATGACCGGCACCACTCGATACTAGAGAACTTCCGGTTCCGGAAGGTACCGAGACCTCCCGTGGCCGAGCCCTGCCAGCTCGGTCACGGCCAGAACCGCGAGCCGTCGCCCAGCACTGGAATGCGGGCGGTTTCACCGTGCTGAGCGACGGCTGAGGCCGCCGGCCGTCGCTGACCGCTGGAATGCGGGCGGCATTACCGGGCTGGGCGACGGCCGGGGGTCTGCGGCTCGTTTGCAGCGGTGAGAGGGCCGGCCGGGTCAGTAGTCCCATTTCTGGTGCGAGGCGCCTGAGCACTCCCACACCTGGACCACCACACCGTTGGCGCTGCTGGCGTCCGGGATGTCGACACACTTGATCGCCCACAGGTTGACCAGGTCGTAGGAGTCGTTGTAGTTCCACTGCTGGGCCTGGGCGCCGGTGCAGGTGGCCAGGTCGAGGGTGGCGCCGTCGCCGGTGCCCGCGATCTGGACGCACTTCCCGCGGACGCGCAGCGTGCCGTCGGACGGGTGGGTGAACCGCTGCCCGGCGTCACCGTTGCAGGCCCACGACTGGATCCGGCCGGTCGTTCCGGGCGCGTAGAGGCAGGTCCCGGTGCTGTGACTGACGAACTGCCGCCCGGCCACCGCCGCCGCGGACGTCGTGGTCGGGGTCGCGGCGGCCGGCGTCGCACTGGCCGGCTTGGTCGGCTTGACCGAACCCGGGACCGAACCGTTCGTCCCGGTGGGATGTCCAGCGGCCGACGCCGACGGGCGCGGGCGGGTGGTCCGGACCGGCACGCTCGCGATCGGGTTGCCCACGCCACCGGCCTCACCCGCCGACGGCACGACGAGGGCGGCGTCCGGCTGCGGGTCCGCGGTGCTTCCGCCGGAGATCATCGGGTACGCGACAAGCCCACCCGTGACCAGCAGCGCAACCACCGCCGCGACGCCGAGGGCACGGCGCCTGGATCTGGGCTTCGCCACGGGCGAGGCGACCGTCGAACCGCTTCGCCCGTCCGGGTCCGGCGGCGGCCCCGCCTGCGCCGAGCCGCCGACCCCGTCCGGCGCTGCCGGGTTGCCGAGCGGCGGGCCGGACTCCGCGCCCGCGCCGGCCTGCCGGGGAGCCAGCACCGCGAGCGGATCGACAGGCTTGCGGGGTACCGGCTCCAGCACCGCGAGCGGATCACCCGAGGCAGCGATCGGCGGCGGGAGGACCGGGGCCGGGGTTCGCTGGTTGGGGACGGCGAAGGTCGGGCTTTCGTAGCGGGGCATCTGCGGCGGTGGGGCCGCGCCCGGCGACGTCGCCGCGAGCAGCAGACGCTGGGCGGTCTCGGCGTCGGCCCGCAGGGCCGGGTCCCGCTGGAGCAGCGCGGTCAGGGCGTGCCGGAGGACTCCGGCTCGTTCCGGTGCGGCCGGGAGCTCGGTGGCCAGGGCGGCCAGGGTCGCCATCGGGGACGAGCGGACGTACGGCGGCCGGCCCTCGACCGCGGTGTAGAGGGTCGCCCCGAGCGACCACAGGTCGGCGGGTGGGCCGATCTCCCGGTCGAGGGCGCGTTCCGGCGCCAGGTACTGCGGGGAACCGAGGACAATGCCGGTGCTGGTCATGCTGGCGTCGCCGGCCGCGGTGGCCAGGCCGAAGTCGGTGAGGACCACCCGCCCGTCGTGGGCGAGCAGCACGTTGCCGGGTTTGACGTCACGGTGCAGCAGCCCGGTCCGGTGCGCGGCACGCAGAGCGGCCAGCACGCCGAGTCCGACGCGGGCGACCCGGTCCGGCGCCATCGGCCCGTCGTCGCGGACGGTGTCGAACAGTGACCGGGACGGGACCAGCTCCATGACGATCCACGGTTCGCCACGGTCGAAGACGACGTCGAAGATGCGGACCACATTGGGGTGGTCGAGCATGGCGATGGCGCGAGCCTCACGGATGGTGCGTTCCCGGAGCGCGCCGAGTTCGGCCTGGGTGAGGCCGGCGGACGGGACGAGTTCCTTGATCGCCACGTCGCGGGCGAGCAGTTCGTCGCGGGCGGCCCAGACGCGGCCCATGCCGCCCTGGCCTATCTGGCCTACCAGGCGGTAGCGTTCGGCGATCAGATTCGGACGACTGTCGGGCACTGCGGCACGGTACCGGCACCAGCTGTGGCGGGATGTCCAACGGGGACGCGTGTCGGAGTCGTCAATCGGATGTCAACCGGTTCCGGTGGTCCGCGGTAACCACTGGTCAGCGGTGATCACCAGCGAACCGGGCACGCCCGGCCCGCCCACGATGTGGGAGCTGTGACATCTACCACGAGGTGATCCACGAGCGGGTCACCGCGGCCGGAACGCGGGGCCCGGCCACGATCACCCCACGGTCGGCGTGGACCGGCGCGGTCACCGGGCCGGGGCCCAGGTTGACGGCGAGCGCGGCCGCGAACTCGACACCACGCAGCAGCAGGCGGGGCTGTCCGGCCGGCGCGGCGATCTCGGTGCGACGGGTGGCCGGAAACGCGAGGGGGAACGTCATCTGAGTCATGACACGAGCTTGACCTGCCTTTTTCTGCCCACCCCGTGAGCGTCCTGTGGGATTGCTGTGGAGCCCCGCTGGCCGGGCCGTGGCAGGGTGTTGAGCATGACGATGCTGTCCGCCGGTGCGGCCCTGATCGCCGTGATGCTCCCGATGGCCGGTGTCCCGGCGCTTGCCGAACCGGAGGCGCTCTGCCGGGTCAAGGACGACCGGCTCGTGGAGATCTCCGGGCTGGTCGCGGACGGCGACGGCTATGTGGTCGTCAACGACGGGGCCGACGAGGAGTCCGGGCGGAAGATCTTCTACCTGAGCCGTAATTGCAAGGTGACCCGCACGGTGTCGTTCCCGTCGAAGCCGCAGGACACCGAGGACATGGCCCGCGGTGCGGACGGCACACTGTGGATCGGCGACATCGGCGACAACGACCGTGAGCGGGAGACCGTCGGGTTGTGGCGGCTGGCGCCGGGCGCGAAGTCGCCGACCCTGTTCCGGCTGTCCTACCCGGACGGCGCGCACGACGCGGAGGCGCTGCTCGTGGCCGGCGACGGGACCCCGATCGTGGTCACGAAGGATCCGCTGACCGCCGGGGTGTATGTGCCGGAGAAGGCGCTCGACGAGGACGCGACGGTTCCGCTGCGCCGGGCCGGCGACTTCCGGATCCCGGTCACGACCACCGACAACCCGTACGGCTTCAAGGGCCGTTTCGTGATCACGGGCGCCGCGACCAGCCCCGACGGGAAACGGATCGCGCTTCGCACGTACGCCGACGCGTTTGAGATCGATGTCGAAGCGGGAGGCGCCGCCGACGCCGTCGTCAAGGCGATCGGTGACGGATCGCCTCGCCGGATCGCCCTGCCGAACGAGCCGCAAGGCGAGTCGATCGCCTACACGCCGGACGGCACGGCGCTGCTGAGCATCTCGGAGATGGCCGACGGCGCCGACAGTGTGGACATGCTGCGGTACCCGCTTCCGGACGCGCCGGCGCCGCTCGCCACCTCGTCACCGACGACTGCGCCCGAGTCGAAGAAGGCGAACCGGCCGGTCGCGGCCGGGCAGTCCGACGAGGGCGGCATTCCGGTGGGCGCGCTGGCCGCCGGGATCGGCCTGGCCGTCGCGGCCCTGCTGCTCGGCCTGCTCATCGCGCGCCGCCGCACCCGCTGAACGGCCGGTGCGGCGTCCACCGACCTTTCGCCGGGTTGCCACTCCGCCGTTCTTGAGCGATCGACCACCGGAAAGAGACTTCTGCCCAGTCACGTCAGCCGGAGAAGGACAGCCCTCAGACGGATGACATCTGCTCGCCCGCGACGCCTTCCCACGGCTCGACGCTTTCCCACGGCTCCACGCCCTCCCACGGCTCGACGCCTTCCCACGGATCGTCGTCCCCGGCTCGCCGCTCGCGGATCTTGCACGGTTCTCCAGCCTCGCACCGATCTTGCAGCCCTTTCCACGTCCCAACGGGAAGAAAGCTGCAAGGTCTCCCCGGCCTGGTGGACCTTGCACGACAAACCATGCCCAGACGTGAAGAACCGTGCAAGATCGGCGCGAAGATGGAGAACCGTGCAAGATCTGCGGGTCGGCCGGCACGCGAACCGGTGAAGGTTGGTGCACGCCGCACTGGCCGTAGCTCAGACACCCGATCGGCGGCGAAGACCTGTCTGAGCTACGGCTAGCCGTAGCTCAGACACCTTTGTCAGCCGCGGGTGACCGGTCTGGACGACGGGCGGCGGGTCTTGACGACCGGATCGACCAGCGTCGGATGATCGAGGAGGTACGCGGCCACCCGATCCCGCTTGACCGCGGCGAAGAAGCTGGTCACGCCGGCGCCGAAACGCTCGCCCAGGTACTTGCCGTGTTCGAGGACCGGCCCGCCGGGCAACGTGACCGTGACGACAGCCGTGGTGTCGACGTCCTTCAGCGCGACCAGCCAGTCGGTGAGGTCGTGACCGCCGTCCTTGAAGGTGAGGTCGTCACCGACCGTGGCCATCACCTTGAGAAGCTGGGCCGGGTCGGTGATCTGCCGCGCCACCGCCCGCAGGAACTGCCGCTGGTGGCGCTGCCTGTCGTAGTCACTGCGCGGCAGGCCGTAGCGCTGCCGGACGAAGTCGAGCGCCTCCCACGGGCGTAGCCGTACCGCTGCGGTGCTCTTGGGGTAGATCTTCTGCGGTCCGGTGTAGGGCCGCAGGCACTTCCCGCCGATCCGGCAGCCGGGCAGCAGGTCGCGGCGGGTGCCGTCGGGTTTGAGGTGTTCGGAGACGACGTCCTGGTCGACTGTCATCTCGACGCCACCGAGGGTCTGGACCATCCGTTTGAACCCGCCGAAGTTGATCACCGCTCCGGCGTCGAACCGTTTGATGCCGGTGACCTGGCCGACCGTGGTGGCGAGCAGTTCCCAGCCCTGGCCGGGGTCGTAGCGGTCCGGGCCGGTCTCGCTGCCCAGCGCCATCGCCGCGTTGATCTTCGCGTAGCGGCCGGTGACGCCGTTCTTGGCGAACGGCGGGATCCACACCACCAGGTCGCGGGGCAGGGAGAACAGGTAGACGCCGCGGCGGTCGGCCGGGATGTGCGCCACGATGATCGTGTCCGACAGCGGCCGGGTGTGGGTGCCGCGCGGGTCGATGCCGGCCAGCAGGATGTTGAGCGGCCCGGACAGTCCGGCCCGTGGCGGGCCCGCCACGGACGGCAGGGTGACCGCGGCGGGCAGCAACAGAAGGATGCCAAGGGCGACGGCGAGCCGCGCCCACTTCCTAGGATCGGACATACGGTATATTTACCGCAGCTCCCGGACCATCGGGGCGACCTTCGACCCAAACAGCTCAACCGCGCGGGTACGGGCACTCACCGACTGCGCCCCCGCGGTGTAGATCAGGTCGAACCGCTCGACGCCGAGCGTCCGGATCGCGTCGGCCATCCTGCGGGCCACCGTCTCCGGCGCGCCGACGTACAGCGACCCCGACTCGACCTCGTGCTCGAACTCGGCCCGGGTGAGCGGCGGCCATCCGCGCAGCGCGCCGATCCGGTCCCGCTGGATCTTGTACGCCGGGTAGTACAGCTCCTTGGCCTCCGCGTCGGTGTCGGCCACGAAGCCCGGCGAGTGCATGCCGACCGGGTGGGCGACGGTGCCGAGCTGGTCGGCGGCCCGCCGGTAGAGGTCGATGTAGGGTGCGAACCGGGCTGCCGGGCCGCCGATGATCGCGAGCATCAGCGGCAGGCCGTGCCGGGCGGTGCGGACCACCGACTCCGGGGAGCCGCCGACCCCGACCCAGGTGGCCAGCCGCCCGGACTCGGTCTTGGGGTAGACGTCGGCGTCGGTGAGCGCGGCGCGGGTCTTTCCGGACCAGGTGACCGGCTTCTCGTCGAGCAGTTTCACGAACAGGTCGAGTTTCTCCTCGAAGAGCCGCGCGTAGTCGGCCATGTCGTAGCCGAACAGCGGGAACGACTCGGTGAACGAGCCCCGCCCGAGGATCACCTCGGCCCGGCCGTTGGACAGCGCGTCGACGGTGGCGAACCGCTGGAAGACCCGGACCGGGTCGTCGGAGCTGAGGACGGTGACGCCGGAGCCGAGCTTGATGCGCTCGGTGACGCCGGCGATCCCGGCCAGGACGGTCTCCGGGGTGGAGATCGAGTACTCCGGGCGGTGGTGCTCGCCGAGCGCGATCGCGTCGACGCCGAGCTGGTCGGCGAGGACCGCCTCGGCGACGACCTGCCGGATCGCGGCCGCCTGCGAGATCGGCTGCCCGGCGTCGTCGACCGGGACGTCTCCGAAGGTGTCGAGGCCGAGGATCATGGCGCTTCCTCCATACTGATTGACGTGTCAACTAGACTGATTGACACGTCAAACAGTGGAGGGCCGAGGTTTATGCCCAGGAGACTTCCGACATCCGCCGAGTTGCGGGTCTGGCGGGACTTCATCGAGACCGTCGAGGCGTTGCGGGGCGTGGTCGCCGGCCGCCTCCAGACCGAGACCGGCCTCTCCCCCGGCGACTACACGGTGCTGCTCGCCCTGACCGAGGCCCCGCAGACCAGGCTGCGCCCCTCCGACCTGGCCGTCGCGATCGGCTGGGAGCGCAGCCGGCTGTCCCACCACCTCGGGCGGATGGAGCGGCGCGGCCTGATCCGGCGGGAGGGGTTCAGCGGCGACAGCCGGGGCGCGTTCGTGGTCCTGGAGGAGGCCGGTTCGACGGCGTTCCACTCGGCGACCGTGCCCCACCTGACCGCCGTTCGCGAGCTGTTCGTCGACGCGCTCACCCCGGACCAGCTGAACGCCGTGGCGCTGATTTCCGGGGCGTTACGAGATCACCTGCCGGACCACTGAACCAGGGCGGCCCGCCAGGTGTATGCACTACCGCCAGGATGCATTTCGCGGGGAAGGAGAAAGCCATTCCCACGGCTCGGCGGGTGATCGCCCCGGATGTCCTTCTGCGGGGCGCGGCACACCATTATCTCCAGCATTCCACAATAGACATGGAAATGCTCGCCGGGGAACTGGCGATCAGCCGGGCGACGCTCTACCGGGCGGTCGGCAGCCGTGACGCCCTGCTCGGCGAGGTGTTCTGGGCGATCGCGAAGGTGCTGATCGCGGAAGCGGGCGAGGAGGCCGGCGGGAGCGGCCCGGACCGGGTGATCGCGGTGTCCCGGATCTTCACCGAACTGCTCGACTCGGCCCAGCAGATGCGGCAGTTCGTGGCGGCGGAACCGCAGACCGCAGCCCGGGTGCTGTTCACCGCGGCCGCCGAACTGCGGCAGCACGCGATCGACGCCCAGCTGCGGATCTTCGTGGAGTCCGGGATCACCGGCCATCCGGCCGACCTGCGCCACCGCGCCGCCCTCTACCTGCACACCCTGGAGGGGGTGCTCTACGGGCCATTACTGGGCAGCGGGCCGATCGCCTTCGAGGCGGCCGAACCGGCCCTGCGAGCGCTGCTAACTGAGTGAGAACAGACTCGACGCCTGCCGTTCAGCGATTGTCCTCAATGCATGAATACGGTCGGCGCCTATGGATCGGCGAACTCTTCTGCGCACCACCATGGCCGGCGCCGGTGGCCTGGCCCTGCCCTTCACCGCCTGGTCGGCCGCCTATGCCGCACCGGCTCAGAACGCGACCGGACCGTACGGCGCGCTCCAGGCCGCCGACGCCAACGGCATCCAGCTGCCGGCCGGCTTCACCAGCACCGTCATCGCCCGCTCCCGGCAGACCGTGCCGGGCACCTCGTACGTCTGGCACGACGCCCCCGACGGCGGCGCGGTCATCCCGAACGGCGCCGGCTGGATCTACGTCTCCAACTCCGAGGTCAGCTCGTCGGCCGGCGGCGGCGCCTCCCGCATCCTGTTCGACTCGACCGGCGCGATCGTCGGCGCGTCGCGCATCCTCGCCGGCACCAACCAGAACTGCGCGGGCGGCAAAACCCCCTGGAACACCTGGCTGAGCTGCGAAGAGGTGAGCCTCGGCCGGGTCTGGGAGACCTACCCCCTCGGCGGTACGGCAGTGGCCCGCCCGGCGATGGGCCGGTTCAAGCACGAGGCGGCCGCCGCCGACCCGGTCCGCAAGGTCATCTACCTGACCGAGGACGAGACCAACGGCCGGTTCTACCGGTTCGTCCCGACCACCTGGGGCGACCTGTCCTCCGGCACGCTCCAGGTGCTCGTCGCCGGCACCGCCACCTCCGGCTCGTTCACCTGGGCGAACGTGCCCGACCCGGACGGCTCCCCCACGGTCACGCGCAGCCAGGTGTCCGGGGCGAAGTCGTTCAACGGCGGCGAGGGCTGCCACTACGCCAACGACACGGTCTGGTTCACCACCAAGGGCGACAACCGGGTCTGGCAGGTCAACCTGCTGACCAGCACCTACGAGCTGGCCTACGACGACAACCTGGTCACCTCCGGCAGCGCGCCGCTCACCGGGGTCGACAACGTGACCGGGTCGTCGTACGGCGATCTCTACGTCGCCGAGGACGGCGGCAACATGGAGATCTGCATGATCACACCGGACGACAGGATCTCGGTGTTCCTGCGGGTCACCGGGCAGGGCTCGTCGGAGCTGTGCGGCCCGGCGTTCACCCCCGCGGGCAACCGCCTCTACTTCTCGTCCCAGCGGGGCACGACCGGCTCGTCCTCCGGAGGCATCACCTACTGCATCACCGGGCCCTTCCGGACATAAGCGCATATGCTCGGCGGATGGACCGGGTCGCGGAACTGCTGGACGGCTGGCGGCAACTGGCCGCCTGGCGGCACGACTGGACCGCGAGCCCCGGGCCCCGTATGTGGAACACCCTGGTCGACCGCCTCAACCGCGTCGCGGAAGAGGCGGTCGCCGACCCCGTTTCGGTCGCCGCGATCCGGGAGATCGCTTCAAACAACCCCGATGCTGAGGTACGGCGTAACGCCCGCCAGTGGATTCACCCCTGGGTGCCCCGCCCACCCTCGCGCGAAGATCTCGACAGGTGGCTGCGACATCCGCTGATCGCCCTCGGCGAGGTGCCCGCCGCCCACGCGATCATGCTGGTCCCGGGGGCGGAATCACTCACCTGGATCGGCGGCGGTGAGGTCCTGGTCCAGCTGGAGACGCCCGAACACCCGGCGGACAGCGACGCGTGGGCCGCACTGCCGAGGGGCGGTGCCCTCCAGTTCCTGCGCGACGGCACGATCCGTCACGTCGCCGAGCCTCAACCGGGTGAATCAGACTGGGACCCGGTCGACGTCTGGGTCTTCCCCGAGGACTGCCCCATGGCCAACGAACGGATGCTGGAAACCGTCCACTCCCAGTGGGGCCTGATCGAGGACTACTCCCCGGCCGGCCCGCTGCCACTGCTCCACGGGACGGGTTCCCGGCGGGTGTGGCACCTGCCCGGCCGCGCGCCCATCGAGTACGACCTCACGCCGGCCGGACTCCGGCCGTCCTGAGCAGGATCTCCCGGGTCGAGCCCATGCCCATCCGGTTCTCGGTGCCGGACATCGCAGCCACCTCCGCGAGAACCGGCACGACGTCCACGCCACCGGCCCGCGCCGCACGGACGAGCCCATCAAGCGCAACGATCATGTCCCGCGCATCACCGCCCTGATCCAACGCGGACAGATGAACCACCTCCCGCCGAAACCGATCCCCCGCCGTCTTCTCCCCCGGCGCTTTCTCCCCCGCTGCTTCCTCCCCCGCTCTTTTCTCCCCCGCTCTTTTCTCCCCCGCCGCGCTCGCCCCCGCCGCCGGCCGCTCCGTCGCCGCCGCGTTCTTCCCTGTGGCCGGCCGCTCCGTCACCGCCGCGTTCGCCCTCGTGGCCGGCTGCTCCGTCGCCGCCCACGCGAAATACGGATATTTACGGAATATGGTCCGCACGCTGGCTCGTACCGCATCCGGGCCTGTCTCGTAGGCGTCGAGCAGAAGGCTCAGCAGCATCGGCGCCTCGCCGGCCACCCCGGCCTCGGTCAGCGGATCGCCGAACCCCGCCTCGCCGGGCTCCACCCGCCGGGTGGCGATCGGCTTGATCGCCAGATCGATGACGGACACCAGCTTTTCGACCTCGGTCAGATCCACGCCTCGGACGATATCGACGCTCGCCACGGCCTCCTATGGTGGCATCGTGATGACCGTCGCGACTGTGGCGCTCTGCTTCGGCCTTCTTCTCGTGGCCGGGGCCGGAATCTTCGTCCTGATAATCCTCGGCGACCTTCGAGCTCTCTGGATCCTGCGCCGCCTGCGCCCGTCCCCGGTCGGCGCCCGGGGCCGGGTCGCCATGGAGGGCGCCACCGAGTACGGCGCCGTCGGCCCCCAGACGGCCCCGGTCACCGGCGAGGACTGCACCTGGTACCGGGTGGTCCTGCTCCGCGAGCCGAGCCGCTCACTCGCCACCGGTGACGACCCCGACCACGACGTGATCCTGGAGGCCGAGTCACCGTCCTGGCCGACGATCACCGACCGGGACCACCGCATCCCGGTCGATCCCCGTCTGGTGTCACCGAAGCGGGCCCTCTACGACCCGATCATGACCGGCCCACCGGCGTACACGGTAACCGAGTTGGTGCACACCGGCGCCAAGCCGGTTCCGCTGCCACCGATCGTCCCCACCGACGTGATCGACGGCCTCCGCAAGTCCGAACGCCTCCGCCTGACCGAGATCCGGGTCCCGCGCGGCCTGCCGGTGTTCGCCATGGGCCGGGTGACCGACGAGGGCCTGCTCCCCAACCGATCCGGCCTGACCGTCTTCACCACCGACTCCCGGACCAGAGCCATCTCCACCCGCCGAGACGACGTCCGAACCGGCCTGTACGGGGTCTTCTGGCTGACCGCGATCGGCCTCGTCCTGGCCGCCCCGTCAGCCCTCTACCTACTCACACTCACCGGCTAGCCCGGTATTCCGCGGGTTGGGGATCGTCAGTCCCGCCCGCGGAATACAGGGCTGGCCGACGGTCTCGGGGCGACGCCACGCGAAGCCACCGCCCGGCACCGTCAGGGTCACCGCTGTCATCAGCGCCGCGGGACCGCCGCAGCGCGCCGAGGCACCCGCTCAAGTGGTGAGTGGCGGTCAGCGGAGGGCTGGGTAGAGGAGGCCGGTGGCGCACGCGCCTATCAGGGCTCCGGCCAGGACCTGGGCGGTGGTGTGGTCGCGGAGACGCACGCGGGACCAGCCGACCGCAGCGGCCAGCGGCCAGGTGAACAGCAGCGCCCACCCGAAGACTTCAGTGAAGGTCACCGCTGTTCCGGCGGCGACCAGGGCGTGGATGGAGATCTTCCAGCGGGCCAGCAGCGTGATCGGGGTCGCGACCACCAGGGCGGCGGCCATGCAGGCGATCAGGGCCAGCAGGTCGCGGGGCGCACCGACCGCGGCCAGGGCCAGGGTGCCGGATGCGGTGGAACCGAGACAGACCAGCATCGGCAGGGTTCGCTGAGCACGGACGCCGACATGCCGATCGGTCCACGCGCCGCGGCGCACCCCGTGCAGGATGTAGGCGATCGGCAGAAAACTCGCCGCGGCCGCCGCGATCACGCCCATGACCAGCGCGGACATCGGCGACTCAGCGGACGCCCAGGCCACCACAAACAGCACCGCGGCCACGAGCACCGCCGGCGACAGCACTTCGGTGAACAACCGCGCCACCCGATCGGCGCCCGCGATCCGCTCGGCGCTCGACGCCGCCAGGATGTCGATCATCGCAAATCCCCGTTCCCCCGGGTTCGCCTCGCGCCCTCCACGATCCCGGACCGCCCTCCCGGCCTCCCCGTTTCCGTCGATCCGAAGACGCAGCCCCCACCACCTGCTACCGCCAGCCGTCGCCCACCACGGAAATACAGACCCCGAAAGCCACCTGAGCGACGGCCGACGGACTTGGGTCGGCCCGCAACAACGCCAGCCGTCGCCCACCACGGGAATACGGATCGCGAAAGCCACGTGAGCGACGGCCGACGGACTTGGGTCGGCCCGCAACAACGCCAGCCGTCGCCCACCACGGGAATGCGGGCCGCGAAAGCCACGTGAGCGACGGCTGGCGGTCTGTGGCGGGTGCGAACAGCCGGCAGGTGTTGTCGGCGAGGGCGGTGGCCGTACCGGAAAGGGGATCTTGACCTTGGGAAGCGGACCGTAAGAGGCTCGACCGCGTGAAGCGCTTACTTCCGGCCGCGTCAGCGGCTGCGGCGATCTTTCTCGTCGCTCTGTGTCTGCGGCCGGCGATCACCGCGGTGGGGCCGCTGCTTCCGCAGATCAGTGCCGATGTCGGGCTCGGTGAGGCGGCGCAGGGGCTGCTCGGTGCGCTGCCGTTGCTGGCGTTCGCGCTGGTGTCGCCGCAGGTGCACCGGCTGTCCGGGCGGGTCGGGATGGAACGCGCGGTGCTGCTGGCGCTGCTGGTGCTGGCCGGGGGAACCGTGGCGCGGTCGTATACGGGCACGGCGGGCCTGTGGGCCGGCACCGTCGTGATCGGATGTGCAATCGCGGTCGGCAACGTGCTGGTGCCGGCGATCGTGAAGCGTGACTTCGCGTCGAACGTGTCGCGGGCGACCGGGTTCTACACGGCGTTCATCACGGTCGCGGCGAGCACCGCGTCGGCGGTGGCGGTTCCGATCGCGGACGCCGTCGACTGGCGGCTGTCGCTGGCCGTCTGGGCATTGCTGGCGCTGGTGGTGGCGCTGGCGTGGGCGCCGCGGGCGCGTCCGGCGCCGACGGTCGAGGAGAGTCTGCCGGGTGTCGGCGCGGCGGTGTGGCGGCAGCCGCGGGCGTGGTTGATCACGGCGTTCATGGGTTTGCAGAGCACCTGCTTCTACGTCCTGGTGACCTGGCTGCCGACGATCGAGATCAGTCATGGTGTGTCGCAGCGGACGGCTGGTCTGCACCTGTTCCTGTTCCAGGGGATGGGCATTCTGGGTGGTCTGGCGGTTCCGTTGCTGCTGCGTGATCCGGCGACCCGGGCGCTGGGCGCGGTCGCGGCGAGCCTGCCGGTCGTGGTGGCGATGGCCGGGCTGCTGGCGCTGCCGGGGCTGGCGGTGCTGTGGGCGGCGGTCGCCGGGCTGGGTCAGGGCGCGTCGCTGGTGGCCGCGCTGACGCTGATCAGTTTCGGCGGCCGTACGCAGTCGGAGACGACCCGGCTGTCCGGCATGGCGCAGTCGTTCGGTTATCTGCTGGCGGCCGCGGGCCCGGTGGCGGCGGGTGTGCTGGCCGAACGGACCGGCGCCTGGGAGGCTACCCTCGTCATGATCATCGGGCTGGGCGTGTTGCAGGCGGCGGCGGGCGTGGCCGCCGGGCGGAAGGGGTCCTGATGCGTGCTCTGGTGCTGACCGGCCCGGGAAAGGCCGAGGTCAGGCAGGTTCCGGATCCGGTCGCGGGACCGGGTCAGGTGGTCGTCGAGGTGGCCCGGGCCGGGGTCTGCGGCACCGATGTGGAGCTGTTCACCGGCGAGATGAGCTACCTGCACAGTGGCGTGTCGTCGTATCCGCTGCGTCCCGGGCACGAGTGGTCGGGAACCGTCCGGGAGCTCGGTCCGGGAGTGGACCCGAGCTGGCTGGGCCGGCGCGTCACCGGGGACACGATGATCGGGTGCGGTCATTGCCGGCGCTGCAACCAGGGCCGCCACCACGTCTGCCCGGACCGGCACGAGCTGGGCATCCGGGACGGCCTGGCCGGTGCGCTGGCCGAGCGGCTGGTGTTCCCGGCGGCCTACCTGCACGCTCTGCCGGACGGCGTGGACGCCACCGCGGGCGCGCTCGTCGAACCGGCCGGCAACGCCCAGCGCTGTGTCGACGCGTCCGCCCTGTCCGCCGGGGAGCGGCTGCTGGTCCTCGGCACCGGCACGATCGGGCTGCTCACCGCGATGCTGGCGCGGGCCCGCGGCATCGAGGTGCATCTGCTCGGGCAGGAGCTGGAGTTCGCCCGTTCGCTGGGTTTCGCCGACGTGTGGACCCGGGAGTCGCTGCCGTCGCCGCCGTGGGACGCGGTCGTCGACGCCACCAACGCGCCGTCGATGCCGGGCCTCGCCGTGGAGCTCGTCGAACCGGGCCGGCGGCTGATCTATATCGGACTGTCCGGCACGCCGAGCACGATCGACACCCGTGATGTGGTGCTCAAGGACGTGACCGTCGTCGGGATCCTCGGCGCGTCGGCGGGGCTGGCGCCGGCGATCGCCGCGTTCGCGTCCGGGTCGGTCGACCCGCGTCCGCTGGTGGCCGCCACGGTCTCCCTCGAGGAGGCCGCCGACGTGCTGACCGGGCGCCGCCCACGGTCGTCCGGCGCCGGTCCCAAGGTGCTGATCAACCCTGTGGGCGCCGTGTCAGAGGCGTGACAGCGGGCTGTCAGCGCCGCCCGCGAACCTTCCGGGCATGAGTGATTCCGCGATCGAAGTCGCCGGCCTGCGCAAGGCCTACGGGACCAGGGTCGTGCTCGACGGCATCGATCTGCATGTCCCGTCCGGCACGATCTTCTCCCTTCTCGGCCCGAACGGGGCCGGCAAGACCACCACGGTCAACATCCTCACCACCCTGATCCGGGCCGATGCCGGTTCGGTCCGGGTGGCCGGTCGAGATCTGATCAAAAACGCCAGGGAGGTACGGGCACGCATCGGCGTGACAGGCCAGTTCGCCGCGGTGGACGACCTGTTGACCGGGCAGGAGAACCTGCAGCTGATGGTGGATCTGAAGCGCGCCGACAGCGCCGTCGTGGCCGGGCTTCTGGAGCGGTTCGACCTGACCGCGGCCGCACAGAAGCAGGTCGCCACCTACTCCGGCGGGATGCGCCGCAAACTCGACCTGGCGATGACTCTGGTCGGCGCCCCGGAGATCATCTTCCTGGACGAGCCGACCACCGGCCTGGACCCGCGCAGCCGCCGGACGATGTGGGACATCATCCGGGATCTGGTGGCCGGCGGGGTGACGATCTTCCTCACCACCCAGTACCTGGAGGAGGCCGACCAGCTCGCCGACCGGATCGCGGTCCTCGACCAGGGCCGCCTGGTCGCCCAGGGCACACCGGCCGAACTGAAGCGGCAGATCCCGGGCAGTCACGTCCGGCTCCGGTTCGCCGACCCGGCGTCGGCCTCGTCCGCGGCGTCGGCGCTTCCCGGTGCGACCCGCGACGAGGACGGCGTGACCCTGCGGGTTCCCGGTGACGGCGGCACCGCCTCGCTGCGGGACCTGCTGAACCGGCTCGACGAGCACGGCACCCACGCCGAGGAGCTGTCCGTGCACACCCCCGACCTCGACGACGTCTTCCTGGCCCTGACCGGCCGTTCCCACCACGCCGAGGAGGCGAGCACCCGATGAGCGACTCGACGATCATGCTGCGCCGCAACTTCAAGCACACACTGCGGAACCCGGCCGCGGTGTTCAACTCCGTCCTGTTCCCGATCGTGATCATGGTGATGTTCGTCTACGTGATAGGTGGGGCGTTCGACGTCGGCGTCGACTACGTGGACTACGCGACGCCGGGCATGATCCTGCTGGCCGTCTGCTATGGACTCAGCGCCACCGCGACGGCGGTGAACTCGGACATGACCAAGGGCATCATCAACCGGTTCAAGGTCATGGACGTCTCCCGGGGCGCGGTGCTGACCGGCCACGTCGTGGCGAGCATGCTGAACAACGTGATCGCGATCGCGGCGATCATCGGGGTGGCGTTCGCGCTCGGCTTCCGCTCGCCGGCCGGGCTCACCGGGTGGCTCGGGGTGATCGGGCTGGCGCTGCTGCTCAGTTTCTCGGTCGGCTGGTTCACGGTCGCGCTCGGGCTGTCCGCGAAGTCGCCGGAGACCGCCGGGCTGGGTTCGGTGCCGCTGGTCATGCTGCCGTTCTTCAGCAGCGCGATCGTCCCGGCCGAGAAGATGGGCACCGGCGTCGAGCAGTTCGCCGAGTACCAGCCGTTCACGCCGATCATCGAGGCGCTGCGGTCGCTGCTGGCCGGCACGCCCGACACCGGCGCGCTGATCACGTCGCTGGCCTGGTGCGCGGGGATCGCCCTGCTCGGGTACGTGTGGGCGATCCGCACCTTCAACCGGCGAGCGTGACGCCGGCTCTGTCAACCGGCCAGCGTGACGCCGGCTCTGTCAACCGGCCAGCGTGACGTCGGCCAGCTCCTGCCAGCCGGCGGTTGCGCCGTCCTTCGCCGCCTCGGTGAACTCCGGTTCGCCGAGGCGGTGGCGTGCGGTCTGCTCGATCCGGGCGGCGTCCGGGTGCGAACGATCAGGCAGGCCGCGGACCGCGTTGGCCGCCGCCAGCAATCGGACCGCACGCCCGGGATCGTCCCCACGCAACGCCAGGTCGGCCACACCGACGAGCACCCGGGCGATCAGCGTCGGATGTCCCGCCTCGGTCGCCGCCCGCAGGGCCGCCAGCCGGTGCGCCCGCGACCCGTCGAGATCGTCGGCCAGGTAGCCGAGCAGGTCGTGGGTGCTCGCCCGGATGTTCGGCCAGTCCGCCTCGTCACCGAGCAGCGCGGTCCCGGCGTCGACCTGCCGGTACGCCTCGGCCCGGTCACCGGCCCAGCGGGCCAGCTCCGCCTTGACGAACGCCAGCTCGGCCAGCGCGCCCGGCCAGGTGACCCCCTCGGCGAGCCGTTGCGCCTCGGCGAGGGCGGCGGCGCTCGCCTCCCGGTCACCGGACAGCCAGCACAGCTGCGCCTGCCGGCCCCGCCGCCGGATCACGTCCTCGGCCGAGCCGACCTCCATCAGCACCTCGGCCGCCTGCTCGTAGCTGTCGCACGCCGCACCGAACTCACCCCGGGTGGCGAACCGCTCAGCCAGCTCACTCAGCGCGAACGAGATCCCGAACCGCTCCCCCAGCAGCCGGAACTCGGCCAGCGCCGACTCCAGGTAGTCGTCCGCCGCACGGCCGCCGTGCCCGAGGACGATCCGCATCTTCCCCAGATGCAGCCGGGCCAGGGCACGCGCCCACGGGTCGTCGTCGGCCAGCATCGGCTCGAACGCGGACAGCGCGGCGCCCGGCTCGCGCAGCAGGCGTTCCAGCGGAACCACGAACCCGATCAGCGGATGCGAGCCGTCGACCCCGCGACTGAACCGGTACGCCTGATGGATCCACTCGGCGGCCTGGTGCTCGTCGCCCAGGCCGGAGTTCACGTAGAGGCTCATCAGCGCGTACACCGTGGCCCGGACCGGATCGGGCACCTCGCCAGGCATCGACAGGGCGGCGGCGATCAGCTCGTTGCCCTCGGTCTTGTGCCCGCTCAGCCACCAGTACCACCCGGCGCCGGCGGCGAGCCGCATCGCCGCCCCGGTCTCACCGGCGGCCAGCGCGCCCCGCATCGCCGTGCCGATGTTGTCGTGGTCGGCCTCCAGCCGGGCCAGCCATTCCAGCTGGTCGGCGCGGCGCAGCCGGGGTTCGGCGGTCTCGGCCAGCTCGGTGAAGTACGCCAGGTGCGCCCGACGAGCCGCCCCGGTCTGCCCGGCTTCGGCGAGGCGCTGCCCCGCGTACTCCCGGATCGTGCCGAGCATCCGGTAGCGCGGCACGTCCCCGCCCACCGTGACCAGCAGCGATTTCTCGGTCAGCGAGGTGAGCACGTCGAGGCCGGCGCCCACGTGTTCGGCCGCCTCCAGGCTCGCCCCACCGGCGAACACCGACAGCCGGCACAGGGCGGTCCGCTCGTCGGCGGTGAGCAGATCCCAGCTCCAGTCGACGACGGCACGCAACGTCCGGTGCCGGGGCAGGGCGGTGCGACTGCCGCCGGTGAGCAGCCGGAACCGGTCGTCGAGCCGGTGCGCGAGCTGGTCGAGGGTCATCGTGCGCAGCCGGGCGGCGGCCAGCTCGATCGCCAGCGGCATGCCGTCCAGCGCCCGGCAGACCCGGGCCAGCGTCGCCGGATCACCGTCGCCGGGCCGCCCGACCGCGGCCGCCCGGTCCCGCAGCAGCCGAACCGCCGACACCTGATCCAGCGGCTCGACATGCCACAGCGTCTCACCGGTGATACCGAGCGGCTCCCGGCTCGTCGCCATGATCCGCAGACGGTCGCACTCGCCGAGCACCCGGTGCGCGAACTCCGCCGCCTGCTCGATCACATGCTCACAGTTGTCCAGGATCAGCAGCATCTCCCGGTCACGGACGGCCGCGATGATCCGATCGGTCACATCGGCGTTCGGCGACGCGCCGAGCAGCGCGTCCCGCAGCCCCAGCCCGGTGACGGTCGCCTGAGCCACATCACCGCCGGCGCCGAGAGGAGCCAGTTCGACAAGCCAGACCCCACTGTCAAAATCTCCGACGAGGGTACGGCCGGACTCGGCGGCCAATCGTGTCTTCCCCGTCCCGCCCGGCCCGATCAGCGTGGTGAGCCGATTCCCGGTGACCAGCCCCCGAACCGCCTCGACGTCGGCTTCCTTTCCGACATAGCTGGTCAGCTCGGCCCGCAGATTGGTCCGGCGGGTCTCCGCCCGGCCGCCGGCATCCCCGCGCAGCAGAGCGACATGCAGCTCAGCCAGCTCGGCCGACGGGTCGACACCCAGCTCGGCAGCGAGCGCCTCCCGGGTCCGCTGATAGACCCGAAGCGCCTCACTCCCGCGCCCGGCGGTCACCAGTGCCCGCATGAGAGCCGCCACCAGCCGTTCCCGGAGCGGATGCTCGGCCACCAGCCCACTCAACTCCACGACAAGATCCCCGCCGGTCCCGACGCCGTGCCCGGATCCACCTGCCGCGCGGTCACCCGGCCCGCCGCCCAGATCAGCCCCGCCAGCCCCTGCATCTGAACCGGCGCCGCCGAGCCCTGCATCTGAATCGGCGCCGCCGAGCCCTGCGCCTGAACCGGCGCCGCCGAGCCCTGCGCCTGAGCTGGCGCCGCCGAGCCCGGAACCGGCCGGGTCGAGGCGGAACTCGGCCTCGAATCGCTCCTCCAGAGCGGTCAGCCGCAGCTCGGCCAGGCGCACGACCGGTGCGCTGTCGGGTAGTTCCAGGTCCTGGAGCGCGGCACCCCGCCACAGACCGACGGCCTCGCGCAGCAACCGCAGCCGCTCCGGGTCGTCCGGCGGGCAGGCCCGGCCCGCGGCGAGCAGCCGCTCGAACCGCACCGCGTCGACCGCGCCCGGCTCGACAGCCAGCCGGTACCCGTCGGGCAGCCCCTCGATCACCCCGTCGGGCAGCAGTCTGCGCAGCCGGGACACCAGGCGGTGCAGCGCGTTCGTGGCTTCGGCGGGCGGGTTCTCGCCCCAGATCCGGTCGACGAGCGCCGCTTTCGGGACCGCCCGGCCGGGTTCGAGAGCGAGCACGGCCAGCAGCCCGCGCAGCCGCGCGCCAGGCACGTCAGCGAGGACGCCCGCATCCGTGCGAACCTCGAACGGCCCCAGGATCCCGATCTGCACCCGCCGATTTTGTCATGGGCCCGTCAGGTACCGAATGTCCCTGACCACCTCGGAGAATCCGACCGGCCCGAGCCCCTCCAGACCGGTCACCCTCCCGAAGCTCTTCGGCGCGTCGGGCTCCTGCCAGTGGTAGCCGGGCGAGTAGTTGATCTCCACGGTCGCCCCTCCTGGGAAGTCACGCACCAGCGAATGATGGCCGTCGGAGAACCGCCACCCCCGCGCGCTGAGCACGAAGAGCCGCCGCCCCGAGACCGGCTGCCCGGCGAACGACTCGACGTCCACCTCGGACCGCCCGGTCAGCTCCCGGCCGACCTGCGGGAACGGCTGAATGATCGCGTAGTCGGCGAACAGCGCCGCCCACGCCTCCCGATCAGCGGTGAAATGCCACGGGTGGGCCACCCCGACGGTGCCGCCCGCCGGCAGTGTCCACTGTTTGTCGTCGAGATCCGCGAACGACCGGTCCTCGGCCACCCGGAAGACGGTCGTCTCCGAGTCTTCGAACGCCACCCACAACAGGCGCTGCGTCAACTGCCAGGTCAGCGGATGGTCGATCAGGTACCGGCGGAAATCCTCGGGCGTCCAGCGGCGGCCGGTGACCATGGCTGCCTCGATGGACCGGACCCGTTCGGTCCCGACGGTCTTCGCCTCCTTCTTCATCTCGGCGAACCGTCGCTGGGCGGCGGCTGAGACGTCATCGGCGGGCTTGGGCAGCCGGGTCAGGCGACGCCCGGTCTCGTCGGCGATCCACGGCTGCAGTTGCTCGTCGAAGCCGACGGTGAACCGGCGCGGACCGTAGTCGAGCTCGGTCCGCCCATCGGCGTCGAGCCCGAAGTCGGGCAGGATCCGGTCGGCGAGCTCCTCGGGCCGCAGCCCACGGGACTGGGCGACGGTGGCCAGCCGGTCGGCGGCCGTCCGGCGGGCGACCGACGTCTTCGCGGTGCGGCTGAGCCGGTCGAGCTGGGTGAGCGCGCCATCGGTGCCGATCGCCGCGAACACGTCCATGGCGGCTCGCACCCGGCTGCTGACCGACGACCACTCGGGAAGGAACCCGGCCAGCGCCCGAACCGTGCCGTCGTCACCGAACGCCGCCAGCGCCGTCATGGCCAGCGTGTTCTTCGGTGGGTACTCGGCGGCCCGCCACTGCTCGAAGATCTCCCACGCGAACCCGGCGAAGTCCCCGAGCGGCCGCACCCGGTCGATCTCGGGTTTGAGCGCCCCGACCCGCGAGGCGGCCAGCAGCTGGCACAGCCGCCGCACGTCCTCCGGGGACAGCGGCCCGGCCGGCAGGCGTGCGGGCACGAGCCAGTCCGGCAGTCCGACCGCACGGGCCGGCCGGGGAAGCACCCCACCCGCGGTTCCGGACCCGGACATCGCCGGGCCCGGCGTCGCAGAGCCCGGCCCCGTGGATCCCGGCGTCGCAGAGCCAGGCAGCGCGGATCCCGGCGTCACAGAGCCCGGCAGCGCGGATCCGGGCAGCGCCGAACCTGGTGCTGCGAAACCCGGCAGCGGGCCGGTGATGGCCAGCACGCGGGCCTGATCAGCCGGTTCGAGTGTGGACAGCGCGGCCGGAAAGCGCAGCACGTGGTCGCGCATCAGCTCGGACACCGCCGGATCGGTGTCACGCGACGCGAACACGCGCATCGCACGCTCCGGCGCCCGTTTCGCCGCGGCCAGCAGCGCCTGCCGGAAATACTTCTGCTCCACCCGGTCCAGCACCAGGCCGAACGCCTCCTCGGTCGGGATCGCGGCCAGCGCGCCGATCGCCCGTTTCCGGTCGTCAGCGCTGTCGAAGGCACTCGGCCGGTCACAGAGCGCGGCCCAGTCACGCCCGACCGCCCCCGAGGCCACGGCTGGGCCGAGGTCCGGCCGGTCGAGGCGGATCATGCCGGCCAGGTCGCGGGAGACGGCGTCGTCGCGCTCGTCGAGCATCCGCAACGCCCGGACCGGATAGCGTTTCAGCGCCCCGGACTTGAACAACCGGCCCGGCCGGATCGACCGGCCGTCGAGGGTCTCCCGCAACAGGATCCGCATCGCCTCGTCGTCGGGCGTCGCCGCCATGATCCGGATCGCCGCCTCGCCGAGCCGCTCCCGGTGCTCCCAGGCGTCGTCCTGCAAGCGGAACAGATTGCGGTAGAACGGCTCGGCGAGACTGGCGGCGGCGGACGGGCCGATCCCGTCGAGAACGGTGGCGACCGCCCCGACGTCGCGGTAGCCGAGCATCGCGTCGGTGATCACGAGACGCAACCGGTCCAGATGCTCGACCCGGCTCGCGGACAGCACCAGCGCACCCCGCAGGTGCCGGTGGTCGGCCCACTCCCACTCCTCCGGGCCCTCGCCCCAGCCGCCGGCCGCCGCGCAGTCCTCATCGACCCAGTCGACCCGGGTCGGCATCAGGTAGGACGACAGGATCCGCCCAGCCGGCCAACTGCGGAACCCGGCGAGGATCGGGTCGACGTCGTCGGGCACGACCGCGAGATGCCGCCGCACCGACCGGGCCGCCGCCCAGGCGCGCTTGAAGTCGTCGCCGCGCCACAACCGCTCGAACTCCCCGCTCCGGGATCGCCACAGCGCGCCCGAGTCGACCAGCCGGAACGCCTCCCCGACCGCCTGGACCACGAACGGGACCCCGGACCGCGTGACCCACCCGTCGACGAGGGACCCGTCACCCGTCGTCAGAACCGCGACCGCGGCCCCGAGCGGGGTGTCGTCGGCGGTGGCGAGCAGGCCCTCGTCATATTCGACGAGACGGCCCATGATCCGGTCACGGCGGGTCCGCACCTTGTCGGGCTCTGGCGCCACCACCACCTGTGGCACCGGGCGACCGCCACGGCGCGGATGGAGCCCGTGCCACCAGTCCTCCGGAAGCCCCCACGTGCCCTCGTCCACGATCATGCGGCCACCCTAGTGACCCGGTACGACAAGATGACGTTCGTGCAGCTCTCGGTCGTGATCGCCCAGGTCCCCACGGTGTGGGACGTCGAAACCAACCTGGCCACCGTGCGGGACGTCCTGGCGGAGACCCGTCCGGGCGAGGTGGTGGTGTTCCCGGAAGGCATGCTCTCCGGGTACGCCGAGGACCTCACACCACTGCGGACGCTGGACCCGGACCGGGTGCGCAAGGCTGTCGCCACGCTGGCCGCCACCGTCGACCGGCACGTGTTCCTCGGCTCCCTCTATCCGGCCGGGACGGGCTGGTGCAACGCCGCCGTCCTGCTCGCCCCCGGCCGTGAGCCACGGATCTACCGCAAGATCAACCTGGCGATGAACGAACGTGACCACCTGACGCCGGGCGACCGCCTGCCCACGTTCGAGATCGGCGGAGTGACCGCAGGGGTGCAGCTCTGCCGCGAGATCCGTTTCCCGGAACAGTGGCAGCATCTGGCCGCCGAGGGCGCGCGTTTCATCGCCTATCTGACCAACGCCGCCAATCCGCGCGAGCCGGCCGGGGTCTGGCGCAGTCATCTGATCAGCCGGGCCGCCGAGAATCAGCGTTTCGTCCTGGCCGCCAACATCCCCGACCCGCACCAGCACTGCCCCAGCATGATCGTCTCGCCGCGCGGCGAGGTGCTCGCCGAGTTGCCGACGGGCCGTTCGGGAATCCTTCGGCACACGATCGACCCGGCGGATTCCGGCACCTGGTACCTCGACCAGCGCCGGCAGGACGTCGTGGGCCTGACATACCACGGCAGCGATAACCCAGCTGGCATGACACATTGGCATTCGCAAATGCAACAGGTCCCCGAGAATCTCAGGAAACCCCCGAGGAACCCGGAGACCCCCCATGATCCGGAAACGCATAGCCCTGGCCACCGCGGCCGCGACAGCCATCGCCGGCGCCCTGATCGCCGTGGTGACGACGGCCGGACCGGCCAGCGCCGCGACCATCTCCCAGCCGCTGCGCACCATGGTCGCCAATCTGCCGGTCGCCACCGAGGTGCGCACCGGTTACGACCGCGACCTGTTCAACCATTGGATCGACGCCGACGGCGACGGCTGCAACACCCGCTACGAGGTGCTGATCGCCGAGGCCACCACGACTCCGAGCGTCGGTTCCGGATGCGCGCTCAGCGGCGGGCAATGGCTGTCCTATTACGACGGCGCCACCTGGACCGACCCCTCCGACCTGGATATCGACCACATGGTCGCGCTGGCCGAGTCGTGGGATTCCGGTTCCCGGAACTGGACGGCCGCCCAGCGTGAGGCGTACGCCAATGATCTGGGCGACGCCCGCGCCCTGGTCGCGGTGACCGACAACGTGAACCAGTCGAAAAGCGACCAGGACCCGGCCGAATGGGTGCCGTCGGTGACCAGCGTCCGGTGCCGTTACATCACCGAATGGACCGCGGTGAAGACCCGCTGGGCATTGACGGTGGACACCGCCGAGAAGAGCGCCCTGACGACCTATGCGGCCGCGTGCACGAACAGCACGGTGACCGTGGTGACGGCAATCGGATCCGGCACCACGACATCACCCACGACGTCGCCCACGGCCTCGCCGACGGCCACCGGCGGATCGTGCGCCGGCACCAATGCCACCGACGTCACGATTCCCGACGCCGGTTCCGCGGTGACGAGCACCATCACCATTTCCGGCTGCACGAAGACGACTCCGTCGACGACCTCCACCGCCTATGTGGAAATCATCCATCCGTTCCGCGGCGACATCTCGATCTACCTTTACGCCCCCGACAACACCTACTACATTCTCAAATCCGCGAGCAGCACCGACAGTGCCGCCAACATCACCGCGACCTACACCGCGAACCTGTCCGCCGAAACCACGAACGGCGCCTGGCGCCTCAGCGTGCGAGACAACTACTCCGGCGACACCGGCTACCTGAACACCTGGACCTTGACCCTTTAAACAATTTGGTACGGCCACGAAGAGCACCCTGGCTACACCGCGACGCGAGCCGGCCCGTCCGGGCCGACCCGCGACCGCCGGGCCGAATGCGTCCCTCACCGACAAACCCCACACCGCCATCCCAGACGTGCCCGATCCCAGCAACGGCCATCCCCCCACCCACCACCCGCTTCCCGCCACTCGCCGCCCACCACCCGCCACCCACTGCCCCACCACCCGCCGCGCGCCGCCCACCACCCGCTTTCCACGACCCGCCGCGCGCCGCCCACTACCCGCTTCCCGCCACTCGCCGCCCACCACCCACTGCCCCACCACCCGCCACTCGCCGCCCGCTTTCCACCACCCGCCGCGCGCCGCCCACCACCCGCTTCCCGCCACTCCCACCCGCCGCCCACCACCCGCTTCCCGCCACTCCCACCCGCCGCTCACCACCCACAGCCCGCCGCCCACAGCCCACAGCCTGCCGCCTGCCGCCTGCCGCCTGCCGCCTGCCGCCTGCCGCCTGCCGCCTGCCGCCTGCCGCCTGCGGATCTTGCACGAATATTCACCCTCGTGCGGATCTTGCAGCCCTTTCCACGTCCCGACCGGAAGAAAGCTGCAAGGTCTCCCCGGCGCACTGGACCTTGCACGAAAAACCACACCCAGACATGAACAACCGTGCAAGATCGCTGCCAACGTGGAGAACCGAGCAAGATCTACGAGGTCGACCGCGGACGAATGCACAGCGAATGCGACATTCCCGGCCTCGGTCCGGCGCCTCGGTCCGGTGCCTCGGTCCGGCGCCTCGGTCCGGTGCCTCGGTCGCATGCATGACCGGTGTGACAGCCCGCCGGCTGGATGGGCGCCCGTCGCAGGCGTGCTGCGACATCGGTGAAGTGCCGGACATCGGTGAAGTGTCGGGTTAACGGTGAGGTGTCGGGGTAACGGTGAGGGCCGGATTCAGCCCGGCGGCCGCGGTTCGGTCGTGCGCCGGGAATATGTCGCGGGGGCGCCACGGGGCTTTCGTAGGTCGTACTCGATCAGGGTTTTGAATAGATCAGGCAATCGTGGGGCGCGCCGGAATCCGGATTCCGGCAATGGTCGCGGATTCGGTTCTCGTAGCGGAAGCCGGCGCCGCCGGCGACCGACTGGGAGGCGGTGTTGGCCGGGTCGATCTCCAGCCAGACCCGGCGCAGACCGCCCGCCGAGAGGCTCCATGAAGTCAGGAATCGCAGGCCGAGGGTCGCGTAACCGTGGCGGCGATGCGGCGGCGGAACCCAGTAGGCGAGTTCGGCGGTGTCGCCGGGTTCGCGCATGAGACCGAAAGCGGCCAGCAGGACGCTGCCGTCGACCAGGGCGAAGGAGGTCTGGTCGCCGGACCAGGCGTGGAGGGCCTCGCGGGCCTGGGCAGGCGTGTAGGGGCCGGCCGGATACGGGCCCCAGACCGCCCGGCCGGTCTCCGTCGCGGTGGCCTCGACCAGCAGCGACGCGTCGTCGGGAGTGAGAGTGCGCAGCCGGAGACCGGGAGCGATCTCGGCGTCGAGCGGCGGCACGGTCATCGGTCCACCGTGCCAGACCGGCGTGGTGGATGGGTCAGGGCAGCGGGCGGCGGCCGGCGAAGCCGAGGTCGGCCCGGTGGTACCAGGTGATGTCCGGGTCGCCTTCCAGCCAGCAGAGCAGCACCGGGACGTCGTCGAGGGTGGCCGGGAAGTCGACCAGCAGCGGGGCGACGCCCTTGAGTTCGGCGCCGGTCTCCTGGACCGAGGTCATCAGCTCGTTGAGGCGGGCCTCGGCGGCTTTGCGCTCGGGAAGGCCGCCGAGCGGGGTGGGCGAGCCGCCCGGAGTGAGGGCGGCGGAGAGTTCCACCAGGTCGGCCCGGACGGTGACGATCTCGTCGAGGACCGGGCGGAGGCGGGTCAGCTCGGCGCGGGCCTCGGGCAGTGTGAACAACCCCATGTCGCAGAGTCTGCCAAATGTGCTGATCGGGCCCGGCGGAAGGCCGCCGGGCCCGATCAGGAGGGGATGTCAGACCGTGAGGGTCCAGCTGTTGATGGTGCCGGTGTCGGACGAGTAGACGTCCTGGACCGACAGCTTCCAGGCGCCGTCGGCGGCCTCGCCGGACAGGTTCGCGGTGTAGGTGGTGTTGACGTTGTCGGTGCTGTCCGAGCTGCTGCTGGCCTTCAGGCTGTAGCTGGTGCCGTCCGGCGCGACCAGGGCGATCACCAGGTCACCGCGGTAGGTGTGGGTGATGTTCACCGCGACCGTGGAGGCCGAGGAGGCCGAGCGGCCGCAGCCGGAGATGGTGATCGTGCTGGTCACCGCGGATCCGGCGTCGGGGATGCTGGTGGCGGTGGAGTTGGTGCCGGTGCAGCCGGTCGGGGTCGGCGTGGTGGTGCCGCCGGTGCCGACCTGGAGCAGCAGGTTCGGCGAGCCGGTGCCGGCGCTGGTGACCTTGCCGCTGACGGCGGCGCTGGTCAGGGCCGAGGCCACCTGGGCGGGGGTGTAGGACGGGTTGGCCTGGAGGATCAGGGCGGCCGCGCCCGCCACGTGCGGGGTGGCCATCGAGGTGCCGCTGATCGTGCTGGTGGCCGAGGTGCTGGTGTACCAGGCCGAGGTGATCGACGAGCCGGGCGCGAAGATGTCCAGCGTGCTGCCGTAGTTGGAGTAGCTGGCGCGGGCGTCGGTGCTGGTGGTGGCGCCGACGGTGATCGCCGAGGCGACCCGGGCCGGGGAGTAGCTGGACGCGTTGGCGTTGTCGTTGCCGGCCGCGACGGCGTAGGTGACGCCGGCCGCGATCGAGTTGGACACCGCGGTGTCGAGGGTGCTGCTGGCGCTGCCGCCGAGGCTCATGTTGGCGACCGCCGGCTTGATGGCGTTGCTGGTCACCCAGTTGATGCCGGAGATGACGCCGGCCGTGGTGCCGCTGCCCTCACAGTCGAGGACCCGGACACCGACCAGCTGGACGGCCTTGGCCACACCGTAGGTGGTGCCGCCGACGGTGCCGGCGACGTGCGTGCCGTGGCCGTTGCAGTCGGTGGCGTTGCTGTCGCTGTCGACGAAGTCGTAGCCGCTGACCGCGCGCCCGCCGAACTGGGTGTGCGTGGTCAGGATGCCGGTGTCGATGATGTACGCGTGCACCCCCGAAGCCGTGTTCGGGTAGGTGTAGGTGGTCGACAGCGGCAGGCTGGCCTGGTCGATGCGGTCGATGCCCCAGGTCGCGTTGGTCTGCGTGTCGGCGAGCCGGATGATCTGGTTCTGCTCGACGTAGGCGACCTTCGAGTTCGCGGCCAGTCGCTTGGCCTGCGTCTCGGTGAGGGTGGCCTCGTACCCGTTGACGGCCTTGCCGAAGCTGCGCTTGACCGCGCCGCCGTAGGACTTGGTGATCCCGGACTCGGTGGCGCCGTCCTTGAGGACCACGATGTAGCTGCCTGCGATGGCGTCGGCCGAACCGGCTTCACGGATGGTCCCGGTCGGTTCGGCGGCCAGCGCCGGGGTGATGGCGCTCAGGCTCAAGCCCAGCGCGAGGGCGGCCACGCCGGCTGACTTGCGGTGGAGTCTCACGTCCCCTGATCCCTTTCGGTAGGAGCCGTCGCCCCCAACGGCTTGCTTCCCGACGGACGCTACTGATCGGTAGATCGAAATAGGTAGATCGCAGGTGAGTCCTCAGGTCGTGATATGCCCGCACATTCCGGCCGAACGGCACAAGCGGGGTTTCCCTTGCGCACCCCGCTACCCTCGGCGCGTGGAGAGGTCGTTCCCGGAGACACTGGCACAACTGCTCAAGGCCCGCTTTCCGGTGCTCTATCTGGAGACGTACGAGGAGCAGCGGGCCCTGCACAAGATCGGTTCGGTGGCCGGCCACCCGGATCTGGTCCGGGTGCCTCGCCAGGTGTGGTCGTGGACGCGTACCGGCGGTCTGATCCAGCCGGACGGCACGGCCCGCACCGGCACCCAGCGGGCCACCGACGCGCTGCGGGCGGCCCAGCGGATCGACGAGCCGGCCGTGCTGGTCTTCCGTGACCTGCACCCGGGCTTCGCCGACCCGGAGACGGTCCGGCTGCTGCGCGACGTGGCCGAGGCGTTCCGCAGCGGCCGGCACCCGCGCACCCTGATCCTCATGTCGCCGGTCCTGGACCTGCCGCCCGAGCTGGCCAAGGACGTCACCATCGTGGACTTCCCGCTGCCCGGGGCGGCCGAACGACGGGCCCTGCTGGACGCGATGATCAGGTCGAACACGGCCGGCGGGCGGCTGCGGGTGGATCTCGACGAGGCCGGGCTGGAACGGTTCGCCACGGCGGCGGCCGGCCTCACCATGCAGGAGGCGGAGAACGCGTACGCGCGAGCCATGGTGAGCGGCCCGGTCCTGGACGCGAGCGCGCTGGACGTCATCCATGACGAGAAGCGGCAGACCGTACGCAAATCGGGTCTTCTGGAATTCGTCTCGTCGGACCTCGGCCTGGACGATGTCGGCGGCCTCGCGAAGCTGAAGTCCTGGCTGGTCAAACGCAACGGTTCGTGGCTGGCCGACGCCGCCGACTACGGGCTGCCGGCCCCGCGCGGGGTGCTGATCACCGGCGTCCCGGGCTGCGGCAAGTCGCTGACCGCGAAGGCGATGGCCGCCGCCTGGAACCTGCCGCTGCTGCGGTTCGACGTCGGCAAGGTCTTCGCCGGACTGGTCGGATCGAGCGAGCACAACATGCGCACCGCACTGCGGACCGCCGAGGCCCTGGCCCCGTGCGTGCTCTGGATCGACGAGATCGAGAAGGGGTTCGCCGGGTCGGCGGGCGGCGACTCGGGCACCGGCGCCCGGGTGTTCGGCACGTTCCTGACCTGGCTCCAGGAGAAGCAGCTGCCGGTGTTCGTGACCGCGACCGCGAACGACTTCCACGGCCTGCCGTCGGAGTTGCTCCGCAAAGGACGGTTCGACGAGACGTTCTTCGTCGACCTGCCGACCCGCACCGAACGGGCCGCGGTCTGGCGGGTCCATCTGCGGCGGGCGCTGAGCCATCCGCGCGCCGCCGGGGCCCTGCCGCTCACCGACGGCCTGCTGACCGAGTTGGCCGGGCTCACCGACGGCTACGCGGGCGCCGAGATCGAGCAGGCGGTGACCGTGGCGCTGTTCGACGCGTTCTCCGAGCGGCGGCCGCTGGGCCGCGACGACCTGGTGCGTGCGGTGATGAGCATCGTCCCGCTCAGCGTCACCCAGGCCGAACGCGTCGGCGCGCTCCGCGACTGGGCGCGCAATCGGGCGGTTTCCGCGACCGGCAACGACGACTGGGACCTCACCGAGCGATAGGGTATGACCCACCACACGGGAACGGGGGTTCACGGTGAGTGTCACGATGCTTCTGGTGCCGCTGGCGATGGCCGGCGCCGCCGCGATCAAGGCCGCCGCCGACCGCCGGGCCGACGGTGTCTGCCGGGTCGGCACCCGCATGCGCGACGCCGACATGCTCGGCGACGCCCTGCGCGACACCGGCGCCGACGTCCGCCTGACCGGCGAGAAGACGAAGGTCCGCTGGGCGGATGGCGTCACCGCGGCCTTCTCCCGCGAGGCCGATGGCCTCTGGTCAGCCCATTTCAGCGGTACGGATGAGGCCGGCGCGACCCGGAAGGTGTCCGAGGTGGACGCCGCCTATGGCCGCCGGGTCCAGCAGGTGGTGCTGGAACGCCTTCGCGAGCAGGCCCCGGCCGCCGGGCTGCGCCTGGAGTCGGAGACGGTCGGCGAGGACGCCTCGGTGCGGATGGTCTTCGAGATCGCCCGGGAGCGGGCATGAGCCAGCGCCCGCGCATCGAGGTCACGGTCCACCCGGACGGCACCGTCACTGCCGAGACGCTCGACATCCTCGGCGACCGCTGCCTCGACTGGATCGCCGTGCTGGAAGACCTGGTCGACGGCCGGGTCGAGGACAGCGCCTACACCGCGGACCACACACGCGAGCACAACAGCGCGTGGCAACAGCAGGTGAACCGTGACGTGGACCCCGCCTGAGCCCACGCCTCCGAGCCGCGGATGGAAAGTGGCGAACAGCGCCTGGCTGCTGACGCCGATTCTCTCGTTCGGCTGCGCCAGCGTCGCCGGGTACCTGTATGTCGGGCTGCGCGCCCGCCGGCCGGGGTGGTGGATCGCCGGCATCGGCTACAGCGTGGGCGCCAACGTGTTCCTCTTCATCGGGGAGAGCCAGCCGACCGAGTCGGCCGCGTCGACCGTGTTGGCGTTCCTCTGGATCTTCACCTGGATGGCGTCGGTGGTGCACGCCGTCGTGATCAACATCAGCTGGCTGGATTGGCTGGCCGGGCAACGGCGGCCGCCGACTCAACCGTGGACGTATCAGTCGGCGCCGCAGGTGGAGCCGGCTCCGGCCGTACCGCTGCTGCTCGATGTCAATGCCGCGAACCTGGACGAACTTGCCTCGCTTCCGGCGATCGGACCGGAACGGGCCGCCCGCGCCGTCGCCGCCCGCGAGGACCGCAACGGCTTCGCGACGGTCGCCGAGTTCGCCGCGGCCGCCGGGCTGGCGCCGCATCAGTTCGCCGCCGTCCGGGACCGGCTGACCTGCCGGCCTCCGGAGCCGGCGCCCCAGCCGCAACAGGACCTGCCGTATGGCCGCATCGTCGACATCTGACCCGATCGTCCGGGTCGCCCGGTTCCTCGACCGCACGGTCGCCGAGGGGCCGGGCGTACGCAGCGCGATCTGGGTGCAGGGCTGCTCGATCCGCTGCCCGGGCTGCTTCAACCCGCACCTGTTCACCACCCGTGGCGGCACCCCGGCCAGGGCGAGCGAGCTGGTCTCCCGGGTCGTCGCGGCCGGCACCAGCGGCGTCACCCTGCTCGGCGGCGAACCCTTCGACCAGGCGGCGGGCCTCGCCGCGGTCGCGTCCGGCGTCCGGCGGGCCGGCCTCACCGTCATGACCTTCAGCGGGTACGGATACCAGCACCTGAAAAACGGCGACAGTGCCGTGGCGGCCCTGCTGGCAGCGACCGACCTGCTGGTGGCGGGCCCCTTCGAACAGGACCGCCTGGACCACGACCGCCCGTGGGCGGGCTCGGTGAACCAGGAGTTCGTGCACCTCACCGACCGGCTGCGGGACGTGACCGGCCCGGACCGGCTGGAGGTGACGGTGACCACGTCAGGTGACGTGGCGCTGAACGGCTGGGCCGACCCGGAGACCCTGGACGCCCTGTTGGACGGCCTCCCGGTGCGCCGCTCACGGCGGTGAGGGGTGGTAACGGCAGTACCAGGCTGACGCGGCCCGGCGTGGCAATACTTGACTGATGAGTGGATCGCGGGAGTTGGGCCGGGCGCTGCGGGGCTGGCGCGACCGCACCACACCGCAGGCCGCGGGAGTGCCGGCCGGTGGGGTGCGGCGGGCCGCCGGGCTGCGGCGCGAGGAGCTGGCACAGCTGGCCGGCCTGTCCGTCGACTACGTGGTGCGGCTGGAGCAGGGCCGGGCCACGTCGCCGTCGGTGCAGGTGCTGTCGGCGCTGGCCCGGGCGTTACGGCTGTCCACGGCCGAGCGTGAGCACCTGTTCGTGCTGGCCGGCCAGACCGCCCCCGGCGCGGGCCGGATCCCGGACGGCATGCCACCCGGGGTGCGCCGCCTGCTCGACCAACTCGACGGCGTAGCGCTCACCGTGTGTGACGCCGCCTGGAACATCATCGAGTGGAACTCGCTGGCCGCCGCCCTGATCGGTGACCTGTCGATGTACCGCGGGCGCGAACGCAACGTCGCCTGGAAGGAGTTCACCGGCATGCCCAGCCGGATCCACTGCACTCCCGAACAGAACGCGCAGTTCCGGGCGATCCTGGTCACCGACCTGCGGGCGGCAACCGCCCGCTACCCGGCCGACCCCGGCCTGCGCGATCTGGTGGCCGCGCTGCGGGCGGCGAGCGCCGACTTCGGGCGGCTCTGGGACAGCGGAGCGGTGGCCGTCCACGAGTCGAACAGCAAGACCGTGCGCCATCCGTCGGTCGGCACGTTCGTGGTCGACTGCGACGTGCTCACCGCGCCCGGCAGCGACGTGAGGGTGGTCGCCTACTCGGCGCCGGTCGGCAGCGACGCCGCCGACCGGCTCAAGCTGCTCACCGTGATCGGCACGCAGAGCATGAGCGCCACCTAGGAACCGTCGCGTGCGTGGTCTGCATCGAGGCCGGGTCAACGCTCCAGCAACGGCACCGCCCGCCGACCCGAGGACAGTAATGTCCCATTCGCGGGGTATTCGTCCCCGACCAGCCCTGTAGATCTTGCAGGGTTCTCCGCCTTGGCGGCGATCTTGCACGGTTCTCCATGTTGGCGCTGATCTTGCACGGTTCTCCACGTTGGCAGTGATCTTGCACGGTTCTTCACGTCTGGGCATGGTTTATCGTGCAAGGTCTGCTACGCCGGGGAGACCTTGCAGCTTTCTTCCTGTTGGGGCATGGAAAGGGCTGCAAGATCGTCGCGAGGGTGAATATTCGTGCAAGATCCGCGAGCGGCAAGCGACCAGCGGCAAGCGACCAGCGGCAAGCGACCAGCGGCAAGCGACCAGCTCAATCTCACGAGGTCGGCGGGCGCCTCGGTCGTACCGTCGCTGATCTTGGAGGGTTTGGGGTGGTTATTGCTTTGACGCCCTGGGCGGCAGCTCGGAGGATCGGCGGATGTCCGATTTCTTGACCAAACCGGTCCTCACCGGTGATCTGGTGATCCTGCGGCCGTTCGTCGACACCGATGTGGCGGTGTTCCTGGAGGCGATCGCCGATCCCGAAGTGGCCCGTCTGACCGGCAGTTCGCCCGACGATGCGCCGGACGAGGAGCGGACCCGGGCCTGGTACGGCAGCCGCAACGCCCAGGACGACCGCCTCGACCTGGCCGTGGTGGACCGGGCCACCGGCGAATGTGTGGGCGAGGTGGTCCTGAACGAATGGGATCCGGACAACCGCAGCTGCAACTTCCGGACGCTGTTCGTGGCCGCCGGCCGTGACCGCGGGCTGGGCACCGAGGCGATTCGTCTGATCGTCGGCTACGGATTCGAGAAGCTGGGCCTGCACCGCATCTCGCTCGAGGTCTACGCCCACAACCCACGGGCCCGGCACGTCTACGAGAAGGTCGGCTTCGTGGCCGAAGGTGTGCTGCGCCAGGCGCTGCGCGACGGCGACGACTGGATCGACGCCACGGTCATGTCGATCCTGGCGCACGAGTGGCCCGCGCCAGCACCGACTGAATGAACGGCGCCTTGCCCGCCCGGTAGCGTGGCCGGTCGTGTTCGTCGGCGGCAGCCCAGCCGGCCCGGTGGGCCACCATCCGAATCGGATCCCGTCGCACGTCGGCCTCCCCGAAAGCGGCGCCGGCCGAGCATAGCCGGAAGCCGCCTGTCGCTTGAATCCAAGCTGTCCCGCGGAACTCGACAAGATCGGCAGGAGATCGCGGTCAGGCGGCGACCGGGCGGCGGCCGACGGAGAGGACGTCGAGCAGTAGAGCGGCCAGGGCGACGGCTCCGAGGAGGGCGAGGCCCAGGGCGTACGACTGGAACTCGCCGTAGATCACGCCCATCACCAGCGGCGGGACGAAGCCGCCGAGACCGCCCGCGGCGCCGACCACGCCGGTGACCGCGCCCACCTGGTTGGCCGGGGCGACCTGCGCCACCAGCGCGAACGTGGCGCCGCTGCCGGTGCCGAGCGCGGCCGCCATGGCGAGGAACGCGATCGTGCCGACCGGCGCCAGCCCGGGTGTGAACGACTGCACGACCGCACCGAGGACGACGACACCGAGCGCGACGGCGAGGACGCGGCTGGCGGCGAACCGGTCGGACAGCCAGCCACCGACCGGCCGCATGATCACGGCCAGCAGCACGAAACCGGCCATCCGGTTGGCCGCGTCGGTCTGGGTCAGCCCGTAGGCGGTCTTCAGGTAGGCGGGCAGGTAGACCGAGAACGCGACGTAGCCACCGAAGGCGACGGCGTACAGGGCGGACGCCTGCCAGGTGATCTTGAGGCGGAGCACCGCGCCGAGACGCTGCGCGAGCGGTGCGGTGGGCACCGGCCGTCCGGGCGCGTCGCGGAGGAGAATCCAGGAGATCATGGCGTACGCGGTGAGCACTCCCGCGGTGATCAGGAACGGGGTGGCGGTCCCCCCGGCGTCGACGAGCTTGACCGTGGTCAGGGCGCTGATCGCGGTGCCGCCCATGCCGACACCGAACACGCCGACGGCCAGACCACGCCGCTCCGGCGGGAACCAGGCGCTGACGAACGGGACACCCACCGCGAACGCGGTTCCGCCGATCCCCAGGAAGAACCCGCCGACCAGCAGCGATGTGAGCGCGTCGTGGCCGAACAGGCCGAGGTAGAGGACCGGCACGATGGTGGTGAGCGAGATCAGCGGGAACATGATGCGGCCGCCGTAACGGTCGGTGAGCGCGCCGACCGGGATCCGCCCGACCGAGCCGACCACGACCGGCACGGCGACGAGCAGCGCCTGCTGGAACGGGGTCAGGTGCAGCGCCGCCTGGAACCTGCTGGCCAGCGGGCTGAGCAGCGCCCACGCCCAGAAGTTGACGGCGAACCCGACGGTCGCCAGGCCGAGCATCAGTCCGGCCCGGCCCCCGGCTCGGGCGGTCGGGGTCTGCGGTGTGCTCATGGTTCCACTCCATCGTCCGGTGGTGGCCCGGTCTGCGGGTCACCACCAGCCTGTCCGCCGGGCGGGCCCCGCGGACAGGGACGTTGGACCCGTCCCCGGTCCCCGGCCGGCCCGGCCTCGGCGGCGGATCGGCGACCGGTTCCGGTCCGGGATCGGCCTCGGCGGCGGATCGGCGGCTGGTTCCGGTCCGGGATCGGCCTCGGCGGCGGATCGGCGGCCGGTTCCGGTCCGGGGTCGGCCCGGCCTCGGCGGCGGATCGGCGGCTGGTTCCGGTCGCGGGTCGGCCGTCCCACGGATTGAGGACCTTCGACGGCCGTGTGAACATGACCTGCGGGGGCCGTTCCGAGAGGAGTCCTGGTGAGGAGGGTGTACTACCGCAGCTACGACGCCGAGATCAGCAGCGAGGCGTTCATCCGGGAGACGGGCGGGGATCCCGAGACCTACGCGATCGCCGACATCGGTGACGTGGCCATCAAAGTCGTCGAGCGCAGCTGGTGGGAGCCGTGGCGCGCCAAGCAGGTCTGGGTCCTGCTGGCCCGTTACCAGGGGCGGTCGGTCACCCTCTACGAGAGCCGGGAGCCACGCGTCTTCAACATGGTCACCCGGGCTCTGCAGAGGGCCCTCGAGGAACGCCCCAAACCGCCACCGCGCCACCACGACACCGGCGGCGGAACGCCCTTCAGACCATGGGGCTGAAAAGGGCACGGGGCGGCGGGCGGTGGACCAGCGTCACGGCGCAGGGCTGAGGACCGCCACCAGGAAGTCGGCGCCCGGGGTGGCGGGCCGCAGGTCCCACGTGTCCAGCAGCAACGACGGGGTGAGGCCGGCCGCGGCCGCGTCGGTGAGGAAGTCTGCGAACTCGTAGCCGCGGCCCGCCCCGAAACCGATCACCGCCCGGCCGCCCTCGGCCAGGTGAGCCCGGAACCGCCGCAGGATCTCGCCGCGGGTCGACGGCCCGGCGAACGCCATCACGTTGCCGGCGCAGACGATCACGTCGAACCGGCCGGGCAGGTCGAGCTCACTCAGATCACCCACCTGCCACGCCGCCCCCGGGTGCTGGGACCGGGCCTCGGTGATCAGCTCGGGATCGAGGTCGACACCGGTGACCTGATGCCCGGCCGCGGCGAGGTGCCCGCCGACCCGCCCGGTGCCGCAGCCGGCGTCGAGGATCCGGGCGCCACGCGGCGCCATGGCGTCGATCAGCCGGGCCTCGCCGGCCAGGTCGTCGCCGCGGGCGGCCATCTGGCGGAACCGATCGATATACCACCGGGAGTGCCCCGGGTCGGCGGCGATCTTCTGCAGCCAGAGGTTGTCGGTGGTGCTCATGGTGCGGTTGTCACCTTTCCGCCGGTCAGGCGCTGAAGTCGACCTTGTCGGTTTCGACAGTCCCGGCGGTGCGCCCGGGAGCGCTGTGGAACTGCCAGTAGAGGTTGGTGTGGGCGATGACCTGCTCGGGGGCCGGCGCCCCGTAGGCCGAGAGGTCCTCGGTGGTGTGCGCGTCGGAGACCAGCGTGACGTCATAACCCCGGACGAACCCGCCGTGCAGGGTCGAGCGGATGCACGCGTCGCTCTGGGCGCCGGTGACGACCAGGCGGCCGACACCACGGTCGGCGAGCACCGACTCCAGGTCGGTGGCCTCGAACGAGTCGCCGTAGTGCTTGTGCACCACCGGCTCGCCGTCGCGCTGGGTGAGCTCGGGAACCCACTGCCAGGGGTCGCTGTCACGGGGCAGGTCGTCGGCGGAGTGCTGCACCCAGATGACCGGCACCTCCTCGGAACGGGCCTTGTCGACGAGCGTGTTGATGTTGGCGATCACGTCGTCACGGCGGGGCGTGCCGCCGACCACACCGACCTGGACGTCGATGACGAGCAGGGCGGTGTGGGGTCGATCGGTCAAAGTCGTCATGGTCCCCACCCTAGGACGAGGGTGTGACAACTTTCCGGACAGCCGCCGGAGCCGGCTGCGGCACGGGGGCGGGCGTGCGGCGGCCGCGGTAGACGACGTAGGGGCGCGACAGGTAGGCGAGCGGGGCGGACCAGACGTGCACGAGCCTGGTGAACGGCCACAGGGCCAGGAACAGGAACCCGCCGATCGCGTGCAGCTGGAACACCAGCGGGGCGTCGCTCATCAGGGCCGGGTCGGGCTGGAACCAGAAGATGCCACGGAACCAGACGGCGATCGTCTCCCGGTAGTCGTACCCGTCGCCGAGCAGGTTGATCAGCACGGTGCCGCTCATGCCGAGCACGACCATGGCGGCCAGCGCGGCGTACAGAATCCTGTCCGTGGTCGTGGTGACCCGCCGGATCCGGCCGTTGACGAGACGGCGGGCGATCAGCAGCGCCAGACCGGTGACCAGCATGATCCCGGTGATGGTGCCGCCGGTGACCGACACCAGGTGGTACGTGTGCTCGGAGATGCCGACGGCCGCCGTCCAGGAGGCGGGGACGAGCAGGCCCATCGCGTGCCCGCCGATCACCCCGAAGGCGCCGAGGTGGAACAGCGGCGAGCCGAGCCGCAGCAGCCGGTTCTCCAGGAGCTGACTGGTGTGGGTGGTCCAGCCGAACTGGTCGTGCCGCCACCGCCACACGTGCCCGGCCACGAAGACGGCCAGGCAGGCGTAGGGCAGCACGATCCAGACCAGGGTGCTCATCGGTACACCTCCAAACGGGGCCCGAGGCCCACCTCGTCGAGACCGGCGGTCTCGACCGGCGGCCCGTCGAAGGCCAGGGACGTCAGCGCGGCGAGATCTTCGCCGGTCAGTTGCGGCAGCTGGGCGCAGACGACATCCAGGATCAGCGCGTACGGCGTACGAGCCTCGTGCAAGGCCGAACGCAGCAGCTCGATCCCCTGCCGGTGCTGGCGCAACGGGGCCTCGCCGTCGCCGGGCCCGGCCGTGGCGGCGAACTCCAGCACGATCGGCAGCAGGTCGGGCAGTTCCCCGTCGGCCAGGCGCAGCCCGTGCGCCCGGTACCGCTGTTTGAGCATGAGCAGCGCCATCCCGCGCTTGCGGGTGTCGCCGTGCAGGTAGTAGGTGAGGTACAGCCCGGACCGGCGGCGCAGGTCGAACGTCTCGACGTAGTGCCGCTGCACCTCGGTAGGGGTGCCGGTGAGCAGCCACTCGACGAACCGCTCGAACTCGCCGACACCGGCCGCGGCGGCGCGCAGTTCGTCGCCGGCCGCCAGCAGCTCCTCGTCGGGATAGGTGAGCAGCAGCGACGCCAGCTGGAACAGGTCCGAGCGGTCCATCAGCGGTTCCTCCTGCTCGCGATGGTGACCGGGACGCGGCCGCTGCCACCCATCCCCGGGCCGCCCGCACCGTCGAGGGAGCAGCCGCCGAGTTCCTCGAGGGCGGCGGCCTGCCCGCGGTGCGCGGCCGGGATGACGTAACGCTCGTCGTACTTCGCGATGGCGAGCAGCCGGTACATGGCCTCGACCTGCTCGCCGGTCATGCCGATGCCGTCGAGCAGCTCCTGCGCGACGGTGCCGTCGAGGGTGCGGGCCCGCATGTAGGCGCGCATCGCGGCCAGTTTCATCAGCACCCCACCGGCGACCGCGGTGTCGCCCGCGGTGAACAGCGACGCCAGGTATTCGACGGGAATCCGCAGGTCGTCGATGGTGTGGAAGATGTCGTCGGCGTTCGTGTCGTCGCGGCCCGCGGCGCCCGCGGCGTCCAGGACCGGCGACAGCGGCGGCACGTACCAGACCATCGGCAGGGTCCGGTACTCCGGGTGCAGCGGCAGCGCGATCCGGTACTCGCTGATGAGCCGCCACACCGGCGACGCCTGCGCGGCCTCGATCCACTCGTCGGGGTGGCCGGCTTCGCGGGCGGCCCGCTGCACCTCCGGGTCGTGCGGGTCGAGGAAGACGGCACGCTGGGCGTCCAGGAGCTCCGCCTCGGGCACCGATGCCGCGGCGAGCACCGCGTCCTCGTCGTACCAGAGAATGCCCAGATAGCGGAGGCGGCCGACGCAGGTCTCGGAGCAGATGGTCGGCTGACCGGCCTCGATCCGGGGGAAGCAGAGGGTGCACTTCTCGGCCTTGCCGGTGGCGTGGTTGACGTAGACCTTCTTGTACGGGCACGCCGAAACGCACATCCGCCAGCCACGGCAGCGGTCCTGGTCGACCAGGACGATGCCGTCCTCTTCGCGCTTGTACATGGCGCCGGACGGGCAGGCCGAGACGCACGCCGGGTTGAGGCAGTGCTCGCAGATCCGCGGCAGGTGGAACATGAAGGTCTTCTCGAACTCGAACTTGACCTTCTCGACCATGTTCTTGAGGTTCGGGTCCTGGTCGAAAGTGTCGCCGCCGAGCGAGTCCTCCCAGTTGGCGCCCCAGGTGATCGACATGGGCTCGCCGGTCAGCTTCGAGTACGGCTGCTTGACCGGGGTGTCCTTGAGCCCGGCCGGGGCGTTGACCAGGATGTCCTTGTCGAAGGTGGCCGGCTCGTAGTAGTCGTCGATGGTCGGCAGGTCAGGGTTCGCGAAGATCCGGGAGAGCCGCTTCAGTCTTCCGCCGGATCGGAGCACGAGGCGGCCGGACCCGTCGAGTCTCCAGCCGCCCTTCCAGCGTTCCTGGTCCTCGTAGTGCTTCGGGTAGCCGATGCCGGGCTTCGTCTCGACGTTGTTGAACCAGACGTACTCGGTGCCCTCACGGTTGGTCCAGGTCTGCTTGCAGGTGACCGAGCAGGTGTGGCAGCCGATGCACTTGTCCAGGTTCATCACCATGGCGACCTGCGCTCGAATGCGCATCAGTACTCCACCTCCTGCGTACGGCGGCGGATCACGGTGATCTCGTCGCGCTGGCTGCCGATCGGGCCGTAGTAGTTGAAGGCGTAGGTGAGCTGGGCGTGCCCGCCGGCCAGGTGGGTCGGCTTGATCAGCAGCCGGGTCATCGAGTTGTGGTAGCCGCCCCGCTTACCGGACTTCTCGGCCTCGGGGACGTTCACCGTGCGTTCCGGCGAGTGGTACTGGAAGACGGTGCCCTCGGGCATCCGGTGGCTCACCACGGCACGGGCCACGACGACGCCGTTGCGGTTGTGGGCCTCGATCCACTCGTTGTCGCGGACCCCGATCTTCTGGGCGTCCTGGACGCTCATCCAGATCACCGGCCCGCCCCGGGACAGGGCCAGCATCAGCTCGTTGTCGTGGTACATCGAATGGATCGACCACTTGGCGTGCGGGGTCAGGAACCGTACCGTCACTCCGCCGTCGACCGCGTCGCCCGGCTTGCCGAAGTGGCGGGCCATGTTGAGCGGCGGCCGGAAGGCCGGCAGCTGCTCGCCGAGCTCGGCCACCCAGTCGTGTTCGACGAAGAAGTGCTGACGGCCGGTGATGGTGTGCCACGGCTTGAGGCGCTCGACGTTGATCGTGAACGGGGAGTAGCGGCGGCCGCCCTTCTCCGAGCCGGACCACTCCGGGCTGGTGAAGACCGGCACCGGCTTCTCCTGCGTCTCGGCGTAGGAGATCCGGTCGTTCTGGTGGCCCTCGATGTAGTCGGTGAACTTCTGGCCGGTGCGCTGCTCCAGCTGGACGAATCCGGCGTGCGCCAGCCGCCCGTTCGTGGTTCCGGAGAAGGCGAGGATGGCTTCGCACATCCGGTCGGCGGTGGCCAGGGACGGACGCCCGTCGATGACGCCGTTCTGGTGCTTCAGGTAGGCGATCTCGTCGCTGACGTCGACGGTGATGGCCTTGGTGGTCGTGCCGAGCTCGTCCATCAGCGGGCCGACCGTGCGCATCTTCCGGCCGATCAGGGTGTAGTCGCGTTCGATCTCGATCAGCTTCGGCATGGTCCGGCCGGGCACCGGGTCGCATTCGCCGAACTTCCAGTCGCGGACCCGGCCGCTGGGCATGGCCAGTTCGTCCGGGGTGTCGTGCTGGAGCGGCGCGGCCAGCACGTCGGTGCGGGTGCCGAGGTGGGTTGCGGCGAGCTCGCTGACCTTGTCGGCCAGGGCCAGGAACGTGTCGTAGTCGGTGTGCGCGTCGCCGGGCGGCGGGACCGCGGGGCTGAACGCGTGCACGAACGGGTGCATGTCGGTGGTCGAGATGTCGTGCTTCTCGTACCAGGTGGCGGCCGGCAGGACCAGGTCGGAGTGCAGCCCGGTGTTGGTCATCCGGAAGTCCATCGTGGTCAGCAGGTCGAGCTTGCCGGCCGGGGCGTCGTCGCGCCACGTGATGTCGCGGGGGCGCTGGCCCGGCTCGCATTCGCCGGCCGTCTTTGACGAGTCGACGCCCAGCAGATGATGCATGAAGTACTCGTTGCCTTTTCCGGACGAGCCGAGCAGGTTGGCGCGCCACAGAGTCAGGCAACGCGGAAAGTTCGCCGGGTCGTCCGGGTCCTCGGCGACCGGTTTCAGGTTTCCGGCCCGGAGTTCGCGGATGATGTATTCCTGGGTTCCGATCCCCTCCGCCTTCGCGGAGTCCGAAATGTCCAGGGGGCTGCGGTTGAAGAAGGGGTGGCCCGGGCTCCAGCCCATCCGCTGCGCGGCCGCGACCGTGTCGGCGAACGCCATCCCGGCGAACCGGCCCTTACCCAGCGGGGACGCCAGTTCATCGGCCGGGACCCGCTCGTAACGCCACTGGTCGGTGTGCAGGTACCAGAACGGCGTCGACGCCTGGTGCCGCATCGGCCGCTGCCAGTCGAAGGCGAAGCTCATGTGCTGCTGGCCGGTGATCGGGCGGGCCTTCTCCTGGCCGACGTAGTGCGCCCAGCCGCCGCCGTTGACGCCCTGGCAGCCGGTCAGCGTGACCAGGGAGATGAACGCGCGATAGGTCATGTCGGAGTGGAACCACTGGTTCGCGCCGGCGCCGAGCACGATCATCGAGCGGCCGTTGCTGCGCTCGGCGTTGCGGGCGAACTCACGGCCGATCCGGGCCGCCAGTTTCGCGTCGACGCCGGTGATGCGCTCCTGCCAGGCCGGGGTGTTCGGCGAGTCGGCGTCGTCGTAGCCGGCCGGCCACTCGCCGGGGAGGTCGCCGCGCTTCACCCCGTACGTCGCCATGATCAGGTCGAAGACCGTGGTGACCAGGTGTTCGCCGACCCGGCGGACGGGGACTCCGCGGCGGATCACGGCGCCGCCCTCGGTGTCGCCGATGTCGAAGCGGGCCAGCTCGATCTCGACGCCCTCGCCTCCTTCGATTCCGAGCGCCGGGACGATGTCACCCAGGTCGAGGTTCCACTTGCCGGGCTCGCCGTACCGGTGACCCAGCGAACCGTTCGGAACTCTCACATTGCCGGCCTGATCGATCAGGACCGTCTTGTGCTCGCCGTCCGCTTCGCCGAGATCCGCGGCGGTGAGGAAACGGTCGGCTTTGCCGTCCACGATCGTCACCAGGAACGGCAGGTCGGTATATTTACGGACATAATCAAGGAAGTACGGGACCTCGCGATCGCGGAAGAACTCGGTCAGGATCACGTGGCCCATCGCCATCGCGAGCGCGCCGTCCGTCCCCGGATGCGGGGCCAGCCAGTCGTCGGCGAACTTCACGTTGTCCGCGTAGTCCGGGCTCACCGCGACGACCTTGGTGCCCCGGTACCGCGCCTCGGCCAGGAAGTGCGCGTCAGGCGTACGCGTGACCGGGATGTTCGAACCCCACATCATCAGGTAGGTCGAGTTCCACCAGTCGCCCGCCTCGGGCACGTCGGTCTGGTCGCCCCAGATCTGCGGGGACGCGATCGGCAGGTCCGCATACCAGTCGTAGAAGCTCAGCAGGGTGCCGCCGAGCAGCGCGTGATAGCGGGTGCCCGCCGCGAACGACGCCATCGACATCGCCGGGATCGGCGAGAAACCGACAACCCGATCCGGGCCGTACGTCTTCACCGTGTAGACGTGCGCGGCCGCCATCAGCTCGATCGCCTCGTCCCAGGACGCCCGCACGAACCCGCCCCGTCCGCGCTGCGCCTTGTAGGCCTGCGCTTTCAGCGGCGTCTCGACGATCTCCGCCCACGCGGCCACCGGGTCGCCGAGACGCTGCCGCGCCTCACGGAACATCTCGGCAAGAACACCACGCAGGTACGGGTGACGCACACGCGAGGGCGAATACTCGTACCAGGAGAAGCTCGCTCCACGCGGGCAGCCCCGGGGCTCGTAGTCGGGTGAGTCGGGCCCGGTCGTCGGATAGTCGGTGGCCTGGTGTTCCCAGGTGATCAGCCCGTCCTTGACGAACACGTTCCACGAGCAGGAGCCGGTGCAGTTGACGCCGTGGGTGGACCGGACGACCTTGTCGTAGCGCCAGCGGTCCCGGTAGAACGCCTCCCATTGGCTGTCGTCGAGCCGGTGCAGCGTACGTCCATGGTCGCCGACGGTCGCACGGGTGAGGAAGCGGCGTGCGGCCAGCAGAGGGGCGGTTCCGGGGTCCAGTGACACGGTGGTTTCCTTAGCCGGCTCGACCGTCGGCCGAGCGGCTGCCCGGCACACTTCAAGGCTGGCCGATCCGCTGCCGACCCGCCTGAGCCCGCAGTCCCCCGCTACCCGGGACCAAAGTCCCGCCCTCTGGCCGCCGCCCACCGGGTCCTGCATATTTGCGGGATGAGCAGCAGTCCGGCACTCGCCGAGGTGGCCCGGCTCGCCGGGGTGTCCGTCGCGACCGCGTCCCGTGTGCTCTCCGGGCGAGGGCCGTCCTCCACCGCCAGCCGGGAGGCCGTCCGCCGGGCCGCCGACACCCTCGGCTACGTGCCGCATCCGGTGGCCAGGCGACTGGCCCGCGGCGCCGGAACCCGCCTGCTGTTCGCGGTCCGCGACCGCAGCCCCGGCATCCTGTCCGACCCGTTCGTCACCAGGGCGACCGCCGCGATGGCCGCCGCCACCGAACCGGCCGGTCTCGGCGTCGCCCTGCGCCACCTGCCCCTGAAGGCGGCCGCCGAACTGGACCGGATCGCCGCCGACCGCAGCGTCGCCGCCGTGGTGATGGCCGGCCACGACTCACTCGACGCCGTGCCGGCCCGGTTGCACGGCCGGTTCGCCGCGATCGGCGCCGACGGTCTGGACGTGGACAGCACCGCCGGCATCGGCGCTCTGCTCCACCACCTGCACGCCACCGGCCGCAGGAGGATCGCCCTGATCGGCGGCCCGCCGTGGCTCGCCGCCGCCCGCGCGCCGCTGCACGCCTACCGCACCCTGATGGACGACGCCGGCCTGCCGATCCGGGTCGTCCCCGGCGATTTCACGGCCGCCCGGGGCCGTACCGCCACCCGGACCGTCCTGCGCCGCTGGCCGGACACCGACGCCATCGCGACGGTCAGCGACGCCACCGCCCTCGGCGTTCTCCAGACCCTCACCGGAGCCGGAATCCGCGTCCCGCACGACATCGCCGTCACCGGTTTCGACGACATCCCGGTCGCCGCCTGGACCCACCCCGCCCTCTCCACGGCCACCCACCCGGTAGAGCTGATCGCCGCGGCGGCCGCGGCCGCCGCCCTGGGCGCCGCCCCCGAATCCCAGAGGTTCCCGAGCCACCCGGTCCTGCGAGCCACCACCTGACCGGCCCGCCCAGACCGCCAGCCGTCGCTCACCGCGCTTTCCCGACCCCCAAACCGCCGTCAGCGACGGCCGGCGACCTCAGCCGTCGCCCAGCATGGCTGCCCGGCCACCGAAACAGCCGTCAGCGACGGCTGAGGGCCTCAGCCGTCGCTCAGCGCGCTTTCCCGGCCACCGAAACAGCCGTCAGCGACGGCTGGCGGTCGTTACGGCTGGTACAGGTGGAACAGTTCGGCTCCGATGCGGGACAGTTCGGCGCGTACCTCGGGCGGGTCCAGCACCTCGACGGCCGCGCCCCAGCCGGCGAGCGTGCGGGCGATGTCGCGGGGCTCCGGAGCGCCCACCCGGACCCGGGCCCGCCCGTCGGGAAGCGTCTCCACCACCTCGCAGTGCCGCCCGAAGTGATCCCGGAGCACCCACACGAACCGTTCCGCGATCAGCAGCGTCGCCCAGGTGCGGGCCCGCATCCCCTCGACCTCGCCGACGGTCTGTCCCCAGGCCTCGTCCAGGTCGAAGCCGGCCGGCCGGTCGAACGTCTCCCCGGTCGCCGTGACCGCGGACATCCGGTCGACCCGGAAGGTCCGCCGCCCCTTCACCGTCCCCGCGACCAGGTAGTACGTCCCACTCTTCTCGACCACACCCCACGGATCGGCGATCCTTTCGCTGCCCTTGCGGTCCGGACCCCGGTAGGCGAAACGGATCCGCTGGCGGCGCACCACCGCATCCTTGAGCAGCGCCACCGCCCGGGGTTGCTGCTTCGGGCGCTCGCCCCAGGCGGCCGGGTCGATCCTGGTCGCACCGGCGGCGGCCGCGGCCTCGATACGGAACGGCGCGGGCAGCGCCCCGAGCAGTTTGCGCAGCGCCGCCTTCGCCTCGCCGGACACCGCAGTCGGTCCGGCGATCAGGAACAACGCCCGCGCTTCGGCGGCCGAAAGGCCACTGAGGTCGGTACGGGCACCGCCGACCAGCGACCAGCCGCCGTGCCGCCCGGGCTGCGGATACACCGGAACTCCCGCTGCGGACAGGGCTTCCAGGTCACGGCGGGCGGTGGCCACCGACACCTCGAGTTCGGCGGCGACCTCGGCAGCGGTCACCCGCCCACGGGTCTGCATGAACAGAAGAGTGGCGACGAGCCGGTCCGCGCGCATGCCGAAAGGTTCGCAGAGAAAGTGCTCAGAAGGTGAGCACTTATCCCGGAAACATGGTGCTCGACAGCGACCCGAGAGGACACCGACATGCTCCGCGGACTCACCACCATCACGTTCTTCGCCGACGACATGGCCTCGGCCCGGGCCTGGTACACCGAGGTCTTCGGCTCCGAGCCCTACTTCGTGCGGGACGCCGGCCCGGAAGCCGCCTACCTCGAATGGCGCATCGGCGACTACCAGCACGAGTTTGGGCTGCTCAACGCGAGGTTCGCCGCGCACCGGCCGGCTGGGCGCCCGTCCGGCGCGATCGTCTACTGGGCGGTCGACGACGTCGAGGCCAGCTACCGGCGGCTGCTGGACCTCGGCGCGGCCGAACACGACAAGCCCACCGAACGCGGCCCCGGGTTCATCACGGCCTCGGTGACCGACCCGTTCGGCAACATCCTGGGCGTCATGTACAACCAGCACTACCTCGACGTCCTCACCGCATGAGCCCGGCGGCGCCGGGTCGGCGGTGACCGGGCAGCCCCGTCGCCGAGGGAGCTACGGGACGAATGGTTGCGGTTGGTGGCGGCCTGGCCGTACCGAATAAGGGTTTTCAAGATCCGGGGTTGCGGTGGAAGCGCTTCCACCGCATACCGTGCGGGCGTGCCCGACATTCGCCTGTACCGGCCCGCCGACCGCGCCGCCATCTACGACATCTGCGTCCGCACCGCGGACGCCGGCGACGACGCGCGCGGGCACTATTCCAGCGACGACCTGATGGGCGACCTGTTCGCCGGGCCTTACGCCCATCTGGACCCGCATCTGGCATTCGTGGTCGACGACGGCGGCGAGGCCGTCGGCTACGTCGTGGGCACGGCCGACACCCCCGATTTCGTACGCCGATACCGCGCCGAGTGGATCCCGCTGGTCGGTGACCGCTACCCGGTGCCGCCGGAGCCGCCGCGCACCGCTGAGCAGGACATGGTCGCGCTGCACTTCAACCCCGAGCGCATGCTGGTCGACGGTCTGGACGGCTATCCCGCCCACCTGCACATCGACCTGCTGCCCGCCTACCAGGGCCGCGGTTTCGGCCGTCGCCTGATCGACCGTTTCCTGAGCACGGTCGACGCGCCCGGCGTCCACCTGGGCATGCTCACCGCGAACGTGAAGGCCAGAGGCTTCTACGACCGGCTCGGTTTCACCGTCCTCCCGGTCCCGGATCCCGGCCCGCTCACCTACCTGGGCACGAAGACGTCGCTTCAGCCCTGATCAGTCGCTGGCCAGGTACCCGGCGTATGTGCTCGCGAGCGCCTTCTGGAACGCGTCCACGTCTCCGCTCTCGACGAGTTTCGCCAGCGCGGTGTCGAACTCGGCACCGCGCGCACTGCCGACAGTCGTGCCGTGGGTCGCCGAACCGACCACCACCGTGTCCGGGTTGCGCCATGCCTCGAGCGCGATGGCCGGATAGCCGCTGAACTTGGTCTCTTCGGCGTCGATGCGGGCGGGCAGTGAGTGTTTCTCGACGCTGAACTCCTCCTGCCCGTCCTTGGAGGCGCAGACCTTCAACCACGCGTCGGCGGCGGCCCGGTGGGGGGCGCCCTTGGGCACGGTGAAGCCGTCGCCGAGGAAGTTGAAGACGCCGTCGGTTCCGGGCGAGGTCGTCGCGTCGTATTCGGTCTTGAAGGTCAGGCCCCTCGTCCGGCTCAGGTAGGCGTCCGCCCAGTCGCCCATGACGTTGTATGCGGCCTGGCCGTCGATCACCTTGTCGAGCGCCGACTGCCAGTCCCCGCCGAACGTCTTGATGTCCGACATCGCCAGCACGTCGGTGAACATCGTGACCGCGGCATGGACGTCCGGCCCGAGCCAGCTGGTCTTCCCCTTCCACAGGCCCGAGTACTTCTCCGCGCCCAGCTCACCCAGGAGAACGTTCTCCAGCAGGTGCTTCTGGGTCCAGCCGGGCCCGATCGACAGCGGGACGACGTTCTTCGACTTCAACGTCGCGGCGACCTTCAGGAACTCCGACCACGTCGCCGGTGGCTTGGTGATGCCGGCTGCCTGCACCGTCTTGGCGTTGAACCAGAGGACGTTGGAGCGATGGATGCCGACCGGGACCGAATAGATCTTCCCGCCGAAGGTCACGGCGTCCAGAACCGGCTTGGAGAACTTGTCACGCCAGCCGTTCTGATCGAACAGTGCGGTCAGGTCCTCGACCTTGCCGGCTTTGACGTCGTCCTCCTGCTCCAGCCCGAGGTGCACCTGGAAGGCGTCCGGCGGGTCGTTGGCCGCCAGACGACTGGCGAGCACCGTACGGGCATTGCTTCCGGCACCGCCGGCAACGGCGGCATTGACGAACTCGATGTCCGGATTGTCTTTCTTGAAACGATTGATGAGCGCCGCGTAGCCCTCGGCCTCCCCTGGACCTTCCCACCAGGAGAAGACCTCGACCTTGGCCGCATCCTCGGCAGGCTCGCCGGCGTCGCCGCCGTCGCCGTCGGATGAGCAGGCCGTGAGAGCGGCGCAGAGAACCCCCGCCACGATGATCGGAAAGCTGCGACGGCGCACGGTGCACCACCCTCCATGCCAATGGCCGAACCAGCGATGGGACGCCGAATATCACACAGCGTAGTCAAGAGGACACGAAGAAAGCTGAGTTTCTCTCATCCGGCCGCCACTGCTCCCGATGGGAAGAGAGTCCGCGACCGGTGATCCGTTCATGGAGGAGTTGCGTGCCCGAGCAGCCACCTGCAGGTACCAGGCGACGCATGAACGACATACTCCAGCCCTTTGATGCGATTCGGCGAATCCGGCGCCCCAAGGTCGCCAGCCGGATCAGCATCAAGATCATGAGTGTGTCCTTGGTGGTTGCGTCGATCTTCGCCGCGGTCGGTGTCATCGGTCTGATCCGGATCAAGGATCTGGCCGCTCAACAGGATTACCAGTACCGCACGAACGTGCTCGCGCTGTCGCACATGACCGATGCACGTTCCGCGGTCGGCTCACAGCTCGAGGCCGTCGTCTCGCACATCCTGTCTGAGCCCGGGTTCTACCGGAACCAGTACGAAGAAATGATCAAGGAGACCGATCAACGGCTCGACACCGATCTCATCCGGCTGCACCAGCTGAACCTGGCACGCTCGGAGGCCCGCTCCCTCGAGGCGTTCGGGTCCCTGCTGACGCTGTGGCGGAACGCCCGCGACACCGCACTCGAGGCGAACCGCAAGGGCGACAGGCAGAAAGCGACCACTCTTCTGCTGGTGCAGTCGGAGGCGGTCGCCCGTTCGGTGAAAACCCGGGCCGATGCGGTGCTCACCCAGATCGTCGAGTCCGTGGCCGACGGAAGCCGCGATGCGCTGACCCGCAGCCGCGACACCGAGCGGCTGATGCTGATGTCGCTGGTCGGTGGTGGAATCGTCGCGATCCTCCTGTCGGTCCTGGCCGCCCGGACGCTGTCCAAGCCGCTACGGGAGGCCGTCGGCGTGCTCAGCGCAGTCGGCCGCGGCGATTTCAGCCGACGGCTCAACGTCCAGAGCAACGACGAGGTCGGGCAGATGGCCCTCGCCTTGAACACCACCCTGGTGGCTCTGCGTGACGCGTTCGCCAGCCTCAAACACCAGGCCTATCACGACAATCTCACCGGACTGGCGAACCGGGCGTTACTACGCGACCGGTTGACCGAAGCCTTCACCCGGACCGGCCCGGACAATCAACTGGCCCTCCTGCTGGTCGACCTGGACGGCTTCAAGCAGGTCAACGACGTGCACGGGCACGGCGTCGGCGACTCGCTGCTGGTGTCCGTGGGCGACCGGCTGCGCGACGGCCTGCAAGGCCCGGACGATGTGGCGGCCCGCCTGGGAGGTGACGAGTTCGCCGTACTGCTCGAGGGATTCGACAGGCCCGCTGAGGCGTACGCGGTAGCGGAACGATTGCTGGCGAATCTCGGCGAACCGATCGCACTTCCCGGCCTGGAACTGAGCCCGCGTGGCAGCATCGGCATCGTGTTGTGGAACGGCCACACCGACATCGACGCCTTCTTCAGGGACGCCGACATGGCGATGTACGCGGCGAAAGGACAGGGCAAGAACAACGTCGTACGGTTCGAGCAGCTACCGGTGCCCTCATGAGGATCCTGGCCGCCGCGGCCGCCGCCTTGACCGCCCTGACCCTCGGCGCCGGATGCTCCGGCACCCAGCAGGCTGCCGATCCGGGATGTGAGAAGTACGCCGAGTACGCCGGCAACGTCGGCAGCACGGTGTCCGTCTTCTCGACGATCCGGGGCCTGCAGTCCGAGCAGACCCAGCAGTCGTGGACGCAGTTCGAGGACTGTACCGGGATCGACATCCAGTACACCGGGTCCGCGTACTTCGAAAGCGAGCTCCGGCGGCGGGTCCAGAACGGCGCCGCCCCGGACCTGGCGCTGTTCCCACAGCCCGGGCTCCTCGCCGACCTGGTCCGCTCCGGAAAGATGCGGCCCGCTCCGGCCACCGTGCAGGCGAATGTCACGAAGTGGTTCTCCCCCGACTGGAGCAGGTACGGCACCGTCGATGGTGTGCTGTATGCGGCGCCGTTCACCGCGAGCGTGAAATCGTACGTCTGGTACTCGCCGAAGATGTTCGGCGTCCGCGGCTTGCAGGTGCCGACCACCTGGGCCGAGATGATCACGGTCAGCGACGCATTCGCCGCCGAAGGCGTCAAACCGTGGTGCCTCGGAATCGAGTCGGGCTCGGCCACCGGCTGGCCGGTCACCGACTGGGTCGAAGACGTGATGCTGCGCGAATTCGGCGCTGACGTCTACGACCAATGGGTCGGGCACCAGATCCCGTTCAACGATCCACGGGTGGTCACGGCGCTGGACAAGGTCGGGCAGATAGTACGCAACCCCGAGTACGTCTACGGCGACCCCGCGGCTGTCGTCGCCACCTCGTTCAAGGAGGCCGGCTTGCCGATCATGGAAGGCAAGTGCGCGATGCTCCGCCATGGGTCGTCCTACGCCGACATGTGGCCGAAGAACGCCAAGGTCGCGCCGGACGGTGACGTCTTCGCCTTCCAGGTGCCCCCGATCGATCCCGCCAAAGGCCGCCAGCTCCTGGTCGCCGGCGAGTTCGTCGGAGCGTTCAACGACCGCCCGGAGGTGCAGGCCGTCGCCGCGTACCTGTCCACCGCCGACTGGGCCAACAGCCGCGGCCACGTCGGCGGCGCGGTCAGCGCCAACAGCGGCTTCGACCTGGCGAACGCTGGGACTGCCATCGAGAAGCTCTCCGCCGAACTCCTGACCGACCGTTCGATCACTGCGCGGTTCGACGGCTCCGACATGATGCCGGCCAAGGTGGGAACCGGAACGTTCTGGACCGGCATGACCGACTGGATCAACGGCGCGAGCACGACCGACACGCTGAACCGTATCGAGAGCACCTGGCCTCGCTGAGCATCTCCGGGGCCACGGCCCTGCCCGGCCCTGCCCGGCCCTGCCCGGCCCTGCCCGGCCCCGCCCGGCCCAGGCGGCGGGGCACCAAGGCCCGGTCCGGGTGGCGGGCGCCGATTGCCCGGCGTCTCCAGGGTCGCCGTCAGCGGCCCGGTCCGCGCGGTAGGGCGCCGATTGCTCGCAGGAAGGTGGCCGTGATCGTCTCGATGGTCGGGAGTGCCCGGGCGGTTCCGGGGATCCGGGCGACGGTGGTGGTGTCGCGGATCGCGCTGAGGGCGACCAGCAGCGCCTCCCGGAATCCCGGCCGCTTCGCATAGCCCGGAAGCGCCTGCTCGGCCACCGCGACGACCCGGTCGGTGACGGCGACCAGCGTGACGGCGGTCTTCTCCGCCGTGTCCGGGTGGGTGCGGCCGAGCACGAGCAGTTCCGCGACGACCGCGAGCACCGGCGAACTGAAACTCTCCCAGACCCGGTGCAACAGCAGTTCGGCCCGGCGGCGTTCAGTGGCTCCTTCGACAGGGCGGGACGCCTCGTCGAGCAGCCGCCCGGCGAGCCGGTTGATGGCCGCGTCGATGAGTGCGGCCTTGGTCGGGAAGTAGTGCTGCTGCAAGCCCTGGCTGACCCCGGCGCGCTGGGCCACCGCCCGTGTCGTGGTCGCCACGAACCCGCTGGTGGCAAGGCTTTCCAGAGTCGCGTCGAGCAGTGATTCGACCGCCTGCTCACGCCGTGCTGCTCGAACCCCGCCGCTTGTCACCTCCGAATCCTAACTTTGCAGGTAAGTCACCTTCTCAAGTCACCTGACTTGGTTTAGCGTGGCAGCCGGGCGACACGGCAGCCGGCCGGTCGGCCGGCGATGCCGCACACAGGAGGAGCCGATGTCCGGAGCCGGGCTTGCCCGCCTGAGCACGATCTACCGCCAGGGTGTTCTGGGCCGACGGCCCGTCGTCCCGGCCGATTTCGCCGAGCTGGAACGCCGTGCGCGCCGGGCCAGCAGCTCACGGGCCTGGGCCTACGTGGCAGGGGGCGCCGGTGAGGGGCGGACCATGCGCCGCAACCGGGAAGCCTTCGACCGCTGGGCGATCGTGCCCCGGATGGCCTCGGGCGCCGTGGACCGGGATCTCTCGGTGAACCTGCTGGGCGCCCGCCACTCGACTCCGGTGCTGCTCGCGCCGGTCGGGGCGGGCGCGCTGATGGCCGACGACAGCGACCTGAAGATCGCCCGCGCCGCCGCGGCGACCGGCACCGCCTATGTCTTCTCCAATCAGGGCTGCAATCCGATGGAGGACTGCGCGGCGGCGATGGGCGACGCGGCGCGATGGTTCCAGCTCTACTGGAGCAAGGACGAGCAGCTGGTCGACAGCCTGATCGCCCGGGCCGAAGCGATCGGGGCGGGCGCGCTGGTCGTCACCCTGGACACGACGGTCCTCGGGTGGCGGCCGCAGGACCTCAACCTGGGTTCGTTGCCGTTCAGCCGGGGCCAGGGCATCGCGCAGTACACCTCGGATCCCCGGTTCCGCGAGATCGCCACCGAACGGGCCGGACAGCCCTCGCCGAAACCTGAGGTCACGCTCGGGGCGATCCGCACGCTGCTGGCGATGACCCGCAACCATCCGGGCCGGTTCTGGGCGAACCTGCGCTCGCCGTTGCCGAAGGCGTCGGTGGAGACGTTCCTCGACATCTACTCGAACCCTGGTCTGAGCTGGGATCATCTCGCCACGCTCCGGGACCGGACCCGGCTGCCGATCGTCCTCAAAGGCATCCTGCACCCGGACGACGCCCGCCGCGCGTTCGACCTCGGCGCCGACGCGATCGTGGTGTCGAACCACGGTGGCCGCCAGATAGACAACGCCACCGCCTCCCTCGACGCTCTCGTGGCCATCCGTTCCGAACTCGGCCCGGAACCGGCAGTGCTGCTGGACAGCGGCATCCGCACCGGCGCCGATGTCTTCACCGCGCTCGCGCTGGGCGCGAACGCCGTGCTCCTGGGCCGCCCGTACATGTACGGTCTGGCCATCGCCGGCCAGACCGGCGTCGAGGACGTGATCCGCAACGTGATCGCCGAGCTGGACCTGACGATGGCCCTGGCCGGTACCCCCGACATCGCCTCGATCACCCGCAGCTTCCTGACACCCGCCTGACCCACCCCGATCAGCCACCCGCAGCCGGCCGGCATCGGTCAGGCAGCATCGGCTGGTCCCTCGCCGCTGAGAGCCTCGGGCCGACCACGGCCAGGCGGCGCCGGCTGGCCGCTCCCCGGTTGAGAGCCTCGGGCCGACCTCTGGCCGGCCGCTCGCCGCCGAGAGCCTCGGGCCTACGCGGTCAGGCGGCGCCGGCTGGTCGCTCGCCACTCAGGGCGTCGGGCCGTCGCGCTACCCGGATACTGCCGGCGCTCAGCGTGACGAAAAACGCCAGCGCCACCGGGATCCACAGCGCCGTGGGCAGCCCGACGGCTGTGGCGGCCGCGCCGATCGCAATCGGGCCGAGCAGGAAACCGACGTAGCCGATGCTCACGACCGTCGACAGGGCCTGCCCGGCACGGCTCGGGTCCACGCCCGCCGCGGCGGAGAAGAACTGCGGCGCGACGCACGACACCCCGAGGCCCAGCAGGCCGAACCCGGCCACTCCGGCCAGCGGATGACCGATCAGCAGACCCAAACCGAGCCCCGCCGCGGCGATCAGGCCGCTGGCCCGGATCAGGGTCACCGAACCGAACCGGCCGGCGACCCGGTCACCCACGAGACGCCCGGCCGTCATCATGATCGCGAAGGCCGCGTAGCCATATGCCGCGAAGCCCTCCGACGTGCCCAGGTCGTCACGGAGGTAGACCGCGCTCCAGTCGGCGGCGGCGCCCTCGCCGACCAGGGTGCAGAGGACGACGACCCCGAAGAGGACCAGCAACGACCGGCGGCCGGCCGCGCCCCGATCGTCGGAATCGGTCAGGTGCACGGCGGCTGGGGACGACGGCAGCACCCACCGTGACGCCAGAGCGGCCAGCGCCACCGCGACAAGCCCCACGCTGATCAGGGTCGTCGCGACGCTGAGCCCGGCGTGCGCGAACAGGCTGCCGGTGATCGCGCCGAGGAACCCGCCGATGCTGTAGAGCGCGTGGAACGACGCCATGATCGGCCGGCCGTGTGCCCTCTCGACCTCGGCGGCGTTGGCGTTCATCGCGATGTTCAACGTGCCGTGCACGGCCCCGAAGACGAACAGCGCCACGCCGAGCGTCACCAGCCCGCCGGCGAGCGCTGGTGGGATCAGCAGCGCACCCTCCAGCAGGGCGGCCGGGACGAGCACTCGTGAGCTGCCGAAACGGTCGGTCAGGCGGCCGATCAGGGCCATCCCGGTGATGCAGCCGGCGGCGAAGGCCAGCAGCGCGATGCTGAGCCGCCCATCGCTCAGGCCGAGCGTCGCCTTGACCGCTGGGATCCGGGCCGTCCACACCCCGAGAGCAGCCCCGAACATCAGGAAGATCAGGGAGGTGGCGATCCGGCCACGGTGCGCGGGGTCCATGCCGGGCACATTAGACGGACCCTCTGACAAAATCAGGGCATGGCGATCGTACGAACGATGATTGCCCTGATCTTGATGGCCGGAACCGCCGGCTGCGGTGACGATCCCGGCAACCTGGATCCGCCGCCTTCGGTGCCGCCGACAGGCGTTTCGACGGCCGGGCCGGTCGTCGGATGCGCGGACGCGGTCGACCGGGAGGACGATCCCGGCGACTCGTATCGGGAGGTCGCCGGCGTGGTGGCGGTTCCGGCGAGTGATCGGGTGCTGGAACCGGTCCCCCAGCACCCGGGTGACGGCCCGACGCGGCTGTTCGCCAAGTGGGGGCTGCTGGTCCGGACCGGCGCGGCCGTCGATCTGAGCCTGCTGCCCGGATGGGCCGATCGGGCCCGGCTGAGGTGGGGCGACACCGATGTCGAACCGGCCACCGCGGTACGGGTTCGCCTGCCCGGACGGCGCGGCGTGGTCGGTCTTCGCCGGCGGCATCTGGGTCGCCGAGGCCGATTGCGTCCCCATCCGGATCACCGCGCCCACCGGCGAGGACGCCCTGGTGGAACTGTCCATAGGCGCGCCGTGCGGCCGCCCCGGCGGCTGAGACCCGAGCAAACAACACCGCGCAGTCGCCCCGGCGGCCGAGGTCCGGTGGGCGAGGCGCGCGGCCGTCCCGGCGGCTGAGGTCCGGTGGGCGAGGCGTGCGGCCGTCCCGGCGGCTGGGGACGTCCGGCCCTGCCTGATGGGGAGTTCACCGCAGGAGACTCGGCGGCATGACGCAGACCATTCTCGGGCTGGTCGGCCTGGCCCTGCTCGCCGCCGCCCCGATCATGATCTTCCAGGGACTCGCCGGGCGCCGCGGTGTCACCCACGAACTCGAACAGCAACGGATCTCGTTCCCGCCGTCGGGCCTGCCGGCGACACTCGGCGCGTATGCCGGCCGGCCGGTCCGCACCGGCGCCGAGGCCCGCGCCTACTCCGACCTGATCGCCGAGCACGTGGCCGCGGCCACCGGCGGGCGCACGTATGCGGAGATAGCCGCCGAGTGCCAGAACTCCAAGAACGATGAAAAGCTGGGCAAGCTCCGCGAGACCGCGTTCATGGGCGAGACGCTGCGGGGCGCGCTGCTCGGCGCCTACCAGGCATGGCAGGTGACCCTGCTGGTCATCGGCCTGGGCCTGCTCTGCGGCGCGATCGGAGTGGGCTTCATCGCGCTGGCCGTGACCTGACGCCTTCTTGTACGATCGTACTTGTACATCCGTACAAGTTAAGATCGAAGGCCCACCGTGCACTACCTGTTCCTGTTCATCGCGATCGCCGCCGAACTCGTCGCCACCGCCCTCATGAAAAGCACCGACGGCTTCACCCGCCTCTGGCCCACCCTCGCCGTCCTCGCCGGATACGTAGCGTCGTTCGTCCTCCTCGCACAGGCCGTCAAGAGCATCGAAGTGGGTGTCGCCTACGCGATCTGGTCGGGAGTCGGCACCGCCGCGATCGTCGCGATCGGCGCGGTCTTCCTCGGCGAACCACTCACGACAGTTAAGGTGGCGGGCATTGCCCTCATCATCGGCGGAGTCGTGATGCTCAATCTCAACACCAGCGGCGCCCATTGACCGCTCGCCGCCCCCAGCGCGCCCGTGACCCGGAGGCCCGCAAGGCAGCCCTGGCCGCAGCCGCCATGGAGGTCGTAGCCGAGAACGGCGTGGGCCGCACCACCCATCGCGCGGTGGCGGCCCGCGCCGGCCTGCCCCTGGGTGCGACGACCTACTACTACCCCACACTCGACGACCTCATCGCGGCTGGCCTGCGGCACGCGCTGGACACGCTGAAGACCGAGCTGCAAGCCTGGGACGAGCGCCTGCGCGAAGCCCCCGACATGCCCGAAGCCCTGACCCAACTGGTGCAGGAGTACCTGGCCGACCGCCGCCAGGTCCGTATCGAGTACGAGCTGTTCGTGACGGCGGCCCGCAGCGAAGCCCTGCGCCCGCTGGCCGAGGCGTGGCTGAACGACATCCCGGAGACCCTGATCGCCACCGTCGGGATCTCCACCGCCCGGGACATCTGCGCCCTGCTGGACGGATTCATCCTTCAGGCCCTGGTGAGCGACACGGAACTGGACGCCGAACGATTGACTGCCGCGATCCGCAAACTGAGTTCATGAGCGGGTCACGGCTCGATCAGGCCGGCACGGATCGCATACCGGGTCAATTCGAGACGGTCGCGGAGGCCCAGTTTCTGTAGCAGGTTGGACCGGTGGCGCTCGACCGTCTTGACGCTGATCACCAGCAGGTCGGCGATCTCTTTGGACGAGTGGCCCTCGGCGACCAGTTTCAGCACCTCCTCCTCCCGGTCGGTGATGGTGCGGCCGGAGGCCGGGTCCTCGCCGTCAGCCACCCGCTCCAGATAGTTACGGATCAGGGCGTTGACAGCCCCCGGATACAGGAACGGCTCGCCCCGGACAGCGGCCCGGCAGGCCTCGACCAGGTCCCGGTCAGCGACCGACTTGAGCACGTAGCCGGACGCTCCGGCCTTGAGCGCCTCGAAGAAGTACTGCTCGTTGTCGTACATGGTCAGGATCAGGATGCGCATGTCGGGCAGGAGCCGGGACAGCTCACGGGCCGCCTGGAGGCCGGTGAGCCGCGGCATGGCAATGTCGAGGATCGCCAGGTCAGGCCGTTCCGCGCGGGCCTGAACAACCGCCTCGGCACCGTCGGAGGCCTCGGCCACCACGGTCAGGTCCGGTTCGCTGTCGAGGATCAGCCGCACCCCGCGCCGCACCAGAGCATGATCATCGGCGAGCAGGATGCGGGCGGGCCCGCGGTCAGTCATAGTGTTCCTCTCCGCCGAGCGGCACTCGCAGCACGACTTCGGTACCCCGGCCCGGGGCTGGGCCGACGGTGAGATCAGCGCCGATCAGCAGCGCGCGCTCGCGCATGCCCCGCAGCCCGGCGCCCTCCGGCGCCCCGGCCACGCCTCGGCCGTCGTCCCGGATACGCAACTCGACCATCCCGAGCGACGATCCCGGTGCCGGTCCCGGTCCAGCCGGGCCGGGCGCCACTGGGGACGGGCGGCCGGTGAAGGACGAGCCCGGCAGGTAGGAGAGGCTCAGCAACACCTGCCGCGCCCCGGAGTGGCGGGCCGTGTTGGTCAGTGACTCCTGCGCGACCCGGTAGAGCACCAGCTCCGTCTCCTTCCCCAGGCCCGGCAGATCGCCGTCGATGGTGCGGCGGACGGTGACCCCCGGTGTCGAGAACTCGCCGGCCAGCGATTTGAGCGCGCTGGCCAGGCCCAGCTCCTCGAGAACACCTGGTCGTAGCCGGCGGGCGATGCGGCGGATCTCGTCGAGCCCGTTACGGACCGTCTCCTGCACCTGCCGGACCTCGCCGGACACCGGCTCGGGCGCGTGGTCGGCGACCCGTTTCAGCTCCAGCAGCACCGCGGTGAGGGTCTGCCCCACCTCGTCGTGCAACTCCTGGGCGAGCCGCTGGCGCTCGGCCTCCTGCGCCGACAGGGCACGGGCCGCACTGGCCGCGCGCTCCGCCTCCAGCCGGTCGAGCATGGTGTTGAAGCTGCGGATCAGGTCGGCGATGCCGCTGCGGCCGGTGACGGCGAGCCGATGGCCGGGGCGCAGCAGGTCGACCGTGCTCATGGTGCGGGCGAGCCGCTCCAGCGGCGCCAGCCCGAACCGCAGCAGGCCCGCGTTGGCGACCAGCATCACCACCAGGACTGCGCTGAGGATCATCGCCTCGGTCAGCAACACCGGCGTGGAGACGGTGAACGGGCCGACCATGAGCAGCGCGAACGCCGCCGCAACAACCGCCGCGTTGAGCAGGAAGATCCGCCAGAACAGGGACAACCGCTGTGTCCTCCTCGCCGGTGTTTCCTCCACCTTCGCACCCATCCGCCGGTCACCCGGCCAAGTCACGTGTCCGATCCACCCGCCCCGCGCCGAGAAGCCGAACGGGATGACCGGCCCAGCGTGCCCAATCCGCGTGCCGACCGTCCATACGGGCGGCCACCCATTCAGTGTTCGGGTAACCGAACGCGAAATGGGTGGCAGCCCGCACCCCGAATGGAGAGCTGGCCGGATGGTCGCCGGCGGCTTCGCTGGCTTGGATGGAGGTCGTGCAGGAACGAGCAGGAGGTGCCGCGATGACGCTGGAACGGATCGGTCTGCCCGGAGTCGGCGTGTCCCATCTGCTGACCACCCGGGACGGGGATCGGCTGGCCATCGTGGTGCGCCCGGACGGGTGCCGTGACCTGGCGATCTACGACCCGGCCGAGCCGGATCGGGTGGCCGGCGCGGTGCTGTTGTGCGCCGCGGAGGCGCATCTGGTGGCCGATGTCCTGCACACCACCGTCGTCCTCGATCATGTCGGCGGGCCGGCGTTGCCCTACGACATGGCCCCCACCGGCGGGGCGCTGGCGGTCCGGATCCGGGTGCCGGCCGGTTCGGCATATACGGACCGGCCACTCGCCACGCCACACGGCGCCGACGTCGTCGCCGTGATCCGCGGGGCCCGGGTGCTCCCCCACCCGGACCCCGCGCTGAAACTGCAGGCCGACGACGTGCTGCTCGCCGTCGGCAGCTCGCCGGCGTTGGCCCGCCTGCACGACCTGCTGGCCGAGCCGTGCTGATCCTGCTGGCCGCGCACCTGGTCGCCGCTCTGCTCGCACCGGCGCTGGTCCGTTTCCTGGGGCCGCGCGCGTTCTACCTGCTGGCGACGGCGCCTCTGGCCGTCTTCGGCTGGGCGGTGGTGAATCGTGCCGGTGAGTGGATCCACCCATGGGTGCCCGGCCTCGGGCTGAGCCTGGCGTTCCGGGTCGACACCCTGTCCTGGCTGCTGGTGCTGCTGGTCGGCGGGGTCGGTGCTCTCGTGCTGGTCTACTGCGCTCGCTATTTCACGGCGGGCACGCCGGGGCTCGGCCGGTTCGCGGCGGTGTTCACCGGATTCGCCGGGGCGATGCTGGGCCTGGTGGTCAGCGACGACCTGCTGCTCATGTATGTGTTCTGGGAGCTGACGACCGTCTTCTCGTATCTGTTGATCGGGCACACCGGGACGGCCCGGCCCAACCGGCGGGCCGCGCTCCAGGCCCTGATCGTCACGACCGCGGGTGGCTTGGCGATGCTGGTCGGCATCGTGATCCTGGGCCAGCACGCCGGTGGCTACCGCTGGTCGCAGATCGCGTCCGCGCTGCCGAGCGGCCCGCTGCTGGTGGTCGCGGTGGTGCTGATCCTGTGCGGCGCGCTGTCCAAGTCGGCGATCTTCCCGGTCAGCTTCTGGCTGCCCGCGGCGATGGCCGCGCCGACACCGGTCAGCGCCTATCTGCACGCGGCGGCGATGGTGAAGGCCGGGGTGTTCCTGGTCGCCGGGTTCGCGCCGATGATCGCCACCGCAGGCGGGCCGGCGGCGTCCGTCTGGCAGTTCATCGCCGTGGGTCTGGGCCTGGTCACGATGCTCGTGGGTGGCTGGGCGGCCCTCTTCCAAGACGATCTCAAACTTCTTCTGGCGTACGGCACGGTCAGCCAGCTGGGTCTGCTGACGGCGGTCCTCGGTTTCGGCACGGCGGGCGCAGCGCTGGCCGGGGTGGTGATGCTGCTGGCGCACGCCCTGTTCAAGTCGTCGCTGTTCCTGGTCGTCGGGGTCATCGACAAGACGACGGGCACCCGTGACCTGCGCCGCCTTCAGGGCCTGGGCCGTCGGGCGCCGGTGCTGGCAGGCGTCGCGGTGACGGCCGTCGCGTCGATGGCGGGCCTGCCTCCGGCGATCGGATTCGTCGGGAAGGAGGCCGTGTTCGCCGCGCTGCTCGACGGCGGGACAGCCGGTCTGCTGACCCTGGGCGGCGTGGTGGCCGGCTCCGTCCTGACAGTGGCCTACACGACCCGGTTCCTGTGGGGCGCCTTCGCCACGAAACACGGACCCGGCACGACCGAGACCACGGAGCGGGCAGGCGACAGGACGAGCCGGCAGGAGGAGCGGGCGGATGGCGGGACAAGCCGGCCTACGGACCGGGCGGATGCCAGGACAATCCGACATGAGGAGCCGGCGGGTGACGCACCGGCGCCGACCGTGTCCGCGCCCGCCGGGTTGTTGCTGCTCGCACCCACCGTGCTCGCCTTCGCCGGGCTGCTGGCGGGGTGTCTGGCCGGTGTGGTCGAGGGGGCGCTCTCGCCGTACCACCGAGGGTTTGAAGAAGCCGGGAGTGTCGCCCACCTCGCGCTGTGGCACGGGCCCGGTGTGCCGCTCGCCCTGTCCGTTCTCGTCGTCGCCGGCGGGCTGGCGCTGTTCCGGCTGATGCCGGCCGGACGGGCCGGGCCACGAGCCGGCGGCGGGGTCTATGAGCGGGTGATGACCGGAATGGATCGGCTCGCCGTCGAGGTCACCGGGGCGACGCAACGTGGTTCGCTGCCGTTCTACCTGGCCGTGATCCTGATCGTGCTGATCGCGACCGCCGGGCCGGCGATGGTGGTCGGCTGGCCCGAGCAGACCGCGTTCCGGGTGTGGGACACGCCGCTGCATCTGGTGCCGGTGGCGGTGTCGGTCGTCGCCGCGGTGTTCGCGGTGCCGGCCCGGCGACGGCTGACCGCGGTGATCCTCGTCGGTGTGACCGGATACGCCAACGCGGGAGTCTTCCTGTTGCACGGCGCGCCCGACCTGGCGCTCACCCAGTTCCTGGTGGAGACGGTCACGCTGGTCATGGTGGTGCTGGTGCTGCGCCGGTTGCCGAGTCACTTCTCGCAGCGGCCGGGGTCGTGGCGGCGCCGGATCCGGGTCGGCATCGGTGTCGCGGTGGGCACGGTGATGGCCGGCGCCGGTTATCTCGCCGTGTCGGCACGGCAGGCGGCGCCGGTGTCGGAGGCCTATCCGGAACTGGTCGTGCCCTACGGCGGCGGCCACAACATCGTCAACGTGATCCTGGTCGACATCCGGGCGTGGGACACGATGGGCGAGGTCGCGGTGCTGGTCGCGGTGGCGACCGGAGTGGCCAGCCTGATCTTCCGGCGCGCGCAGCGGCTGAACCGGCGCGGGCCGGTGGAGACACCGTCCGAGCCACCGCGAGACGAGCCGGTGTGGCTGATGGCCGGGCACACCGTGGAGGCCGGGCGGCGGTCGACGATGCTCGAAGTGGTCACCCGGCTGTTGTTCCACATCATCGTGCTCCTGTCGGTGTATCTGCTGTTCACCGGGCACGACACGCCTGGCGGCGGATTCACCGGAGGACTCGTCGCGGGCCTGGCGCTGATCGTGCGGTATCTGGCCGGCGGGCGTTACGAGCTGGCCGCCGCCGCACCTGTCGACGCCGGGGCGGTCCTCGGCGCCGGGCTGCTGGTCGCGGTCGGCAGCGGCGCCGCGGCGCTGGTCGCCGGTGGCCAGGTGCTACAGAGCGCGGTCCTCGACCTGCACCTGCCACTGCTCGGCGACCTGCACCTGGTCACGTCGACGGTGTTCGACATCGGTGTCTATCTGATCGTCGTCGGGCTGGTGCTGGACGTGCTGCGGAGCCTCGGCGCGGAGGTGGACCGGCACGCGATGGCCACCCGGGAGGACACCGGACCACGGACCGAACACGAGAGACGGCCTCAGGAGGAGCTGGTATGAGACCGAGCATCGTGCTGCTGATCGCGGTGGGTGTGCTGTTCGCCGCCGGGACGATCCTGCTGCTGGAACGCACCCTGACCCGGGTGCTGCTGGGCGTCATGCTGCTCGGCAACGGCGCCAACCTGCTCGTGCTCGCGGCCGCGCAGCCCGGTTCGCCGCCGATCGTCGGGACCGCAGACCCGGCGGAGATGACCGATCCGCTGCCCCAGGCGATGATCCTCACCGCCATCGTGATCACGCTCGGGATGACCGCGTTCCTGCTGGCCCTGGCCTACCGCAGCTGGCGGTTGAGCGGGCACGACGAGGTGCAGGACGACGCCGAGGACCGCCGGGTTCGCGAGCTCGCCGAACGCGACGAGGGATCGGACGCCGAAGACCTCGACGCCGACGAGACCGAGACCGTGGAGGTGCGTGCGTGACCTGGCTCGTGCCCCTTCCCGTGATCATGCCGCTGCTCGGGGCGGCGACGACGCTGCTGATGTTCCGGCGGCCCCGGGTGCAGCGGGCGATCAGCGTAAGCGTGCTGACCGCCACCCTGGTGGTGTCGGCCGTCCTGCTGGTGCTCTCCGCCGACGGGCCTCTGGTCGTGGCGGTCGGCGGCTGGCCCGTGCCGCTGGGCATCGTGCTCGTCGCCGACCAGCTCGCCACCCTGATGCTCGTCGTGTCCGCCGCGGTGACGCTGTGCGTGCTGCTCTACTCCATCGGGCAGGGCGGCGCCGACGGCGACGAGGAACATCCGCTGTCGGTCTACCACCCGACCTATCTGATCCTCACCGCCGGCGTCACCAACGCGTTCCTCTCCGGCGACCTGTTCAACCTGTATGTCGGGTTCGAGATCCTGCTGGCCGCCAGCTATGTGCTGATCACGCTGGGCGGCACGGAGAACCGGATCCGGGCCGGGACGACATACGTCGTGGTGAGCCTGCTGTCGTCGGTCATCTTCCTGGCCGGGATCGGGCTGATCTACGCGGCCACCGGCACGCTCAACATGGCGCAGCTCGTCGGCCGGCTCGACGCCCTGCCCGACGGCGTGCGCATGGTGCTCCAGGGCATGCTGCTGCTCGCCTTCGGCATCAAGGCAGCGATCTTCCCGCTGTCGGCGTGGCTGCCGGACAGCTACCCGACCGCTCCGGCACCGGTCACGGCGGTGTTCGCGGGGCTGCTCACCAAGGTCGGGGTGTACGCGATCATCCGTACCGAGACGTTGCTCTTCCCCGGCGGGCGGGTCGCCGACCTGCTGATGGTGGCGGCGCTGTCCACCATGGTCGTCGGCATCCTCGGCGCGGTCGCCCAGTCCGATCTGAAACGGCTGCTGTCGTTCACGCTGGTCAGCCACATCGGCTATCTGCTGTTCGGGGTGGGTCTGGCGTCGCGGGCCGGGATCGCCGCGGCCGTCTTCTACACCCTCCACCACATCATCGTGCAGACGACGTTGTTCCTGGTGGCGGGGCTGATCGAGCGGCGCGGCGGCAGCACCGCGCTGGACCGGCTGGGCGGGCTGGCACGAACCGCGCCGGTGCTGGCGATCCTGTTCTTCCTGCCCGCGCTCAACCTGGCCGGGATACCACCGTTCTCCGGGTTCCTCGGCAAACTCGGGCTCATCCAGGCCGGTGTGGACGACGGGGCCGTGCTGTCCTGGCTGCTCGTCGGCGGGTCCGCGCTGACCAGCCTGCTCACTCTGTACGCCCTGGCCCGGGTGTGGAACCTGGCGTTCTGGCGTTCCCCGGTCTCCCCGGACGCGACGCCGCTGCGGTCGCCGCGCCTGATGGTCACGCCGACCGCGGCGCTGGTCGCTGCCGGGGTGCTGCTCACCCTGGCTGCCGGGCCGTTGTATGCGCTCACCGACACGGTCGCCGGGGATCTGCTCGAGCGGACCCCGTATGTCGAGGCGGTGCTGCCGTGATGGGCCGCGCCCGGGACCGGGTCCTCGCGGTCGCCGCCCTCACCGTGGTGTGGATGCTGTTGTGGGGCGTGCTGTCCTGGCTCACGCTCCTCGGCGGGCTGCTGGTGTCGGTGCTGGTGCTGGCCGTGTTCCCGCTGCCACCGGTGACCTTCGCCGGCCGGCTTCGGGCGGGCGGGCTGGCCCGGTTCGCGATGCGGTTCCTGATCGATCTGGTGGTGGCCAGTTCCCAGCTCGCGTGGACGGCGCTCGCCGGGCGGCGGGTGCCGCGCAGCGCGGTCCTCGCGGTCCGGCTGGCCGTGCGGTCGGATCTGCATCTGACCCTGTGTGCGGAGGCGGTGTCCCTGGTTCCGGGGAGCCTGATCGTCGACCTGGACCGGGCCGCGGGAATCCTCTACATCCACGTGTTCGACGTGTCCGGGCCGGAGGACATCGCCCGATTCCGGCGGGACGTGCGCGAACTCGAGGAACGCATCGTCCGGGCGGTCGGCTCGGACGCCGAGATCAGGCTGCTCACCGCCGATTCCGAAGCTGTCGGATCGAACGAAGCCGGATCGAACAAAGCCGGATCGAACAGAGCCGGATCGAACGAAGCCGGATCGAACGAAGCCGGATCGAAGGAAGCCGGATCGAACGAGGGAGGAGAGTGATGACAGTCGTCGCCGCCATCGCCGCCGTGTTCCTGGCCGCCGCGGCCGGGATGGCCCTGGTGCGGATCATTCGGGGGCCGTCGACTCTCGACCGGATCGTGGGCACCGACGTGCTGCTCGCCATCACCGTGTGCGCGATCGCCACCGAGGCCGCCTACAGCCGCGACGCCACCGGCCTGCCGATCCTGCTCGGGCTGTCGCTGCTCGGCGCGGCCGGGTCGGTCGCGGTGGCCCGGTTCGCCGATCCGGTCGCACGGGCGGAAGTCGCCCGGTCCCCCGCGGCGCCGGGTGCTCCCGATCGGCCGGGCATCCCGCGTTCGGCCGGGGATCAGGAGCCGGCACCGGAGGTTCGCGGATGACTGTCACGGCTGTGCTCGATGCGGTTGCCGGGGCGTGCCTGCTCGGTGGGGCGTTGCTGAGCCTGGCCGCGGGTGTCGGGCTGCTGCGTTTTCCCGATCTGCTGTCCCGGATGCATGCGGCGACCAAGCCACAGGTCCTCGGGCTGCTGTTGATCCTGGCCGGCACGGCCATCCGGCTGGGCACGGCCGTCGACATCACGACGCTGGTTCTGGTCGGCGTGTTCCAGCTGGTCACCGCACCCGTGGCGGCGCACATGGTGGGCCGGGCGGCCTACCGGGCCCGGCTGTTCCGGCGCGACCTGCTGCTCGCCGACGAACTCACGATGGAGGTGGTGCGGGATGAGGGCCGGAGATAGCCGCTGGTATCGGGGTGTTCGGTTGGGCGTACCCCATGGGTTGTGTCATGCGGGCGCCGCACTCCGCCGGTGGCAGCGGCTTCGCCATGAAGTAGCCCTGGCCGTACCGGTAACCCATGTCCCGCAGGCGCGACAGCTGCGCCTCGCTCTCGATGCCCTCAGCCACCGCCTTGAGCTGCAAATACTCCACGAGTTGAGCGACCGCGGCGGCGACCGCGAGACGTCCCCGGTCAGCCCCGTCGGCGATGCCGTCGACGAACGATTTGTCCAGCTTCAGCACGTCGACCGGGAAAGCGCGGAGGAGACTGAGGGAGGATTGCCCGGTTCCGAAGTCGTCGAGGGCCAGCCGTACCCCCATCTCGTGCAGGGCTTCCAGCGCCTCGGTGACCTGCGGCCCGTCGGCAACCGACGACTCGGTCACCTCGATGATCAGGTTGCGTGGTTGGAGCCCGGTGTCGCTGAGGACGGCGGCGACCTCGTCGACGAAGCCGCTCTCCCGGAGCTGACGGACCGCCACGTTGACGTTGACCGCCTCGACCGCGTCCGGGCCGAGGGTCGCACGCCATTCGGCGAGCTGCCCGCATGCCTCCCGGAGCACCCAGGCGCCGAGGGGAACGATGAGGCCGGAGCGTTCGGCGACCGGGATGAAGTCGGCGGGCGAGACGAATCCGCGGTCCGGATGCTGCCATCGGACCAGCGCCTCGCAGCCGTGCATCCGACCGGTGACCAGGTCGTAAACGGGCTGGTAGAGCAGCCGCAACTGGCCGCCGAGGATGGCGTCGTGGAGTTCACCGGCGAGCCGGGCGTGGGCGGTCATGTCGTGGCGCATGCGCGGTTCGAACCGCACCCAGGAAGCCTTGCCGGACTCCTTGGCCGCGTAGAGCGCGATGTCCGCGTTGCGCAGCACCTCGTCGGCGGTCTCACCGCTCTCGGCGACCGCGATGCCGACGCTGGCATGCAGGAGGAACTGCTGTTCACCCGCGTGCACCGGCCGCCCGATGGTGGCTTGCAGCCGGGTGGCTGCGGCCTCGGCGGCGGCGGGCCGGCCGGTGGGCAGCAGGACGGCGAACTCGTCGCCGCCGAGCCGGGCCAGGCACTCGTCTGGGCCGGCGCTGTCGTGCAGGCGCTCGGCGACCTGGCGCAGCAACTGGTCGGCGGCGGCCGGGCCGAGCGTGTCGTTGACCATCTTGAAGTCGTCGATGTCGATGAAGATGGCGGTGGAGGGCTGGCCGGCTTCCAGGCGTTCGGTGAGTTCGACGAGGAAACCGGTGCGGTTGGCGAGGCCGGTGAGGTTGTCGGTGAGGGCGAGACGTTCGAGTTCGTGCTGTTGACGGCGGATGCCGCGGAGCGCCCGGTTGTTCTCGCGGAGACTGAGCAACTGCCGGAACACGATGATCGAGGCGATCAGGACGGCGCCGACGATCACGGCCTGGCCGCGGAGGTCGAGATCGCGGGCGGACACGATGATGACCAGGACCGCGGTGACCGCGACCGACAGGAATTGCAGTGGGTCGGCGAAGGACCAGCGCAGATGTCGCGGCGGCACGTTGACGACCCGGCTCTGCCGGAACGCGGCCAGGGTCATGCCGAGACCCACGAGCGGGTATCCGAGGTAGGACACCACCACCACGCTGAGGTCGTTGCCGGCCAGGAACGCGAGAACGGTGGCCAGACCGACCACCGGTTCGAAGGCCAGGATGCCGAGCGCGAGCGGGTCGACGCGCCCGGCCGGGCTCATCGCTGCCCGGCTGAAGATCACCAGGCCGAGCAGGCAGCAGATGCCCACCACACCGACGGCGGCCCGGGTGGTGAGCGGGGTGCTGCCGGGGACGGTTCGCAGCACGACATAGCCGAAGAAGACGGTGCCGGCGACGATCACCGCGGCCCCGTCGAGCAGCAGCCGGGCCCAGTCGAGCCGGGTTCGGGAGGTGATCGGCACGTGCCGGAACGCGATCATCGCGAGGACCAGGCTCACCACGTTCGACGCGGCCTCGTAGGGCGGCATGTCGGGGTCGCCGCGGAGCGCCGCGACAGCCGCGCCCAGGGTGCTGACCAGCAGGGCGGCCGCGGATCCGGCCCACAACCGCCAGAACGCGGACACCGGCTGGTCGACCGCCAGGCGGCTGACCCGGTAGCAGGCGATGGTGCCGCACAGCGCGATCACCGTGCCGCCCGCGTTGCCGAGGAGCACATATCGCGGATAGCCCCAGGTCAGCCAGGCGAGCACGGCCGCCAGGGCGGCAAGACCCATGATCAGGGGTACGGCCAGCGCCCGGTCCCGTCGCTGCGGACCCGGGGTGTCGTCGGATCCACGCATTGTCGGCCTCTCGCCCGTCGGCACCTTCCGGGACCCAGATCGGCCGGAACCGGGCCAGACTGAGCGCCTGCCGCCGGACCAGGCCTGATCGCGGAGCGGATGCCGAACGGCGCCCGGGTCGGCGAGCGGCTGTCAACAGGGCGTCCATCGAGTGCCGCAAGCATCGGCGGCGATGGGATACGGACGGTCAGGTGGGGCCCGGCACCGGCGTTGCCGGAAGTGGCACGACCCTGCCGTGAGCCGGGCCGTCGCCCACCTGGTGATCTCGGCCGGTGCGATCGCGTTCGGGCTGGTCGCGGTGGCCGGCTGGTGGCATCCGGTGTACTGCCTGGCCTGCTGGATCATCCTGGCCGCGGCAGTCGAGGTGGGCGCGGCGCAGACGGTCGGCTGGGCGGCGCTGCCGTTCGTGATCGTCGCGGGTGTCGGCACGGCCGCCTACGGCGCGCGGATGGCGACGATCCTGATCGGGACGGCCGGCGTCATCCACGGCGTGGTCGCCGCGGTCGCGGCCCGTTCCCGCCAGCCCAAGGCCGACCCGGAATGCCACCACCGAGCCACCGCCGGCCCGACATACCCCCAAACACCCCAAACCGAACCGGGTTGCCGCCACCAGACCGGCGACCTCGCAACACGTCCCCAAACACCCCGAACCGAACCGGAATGCCACCAACAGACCGGTGACCTCGCAACGCGTTCCCAGCGGGCTCAACCCGGACCGGATCGCTGTCAGCGGGACAGTGCGGCAACCGCGTCATCGGCCAGCGCCCGCACGGACGTCTCGGCCTGTTCGACGTCGGCCGCCTGCACGACAACCCGGCTGAGGACGTCGCCCCTGGCCAGCAGCAGAGTGCACCGCCCGGCACTGTGCTCGGACTCCTCGCAGTAGAGCAGTTGCCGGTCGGCACCCGAGAGAGTGGGAAGACCGACCCGATGCGACCCGGAATACCCGATGCCGCCGTCGTCGTAGTGGGCGCAGCCGAACCGCCCGTCGACCTGCCCGATGGCCTCGCCCGCGGTGATCCGCCCGTACGCCCCGGTGAACTGACGCACCTCACCGCCGGTGTCGACGTCGAAATCCGCCTCCCGCCAGATCCGTTCCTGGCCGAAAGCGGCGACCAGCGCCCCGAACCCGGGCCCGTTGCCGCAGAGATGGGCGGCGACGTCCTCGCTGGTGGCGGCCTCGATCGCAAGCGGTGTCAGCCCGGCGATCGCCTCCCGGTCGAGCATCGCCCGGTCGCCGCGGGCGGGCGCGTCGGACCGCATCGAGTCGGCCGTCTGCCGGAGTGGCGTCTCGGCGGCCGCCGCACAGTCGGAGTGGCTGCGGATCTCCTCCGGCCCGGCCAGGTCGCCCATGCCGTCGAGCGGCCGGGTCAGGAACCGCACCCGCCGCGGATCGGTGCCGGCCGGGTACGCGGGCACCGCGGCCAACTGGAGGGACATCGACTTCTGGTACCCGGCGCCGTACCCATCGGTGTATCCGGCACTCACCCGGAAGTCGGCGGGCAGCGCCGGACGCATCGGATTGCTGCCGGCCGGCACGGCCACGCGCTGGAACGGGCTGTCGTCACCGAGCACGACGAATTCGAGTGGCGAGGCCGCCGGATCCGCCGGGCGGGACGCCGACCACCAGGCGTGGGCGGCGCCGGACCGGGCCTCGGCGAGCGACGGGCCGCCGACCTCCACTCCGGACAGCTTGTCGCCGGGGCAGACCGGCGCGAACAGGTGGTAGTCGTCGCCGATCCGGGCGACACCGACCCGGTACTCCAGCGGTTCGGCGGAATCACCCGGACACCCGGCGAGCAGGAGCCCGGCGAGCACCGTGACGAGTAACGACAACGCCTTACGCACGGCACCCCCGCATCGATCGTACGATCGATCGTGCTCCATGCCCCGGGCCGTGACCAGGATGTTCAGCCTGTCGTGACCAAGGTGTTGCCTACGGGGTTGATCTTCCGAAAGTTGATCAACTAGCTTCTGGCGGTGATCACCAAGCGAATCCTCAGCGCCGCGCTTGCCGGCGTTTTTGCCTTCTCCGTCGCCGCCTGCTCGGAGGAGGCCCCCACCACCTCCGCCCAGCCGACCGCCACCACCGCCGCGGCGCCCGCCGCCACCACCGAGGCGACCACCCCGCCGGCCGCCGCCGCGCTCTCCGACAAGGAGATCTGCGAGGCCGCCAACAAGGCGAGCGACTCGATGAAGAAGGCCATGGAGACCATCTACAAGACCACCGGCGACCTCAAGCCGGCCGACCAGCAGACGATCCTGGCCGACATGGCGAAGCAGCTCGACAAGGCGACCGAGGGCGGCACCAGCGAGGTGGCGAAGGCCGTGAAGGTCATCTCCTCGCAGGCGACCGAGGCCGCCGCGGCCAAGGACCCGACCGCCGCGCTCGACAACGCCGACTCCGCGAAGGCCGGCAAGGACCTCAACGCCGCCTGCAAGAAGGCCGGCGTCACCACCAACTACTGACGCAACGACCGGCCCGGCGCGCGATACGCGCCGGGCCGGTCGCACCCGATCACGGCGTGGAGAACAGCGGGGTGCTGAGGTAACGCTCGCCGGTGTCCGGCAGCACCACCACGATGGTCTTGCCGACGTTCTCGGCCCGCCACGCCAGCTCCCGTGCGGCATGCAGCGCGGCGCCGCTGGACACTCCGGCGAGAATCCCTTCGGTACGGGCCAGCTGCCGCCCCGCCTCCCGCGCCTGCTCCACGGTCACCCGGAAGACCTCGTCGTAGATGGTCGGGTCGAGCACCTCGGGCACGAACCCGGCGCCGATGCCCTGGATGCCGTGCATCCCCGACACCCCGCCGGACAGCACCGGTGACTCGTCCGGCTCGACCGCGTAGACACGCAGGTCGGGCTGCTTCTCCTTGAGGATCTGCCCGACGCCGGTGATCGTGCCGCCGGTGCCGACCCCGCCGACGAACAGGTCCACCTGGCCGTCGGTGTCGTTCCAGATCTCCAGCGCGGTGGTGCGCCGGTGCACATCCGGGTTCGCCGGGTTGTCGAACTGCATGGGCAGCCAGGCGCGCTGCTCCTCGGCGATCTCCAGAGCCTTGGCCACGGCGCCCTTCATGCCCTCGGCCGCGGGGGTCAGGACCAGTTGCGCCCCGTACGCCAGAAGAAGCGCCCGCCGCTCGGCGCTCATGCTGTCCGGCATGGTCAGCGTGAGGCGGTAGCCTCGCGCGGCCGCCACCAGAGCCAGGCCGATGCCGGTGTTGCCGCTGGTCGCCTCGACGATCGCCGAACCGGGGCGCAGTTCCTCGGTGGCCTCAGCCGCCTCGATCATGGCGAGGGCGATCCGGTCCTTGACGCTGCCGCCGGGGTTGGCCGATTCGAGTTTGGCGATCAGTCTGGCCGGCAGACCGGGCTCGAACCGGGTCAGCCGCACCATCGGAGTCCGGCCGATCAGCTCGGTGACGTCGTTGTAGATCATTTCCCCACTCCTGCGTTGGTGCCGGCGGTCGGTGTTGATGGAACAGTCTCGGCGGCCGGGGCGCGCACCCGGGCCCCGGCCGGAATATCGGCGACGACCAGCGCGAGAGCGCCGATCTCGGCGTCGTCGCCGATGCTGACCGGGCCGAGGACGGTGGCGCCCACCCCTAGGGTGACCCGATCTCCCACCTCCGGGTGACGGCGGCTGCCCTTGGCGTCCCGCTGCCAGCCCCGCCCGCCGAGGGTGACCTGGTGGTACATGGTGACGTCGTCGCCGATCCGGGCGGTCTCGCCGATCACCACCCCGGCCCCGTGGTCGATGAACAGCCGGCGGCCGATCACCGCGCCCGGGTGGATCTCGATGCCGGTGAGGAACCGCATCAGCTGGGACACGAATCGGGGCAGGAACGGAAGGTGGGCCCGGTGCAGCAGGTGGGCGGCCCGGTGGCCCCAGAGCGCCCAGAGACCGGGATAGAGCAGCACTTCGGCCACCTTGATCCCGTACAGGGCGGGGTCACGCCGGCAGTAGGCGCGGATGTCTTCCAGCACGGAACTTTCCTCGGGATGAGCGGGGCGGAGAGCTGGCCTCACGGTGGCACACGCCGGGCTCCGCATGATCGGCGGCGGGGCGTCAGTCGCGCTGGCTGGGACAGCGCTCGTCGAACACCCGCCGCACATGCGAGCCCGCCATCGGCACGGCGAACCGGTAACCGGCCATCCGTCGCTGGGCATCCCGCTCGCTCATGACGGCAAGGCTAGCTGATCATCGCGGGTCTGTTCAGGGGCCGAAGGGCCCTGCCGAACGCCCTCTTGGGACCATAACTTCGGGTACATGAAGGTGACCACGACGGCGCGGGCCCGCCGCCGCCAGTACGTCCCGCCGCAGCACGGCGCGTGGGCGATGCTGCTGCTCCCCTACCTGGCCGGGGTGCTGGTGTCCGGGTTCGCCTGGCCGGACCTGCCGCTGCTGGGCGCGTGGATCGCCGGCTACCTGCTGTCGTACTACGTGCTCCAGACGATCAAGACGCGGCGACTGAGCCGGTTCCGCCCGCAGATCACCCTCTACGCGCCGGTCACGGTGGTGCTGGCCGTGCCGGTGGTGGTGGCCCGGCCGGCGCTGCTGTGGTTCGCGCCCGCCTACGCCGTCCTGCTCGCGGTCAACGCCTGGTTCGCGTGGCGGCGGCAGGAACGCGCCCTGGTCAACGATCTCGCGTCGGTGGTGCAGAGCTGCCTCATGGTGCCCGTCGTCGCGGTGGTCGCCGGGTCCACACCTGACTGGCGGCCGTTCGCCGTGGTGCTGCTCTATTTCACCGGCACGGTGCTGTTCGTCAAGACGATGATCCGGGAGCGCGGCTCTGTCCCGTACCGCTGGGCCTCGATCGGGTATCACCTGGTGGCACTCGCCGCGGCGACGGTGATCGACGCCTTCGCCGCGGTGGTCTTCGCCGGTCTGCTGGGGCGGGCCTGGCTGCTGCCCGGGCGGCCGCTGACGCCGAAGCAGGTCGGTTTCGTGGAGATCGGCGCGAGCGTGCTGGTGCTGGTGGCGGCGGTGCTAGCCGATTAGTGCACGGACACCGTTCATATACAGCTGGCGGTCGACGTTGCCGAGCAGGATCCGTTGCAGGATGTAGCCCTGGACCAGGCCGAAGAAGGCCGCGCCGATGCCCTGCGGGTCGGCGTCCGGCGGGATCTGGCCGGTCTCCTGAGCACGCTCGGCGGTGCGCACCGCCCGGTCGCGGACGCGGCCGTAGATCTCGGCGACCAGCGCGCCGACCTCGGGATCGTGCACCGCCTCGCCCCACACCTGCACGGCGATGCGGATCGTGCCGTCCTCGACCGCGGCGGCGTCGATCAACTCGAGCAGCCGGTCGAGGATCTCCGGGATGGTCGGCATCGGGTCGAGCACGAGCAGCCCGTCGAGGACCCCGGTGACCGCGGTGATCTTCTCCCCGGCGATGGCCGTGATCAGCTCGTTCTTGCTCTTGAAATACCTGTAGAACGCGCCGACCGAAAGGCCCGCCTCCTTGATGACGTCCTGCATGGACGTCTGATGGAACCCGTTGCGCACGAAACACCGCGCCGCGGCGTCGAGGATCTGCTGGCGGCGGGCGGCGAGGTGGGCTTCGGAGACGCGAGGCACCTTGAAACCTTAATCATTGGGTACGGCCTACTCGAAGCACCGTGGCCACAGCGCGACGCGGGCGGCCCGTCCGGCCCGCCAAGGCGCCTCACGGGCTGAGGCGGCGCCTCACCGAGGATTGCCCCCAACTAGAACACGTTCTAGTCTCGTTGGCATGGACTCTGCCGTTCTGACCGCCCGTGACCTGGCCCGCCGATCCCAGGCCGCGGCCGGGGTGAAGGACCGCGAGACGTGGCTCGGCCTGTTCGCCGACGACGCCGTGGTGGAGGACCCGATCGGCCCGTCGCCGCTCTGCCCGGACGGGACCGGGCATCGCGGCGCCGAGGCCATCGCGGGTTTCTACGACACCGTGATCGGCCAGGTGGAGCGGATGCGTTTCGAGATCGAGCGCTCCTACCTGTGCGGCGACGAGGTGGCCGACGTCGGGACGATCCACATCACCATGGCCGGCGGCCACACCGTCCAGGTGCACGGCGTCTTCACCTACCGCAGCGACGGCGCCGGCCGGCTCGCCGCCCTGCGCGCCTACTGGGAGTTCGACAGCGTCATGGCGTGATTGCGGTCGATCGCTAGGGTCGCCGTCGTGGATCGACATGCGCCGCCGTCCCGGCTCCCCCATGCCCTCCTGTTCATCGTCATCAGCGTGGTCGGGATCTGTGGGGTGCCGTCCGCGGTGTTCTTCTCGACGATGGCCGTCATGGCGGACTCCCCGATGCCGATCCAGATCTACGTGTTCGGGGTGCCGGCGCTGATCGCGTACCCGATCGCGATCTGGTTGTGCGTCCGCGCCGGCCGGGCCCGCAGCACCGGCCGGGCCTGGCTGGCCGCCGCCCTCGGCGTGGTCCTCGTGATCGCCAGCTCGGCTCTTCCGGTGACGATCGTCGGATCGGCGCTCGTCGAGGGCCTGTCCTGACAGCTCAGAGGGCCACCAGAAGCGCGCTGACGATCAGGCTGCCGAGGATGTTGTAGCCGCCGGAGATCGCCGCGTAGAGCAGCGGGCGCGGGAAGTTCGGGTTGATCGCGATGTTCACCGTGTTCGCGGTCAGGTAGCCGGCGCCGACGAGTCCGCCGAGCAGCAGCCCGTCGCCGTACGTCTCGATCTTCAGGGCGGCCATCAGGATCGCCGTGGTGATCGTGATGACCAGGCAGGTCAGCGGTGGGCCGGCGAAGAACAGCGGGGTCGGGTCCGGCTTGGCCTTCGGGTCGCGGCCGAGGGAACGGTTGTACGCGGCGGGGAACAGCCCGGCGAACCAGGCGCCGCCGAGCAGGGTGAACGCGAGGAATCCGACCAGGATCCCGATCCAGTCAAGGTCGCCCAGGACGTCGAACATGCTGCTGTCTCCACTACTTCTCGAAGGGGTCGAGCAGAAGATTCGCAGCAGTAGGTGCCAGGAAGTGTCACCTACTACGGGCAGACTTCCGGACATGCCGAAGACCTCCGCCCGCCTGCTGGCCCTGCTGTCGTTGTTGCAGGCTCGCCGTGACTGGCCGGGCACCCTGCTGGCCGACCGTCTCGGGATCAGCCTGCGCACCGTTCGCCGCGACGTCGACCGGCTGCGGGAGCTGGGCTATCCGATCGCCGCGATGAAGGGCCCGGACGGCGGCTACCGGCTGGGCGCGGGCGCCGACCTGCCGCCGCTGCTCTTCGACGACGAGCAGGCCGTCGCCCTGGCCATCGCGCTCCAGATCGCGGCGACCACCCCGGGCAGCACGACGGGCGAGGCCGCCGCGCGGGCGTTGCACACGGTGCGGCAGGTGATGCCGTCCCGGTTACGGCATCAGATCGATGCGGTACGGGTGACCGCCGCCGACCGTCCAGCCGAGCAGCCGGCGCCGGACGTGCTGATGGCGATCAGTGCCGCGGTCCACGCCCGGGCCGTGTTCCGCTTCGACTACGGCGACCACGTCCGCCGCACCGAGCCGCATCACCTGGTGACCCGGGCCGGCCGCTGGTACCTGATCGCCTGGGACAGCGACCGTGACGACTGGCGGACGTTCCGCGCCGACCGGATCACCCCGCGTTCCCCGAACGGGCCACGGTTCACCCCGCGCGAGCTGCCCGGCGGCGACGTCGCCGGATACCTGACAGGCGTCTTCCGGGGCGCGGTCGACGCCTCGGGCGACTGGCCCTGCCGGGGCACGGTGATCCTGCACCGGCCGGCCGCGTCGGTGGCGCCCTTCGCCGGTGACGCCGTCGTCGAGGAACTGGACGGCGAACGCTGCCGCCTGACCCTGGGCTCCTGGTCGTGGACCGGCCTGGCCGCCGCTGTGGCCAGGTTCGACGCCGACTTCGAGGTGGTCGCCCCGGCCGAGCTGACCGAGGCGGTGCTCCGGCTCGGTGACCGGCTACGACGAGGCGGCGGCCAGCCCGCGGATGCGCAGCTCGCTGATCCGGTCGGCCGGGACCGGCCGTGAGTAGAGATAGCCCTGCCCGTACTCGTACCCGAGCCCGCGCAGCAGATCACGCTGCTCCGCGGTCTCGATCCCCTCGGCCACCGACCCGAACTCCAGTGCCGCCGCCATCTGACTGACCGCGGTGGCGACCGCCGCCTGCCGGCTGACCGTGGTGATCGACTCGACGAACGACCGGTCCAGTTTCAGCGAGTTCACCGGGCAGGTGAGCAGCAGACCCAGCGACGATGCAGCGGTGCCGAAGTCGTCCAGCGCCAGCTTCACCCCGAGCGCCCGCAGCGCGAGCATCGTGGCGTGTGACTGCTCGTCGTCCAGCACGGCGGTCTCGGTGACCTCGATGACCAGGCTGCCGGCCGGCAGACCGGTCTCGGCCAGGACCGCGGCGACGTCGGCGACCAGGCCGGGGTCGCGCAGCTGCGGCCCGGCCACGTTGACGCCGACCTGGAGCGGGACCTCTCCCGGGAACGTGGCCAGCCACGCGGCGCCCTGCCGGCACGCCTGCCGCAGCACCCACCGGCCGATCGCCACGATCTGCCCGGTGCGTTCGGCGATCGGGATGAACTCGACCGGCGGCACCAGGCCCCGGACCGGATGGTTCCAGCGGATCAGGGACTCGACACCCGTCAGCCGGCCGTCGCACAGCCGCACGATCGGCTGGTAGAGCAGGGTGAACTCGTCGCGTTCGACGGCTTGATCGAGCTCGCGGATCAGGACCGCCTCGGCGCTGATCCGGGCGCCCATCTCGTCGGTGTAGGCGATCCACTGGCCCTTGCCACGGCGTTTCGCCTCGTACATGGCGATGTCGGCGTTGGCCAGCAGGGTCGACGGGTCCTCGCCGGGGCGGGCGGCGGTCAGGCCGATGCTGGCCCGGGTGGTCAGGGTGTGCTGGAGCAGCACGATCGGCTCGGCGAGCAGCCGCAGGATCTCGGCGGCGACCATCCGGGCGCCCTCCGGTCCGGCGCCCGGCAGCAGCAGCGCGAACTCGTCGCCGCCCAGCCGGCACACCATCCCGTCGTCGCCGGCCGCGTCACGCAGCCGGGACGCGACGACCTTCAGCAGCGAGTCACCCGCCGCGTGGCCCATCGTGTCGTTGACCGTCTTGAAGTCGTCCAGGTCGATCAGCAGCAGGGACGAGTCGACGGTGAGCAGTCGGGCGGTCTCGGCGCTGAAGTGGGTGCGGTTCGCCAGGCCGGTCAGCCCGTCGAAGAGGGCCTGGTCACGCAACTCGCCGAGGGCCACGTCGAGACGGCTGATCAGCTTCATGTTGTCGTGGAAGGCGACCAGCTGACGGCCGGCGACCAGGAAGGTGATCACCACGACGCCGATGGTCGCGCCGACCAGCTGCGACGACGCGGCGTTCGGGAGCATCTGGAAGAACACCACGAAGGTGACCGCGATCATCCCGTACGGCAGGAGGCTGTAGGGGCGGCGCTTGGCGGTGTACCGCGGGTCCCCGACGCGCAGCACGATGACCTGGATCCACGGGCCGATCGCGATCAGGAGGCTCGGCAGCAGGCGGATCGCGTACACGTACGCATGATCAAGGCTTTGGAAGTCGCCTGGCAGCAACGTGCTGATGCCCTGGACCATCGCCGCGCAGACCATCGGCCAGGCCGCGATCCGCGCCATCGGCGGATGGCGGATGAGCGCGACCTTGGTCGCGGAGAACGTCGCGACCAGCACCAGCGCCGCCGTGACGCTCGCGTTGACCCGGTCGGTCCCGCCGTCGAGCGGGTTGAACGCGAAACACCAGGCGACCACGCCCCCGCCGACCAGCACGGTGGCCGCGTCGAGCCAGAAGACGAACCGTTCGCGGGCGGTCCGCAGACCCTGCGGGAAGATCAGGCAGGCGACCACGTTGCTGCACATGCCGATGGCGAAGAACACCGTCTGCACGATTCCTCCGGTGAGCGACGGCTCACCGGGCAAGATCAAAACCTGGAGGGCATGGTACGTGTCACCGACCGTGAACGCCGCGCCGGCGAAACCGATCATCGACCAGAAGCGGCGGTAGCGCTCGTGGGCGAGCCGCCGCAGTCGCCATCCGCCGAGCGCGAGAGCCACGTCGAGGGGCACCTGCACCAGCCAGAAGACCTGGACCTGACGCATCGGCTGCCCGCTGAGCAGGAAGAACAGCAGGCAACCGAGAAGAGTGAACCCGATCAGCCCGCGCAGCACCGGATCGTGGCGCAGATGGTCGACCGGCCGCGCAGCCGGTTGCGTGTCGGTCAACGATCATCCTTTCCCTGGCGCTCCACCGCTGTATCGGACGGGCGTGCCGGGATCGGAGAGATCCGCAGGTAAACAGCTGATTACCGGCCCCGGCCCGGTCGCTCGCCGGCCGTTCGCCGGAAGCGGGCCGTCACAGTTTCGACAGGCCCGGGCCGAATCATGAACGCAGGGTGACGTCGGGCGCATCCAACGAATGTCCACATTGGCTGCACCCGACGGACCCTCGCCTCTCAGAGGCGTACCTCAGGGACGCATCTCACGGGCGTCTTTTCACGGCCGCACCTCACCGCGGCATCTCACCGGCGCGTCGCAGGGCCGCATCTCAGAGGCGCATCCTCACGGGCGCATCTCACGGGCGCACCTCACGGGCGCATCTCACGGGCGCACCTCACGGGCGCACCTCATAGGCGCATCTCACGGGCGCATCTCGTAGGCGCCGACCAGGGCGAGGACCTGCTGCCAGACCGCGTCGTCGCGGGCGGCGTCGGCGACCGGGCGGCGGATCGTGGCGAGCGCCCATGCCGCCTGCTCCGGTGTGGTGGCGCTCTTGCCGTGCAGCTCGGTCAGGTAGCCGGAGAAGTCACGCACCAGAATCGCGAAGATCTCGTCGAGCAGCGCCTCGTCGACGCCGCCCTTCTCCAGGATCAGCTGTCCGTAGACGATCAGCGCGAACAGGTGCCCGACCGACAGCAGGAAGTCGAGGTCCTTCTGCTGTTCCTCGGTCGGGGCGTGCTTGCGCAGCAGGTCACAGAACGCGTCGGCCTGCTCCCGGAACCGGGCGACGTTCGGCAGAGCGGCGTGTGTGTCGTACGCGGTCCGCCAATCATGGAACCGGATGGCCCCGAGACCGCGCGCCGGCCCCTGCCGGAACAGGAACTCGTCGTCGGCCGGGTCCTGCCGGGCCGGCACCGGCGCGTACTCCGTCGTGGGGTTGAACAGGTAGTTCGGCATGAACTTGAGGATCAGCGCCAGGTTGACGTGCACCGTGCCCTCGAGCTTGGGCAGGCCACGGATGTCCATCGCCGCCTTGTCGAAGTAGGTGTCCGCCTCGAAGCCCTTGGCCGCGATCACGTCCCACATCAGGTCGACGACCTTCTCGCCCTCGGTGGTGACCTTCATCTTCGTCATCGGGTTGAACAGCAGATAGCGGCGATCGTCGGGCCCGGCACTGCGGAAGTAGTCGACGGCCCGGTCACTGAACAGCTTCATGGCGACGAGCCGCGCGTACGCGTCGGTCAGCTCCCGCCGGACATGCGGGAACGCGGTGACCGGCTTGCCATACAGAATGCGCTGGTGGGCGTGGGTGACGGCCTCGTACATGGCGTGCTCGCAGATGCCGATCGCGGCCGTGCACAGGTTGAACTTGCCCACGTTGACTGTATTGAGTGCAGCATCGAATGCACTCTTGCCGGTGTGCAGTACATCTACTGCATTGACTGGATAGTCAATCAACTCGAACGTGCTGACGTACATCTGTTTGTTCACGACGTTCTTGATCAGGCGGTAGTTCTCGTGCCGGCTGTCGGCGGCGAAGAACACATAGCCGTCCGGGCCCTCGACGTCGCTGCGGCGGCCGAACACCGAGACCAGCCCGGCCACGTTGCCGTTGCCGATGTAGTACTTGGTGCCGCTGGCGGTGAACCCGCCGTCGCCGGTCGGCGTGAGGATCATGTCGGTGGCGTAGATGTCGGCGCCGTGGCTGCGCTCGGACAGCGCGAACGCCATCACGTGACCCTCGTCGAGCAGGTCCGCGGCCCTCCTCTTGACCAGCGAGTTGGCGCTCTGCCACACCGGGCCGAGACCGAGAACGGTCACCTGCCACGTGTACCAGTAGTCAAGCCCGTAGAAGCCGAGGATCTCGCTGAGCGCGGCGTTGCGGGCGGTGTCCCAGCGCTTGTCGCCGCCACCGTCGGCAGCCGGCGTCAGGAACGTGGCGAACAGACCCTCCTTCGCTGAGAACGCCAGGAAGTCGTCGTACCAGGCCCGGTCGATGTAGCTTTTGACCAGCGCGTTCTTGCCCCGCTCCTCGAAGAAGCCGACGAGCGCCCGCAGCAGCCGGCGGCTCTCCGGGTCGAGGTGCGCGGGGTCGTAGGTGTTCGGATTGAAGAGCACGGAGCGTTCCTCTCAGAGTGCGCGGAGCGTGTCGAGGACGTCGTCGAGCCAGTCGAGCAGCATCCGCTCGTAGGCGATGCCGCCACGCAGCACCACATGCTGAAGGCGCTCGCCGACGTCCAGCCGTTCAAGATCAGGAAAATCTCTTTTCTCACCATTCAGGTACGTGTGGAGCAGCGACTCGTGTTCGGCCCGGTAGCGCTCGACCTCACCGATCAGCGCGGCGCGCCCGGCGTCGTCGGTGAAGGCGGCGCCGCGGATCTTCACGGCCAGCTCGTGCCGCACCGCCTCCGGCTGGACCGGCGCACGCAGCCACTCGACGAGCGCCGCCTGCCCGTCGCCGGCCACCGAGAAACTCCGTTTGTCCGGCCGGCCGTCCTGGCCGATCTCCTCGGCAACCAGCCAGCCGTCCGCCTCCATCCGCTTGAGGACGCGGTAGATCTGCTGGTGGGTGGCCGTCCAGAACCGGCCGATCGAACGCTCGAACCGCCGGGCCAGCTCATATCCCGACCCGGGCTGCTCCAGCAGCGAGACCAGGATCGCGTGCTCCAGCGCCATGACCGCATCATCCTATGCACTTCGTTGCTGTGCAACTAGTTGCATAATGGCTAGGATCTTCTTCGATGTCCTCTTCGAGTTCCGGACCGGTGCTGCGCCGGGCCCGTGGCGCCGCGCTCGCCGGCGGGCTCGTCCTGCTGCTCGGCTCGGCCGGGTTCTTCCTGCTGCGCTACCGCGTCTACGCGATCCCGACCGCCTCGATGTCCCCGCTGATCACACCCGGCGACCGGGTCGTGGTGGACACCTGGTCCCAGGATGCCGCCCGCGGCGACGTCGTGCTGCTCGACGGCGAAAATCTGCTGGTCAAACGAGTCGCCGCGGTCAGCGGGGAAACCATCACCTGCTGCGACAAGGCGTCCCGGATCACCACGGCGCCGGCATCGGCCGACACCGGACCGCCGGCGACCGGTGCGGAGTCAACGGTGGTCGGCACCGGGACGGCCCCGTTCACGGTCCGCGTGGGCGACGGCCGCCTGTTCGTCCTCGGCGACAACCCGGCCGTCTCCCTCGACTCCCGGGCCGCGGCAGGCACCCCGTCGGAGACCGACGGCAACGGAACCGTGCCGGCTTCCTCGGTGCGAGGCCGGGTGATGGCCGTGAACCTCGACCCGCTCCCCGACCGGGCAGCCACCACCCTGACCCGAACCGCCGCGGCTCTCATCGCCTCCGCAGTCCTGCTGGCCCTCGCCGCCCTGCTGACCCGCCGCCGCCCGCACTGAAGCCCGCCAGCCGTCGCTCACACGCCCTTCGGCACCCGCATTCCCGCGCTGAGCTACGGCTGGCCGTCGCTCAGGCGCCTTTCGGCGCCCGCGCTGCCCACTGAAGCCCGCCAGCCGTCGCTCACACGCCTTTCGGCACCCGCATTCCCGTGCTGAGCGACGGCTGGTGTCTGCGTCAGCCGAGCAGCATGGCGGGAATCAGCCACTCCCCCAGTGCCCCGTTCAGCACGAATACGAGCACCGAAGCGCCGAAGGTGGTTGCGATTCCGATCGCGAAGCCGGCGTACCACCGTCGCCGCCGGTCGCCGCCCTCGGAGAAGTCAGTGGCGGCGGTTCGCCACGGGCGTTCCCGGGCGAGCCAGAACACGAATCCGAATCCGAGCGGCACGCCGAGGACCACCCAGAACCAGAACCACCGAGTACCGATCACCGGTGCCGGCCCGAAACGCAGAATCGCGATGAACGCCAGGATCAGCACGCCGCTCATCGACGTCAACGGAGCCAGCGCGCCGGTCGGGACGCCGCGCCCTGCCTCGGATGCGAGCAGTTCGCGTCTCAGCATCTCGGCGTCCGTGCCGGAGTCCTCCCCGGCGACGTCGTCGGTGATCGTGTAGTGGACGCGGCCGCCCGGCGTCGTCCAGACCAGAAGCGGCCCGTCGCTGCTCCAGGACCGCAGCGAGGAGTGATGATTCCAGGAGAAGCCGGTGCCGCCGTTCCAGGTGTCGCCGTACTGGTACGACTGGATTCGCCCGGCCGCCAGATCGGCTCTCGCCTGCGCCGGGTCGGCCTCACGTGGCGCCGTCCACCAACTCGCGACGGCCCACACCACCCACAATGCGGCCAGCGACGCCTGCACGACCCGCCGCCACGAGATCGGCCGCCGCACCTCAGTCCCCGGCACAGTCGCCCGGCAACATCGTGGTCGTCGTGGTGTCGCCGGCGAAGGTGATCGGCCGTTCCAGGACCAGCTCCCTGCTTGCCGGGACACCCCAGGTACTCACGGTGAGCGGGATCGCCTCCACACTCATGAAGGCGCCGTCGGCCAATGGCGGCTGGCATCGCATGTCCAGCGACCAGACGAGCCTCGCCTCGTCACCCGGCTCCACCGTCACCTGTCGCACCGGCGTCGGATCCGGACCATCTACCGGGAGCCCCGGTATGAACGTGACCTGCTGCCGTGAAAGCCAGACACCGGCGTCGGAGCGGTCCGCCCCGGTCACCGTGAACGGCAGACGGCCGTCGTTGCGGATGCTGAAAGTCGCGGTCACGGTAGCGGCAGGTTTGCCCCGCACAATCATGCGGGTGTCCTCGACACCGTCATTCGCCCAGCTCATCCCAGTCCCGGGGGCGACCAGGCTGCCCTCGCCGAGTCGTGGCCGCCCCCACCAGGCGCCGGCGGAGACGGCGAGCACGACGAGCACTGCGCACCCCACGACGATTCTTCGTCGTGGGGTGCGTGCGGCCCCCGCCGGCGCGTCATCCGCTTCCATGCCGTCCTCGCTTCTGCCCCGTGCCGGCCGGCTGTGGCGCCGACCGCTGGTTGATCGTAAATCCGCACGCCAAACCGACGATCAAGCTGTGAGATTCCGCATCAGAGGACCACCGGCCGTACCTCAGCGCGGTTATGGGTGTGGGATTCCAGGGCTCAGCGACGGCTGGCGGTCCTGGTCTCTGGCCTCTAGCTGTGGCTGTGGGAACCCACCACCTCAGCCGACAGGTCGCTTCCGCGGACCGTGCCGGCCCGGATGAACACCTGGCCCGCCTTCACACCGTTGCCGGAGAAGGCGGGGAGCCAGATGTTCAGCGGCAGCCAGGTGGGGATCAGGTCGGCGGTTATCTCGACCGGGAGCAGTGGCACGTCCAGGTACGGAACCGTGATCAGGCCGCCCAGGTGGGTGGCGTAGATGTCCACGTCGTCGATGTCCAGGTCGATGCCGAGCCGCAGGTCGGGGCCGGGGTCTCCGGTCAGGATCCGGTAGTTGTCGGCCTTCAGGTTGTCGGCGTGGAAGACGAGCGCCTTCACGGCGCCGCTGTCGGTGGGCAGTTCCACGGTTCCGCGGAAGGTGAATCCGGTGGCCATGAGTTTGTCCGCGCTGACCTCGGGGACGTTCTCGCCGTACTTGATCGCGGTGATCCGTCCCGGGTTCGTCATTCGCGGGGCCGCGGTCATCGTGGGGCTCGCCGATACCGAGGCGGACGCCGACGCGGAGATGGAAGCGGACGCCGATGCCGGAGCGCTCGGGCCCGGGTCGCCGGTGGTGTTGCCACCGGCCGGAGCCGAAGTCGGAGGCGGGGGCGGCGTCGGGCTGGCGGAGGCCGGCGGACTGGCCGAGGGGTTCGTGGACGGGTTCGGGCAGGCCAGCCAGAGCCATTCCGGAATCCACCACGGCCGGGTCGCGCCGGGCACCGGAACACACGTCGACACCGCTGCGGGCGCGGCTTCGGCCGGGGGCGGGCGGTGGGCGGCGACCGCGGTCACCAGTCCGGCAGCGACCGCCACCGGCACGGTGACCAGCAGACTCCGCCATCTCACCCGCCGGTGTGCGCCACCCTGCGCCGGGGCATCGGGTGGCGCGGACGCTCGAAGCCCGGCCGGCCCGGCATCGAGAAACGGCAGCGGCCGGGTCTCCCGATGGTCCGGCGCTCCTCCATCGCCGCGATCGTCCGGCGTTCTGACGCCGCCGGGACCGCTCGGCGCCCCGACGTCGCCGCCGTCGTCCGGCGCCCGGACGTCGCCGCCGTCGTCCGACGCTCGAACGTCGCCGAGGTCGTCCGGTGTGGTGACGTCGTGGTGGTCGGTCGGTGGGATCAGGTCCGTGTCGGCGCCGGGGTCGGGCGGGGCGGGCGGGGGCGGGACGGTTCGCCAGCCGAAGGCCATCGCTGCGCCCACCAGGGCCAGCAGCGCGCCGATGCCGCCGCCGCCCAGGTTCGAGGTGACCACCGAGACCAGGGCGCAGATCGAGGCGACCACCGCGACGAACGCACGCTGGGCCGGCGCGAACCAGAAGAACAGGCCGGCCGTGATCAGGATCAAGCCGATCGCCACCCCGGACACCGCCGCCATCCCCACGTGGATCATGACGGGCAGCGGGGCCATCGGCAGCATCAGGATGATCAGGCCGCCCAGAACGACGGCCACCCCACCCCAGAACGGGCGGGTCCGGCGCCAATGCCGGAAACCCGCCCGGCCCGGAACCCGCTCGTCCAGCCCGGCGCTCAGCTCACGCAGCCGGCTCAGAAGCATTCGTGCACACCGGCGGTGACGCTTACCTCCAGGTCGCCGGCGAGTTGCAGGGTTCCGCCGTTGGCCGACCAGGCGGTGCTCTCCACGTCGGCCGTCCGGATCGTCCCGGCCTGCACCCCGAACCGGCCGGGCGGGCCACTGACACCCTTGACCCGGTCCAGCGTGGACGCGTCCCGCCCGGCCTCCACATCGGTGATCACGCCATCGCCACCGAACAGCGCGTCCGCGTCGGCGACCACGTTGGTCCCGGTGATCGGTTCGGTGCGGCCACCCAGCACCTTCAGAGAGATCTTTCCGACCATGGGTACGGCCACGACCGCCGACGTGCACACGTCGCGCAGCGTGGCCTGCCCGACTCCGGCGAGCATCACCGGGTGGTGGGTGCCGTCGACGCTCTGCGCCGTGTCCAGGTACGCGGCGATGTCCGTACCCTCGACGCTTGCGGCTTTGACTTTGAATTGTTGCCCGGAGACGCCGAACGAGGCGGCGAGGGCTCCCTCGGCGATGCCGACGGTGACGCCGCCGAGCACGGCCAGCGAGGGGAGCAGGAGCCAGCAGGCCCGGCCCCAGGAGGTACGACCTTCGTCTGCTCTCATCGGTGTCCGCTATCTCCCGTCGGCGGTGAGGGGGTTGCGCCGCCGGGACAGTCGCCGGCGCAGATCGTTGAGGTAGTAGTCCTTCACCAGGTCACGCACCTTGCCGGGCAGGCGCGGATAGACGGCCTTCGTGACGCCGAAGAAGCCGTCGAACATCCGCTGCTGCCGCGGCGACCAGGTGTAGCCGAACTGCGCCCGGATCGGCGGCGGCAGCAGACCGACGGTGACCAGCCGGTTCAGTGGCTTGGCGGGGCGCATCACGAGCGGGATGTTCTTCGGCCGCATCAGTGCGGCCGCGATCTCCCGGCCCTGGTCGCTGACCCGCAACGTGTTGATCGTGCGGTCCCAGTAGGCGTCGAAGGTGGCGCGGTCGGCCGGCCACGCATCCTCCGGGCAGCCGATCGAGGTGGCGAGAACGCTGTACTGCCGGAAGCACTCGTCCAGCTCGGCCGGTGACAGCGGGCCGAAGACCCGCTGGTAGATCAGGACCGCGGTGTCGTAGAGGGTGGCGTTGACCCAGACCTGGAGATCGGGGTCGTCGGCGTAGTAGCCCGGCCCGGTCACCTTGCGGTGCATCGCGACGACGGCCCGGCTGATCGCCCGGCCCTCCTCGACGGTGCCGAAGAGCACGCCGAACACGTAGCTCATCGTGGTGCGCAGCCGGTCGAGGGGACGTTCGGCGAAGTTGCTGTGGTCGTAGACGCCCTGAGCGACGCCCGGGTGTGCGATCTGGAGCAGAGTGGCCCGGCCGCCCCCGGCGAGCAGGAGCCCTTCGCGGGCCACGCGCCGGATGACCGCGCTGTCGTCGAAGAGACCTTCATCCATTCCAAGAATGTAAACCACGATTAACTTCTTGTGAAAGGATTACAGCTCATGCCGTGATGTTCACAGTCTGACATGAGTCTTCCGATTAACTTAGAGGCCGCCTGTCCATTCCGACACTCCCACGCCCATCGACATGAGGCGATACTGCATCTCGTGACCAGAAGCGGACGGAGCGCGTCGGCATGGTCGACGCTCCGCGCCGCCGGCCACGCCTGGATGTTGAGTGTCATCGCGCTCGGCTCCTACCACCAGACCCGGGGCCAGCCCGGCCGTGACGACCTGGTGTGGAAGTGCACCGAGTACCCCCGGTGCGAGGCCAAGCCCTACTCGGTGGCCTACGCCAGAAAGCGCGGTCTCCAGATGTGCCGGAACAGCCACCCGCACAGTGGCGTCATCAACCTCAGAGATTGGCGACGGACCGGATGACCGTAGGAGGGCTCGGCGCGGAGAGCGTCAAAGGCATGGGCGCGGGCGCCTACCTCGTCACGGTCCTGCCCAGCGCAGCCTCGGTCGCCATGATCTTCGTGCTCTTCAACGCGAACATCTATCCCTGGACCACACCGCCGCCAGGTGTGTCACGAGGGTACGAATCACTGGTCACCGCCGTGGAGAGACTGGGCCCGGTGGGCAGCGCCGTCATGGTCGCGTTGATCTTCCTGCTTGCCGTGCTGGTCCGGCCTCTGCACGTCGCCGGCGTCCAGCTCCTGGAGGGATACTGGAGCAGCCGGCCGGCGCTCGGACTGCTGGAGGCAGTGGCCAAGGAACGACACCTGCGACGCCACAGCCGGGCTCGGGCCCGCGCGGCGCGGCGCGGGAGAACGCTACGACCTCGACACCGTCACCACGTTCCCGCGACTCTATCCCTTCCTCCACCCTCGCCTGCATGCCGAACTCGTGACCCAGTTCAATCTCCTCGACACCGCGGCGGCCTTCACCGTCGTCTTCTGGGCCCTCGCCGTCCTGTCGGCGCCGGTGATCTTCACGGGTGGCTGGTGGGCGCTGTTGCCGGTGGGGCTCCTCATCGGCGGCCTCTTCAGTTACGCCGGAGCCCTGGTCACCGCCCGCCAGCACGGCACCCTGCTTGCCACCGCCTATGACCTGCACCGATTCGACATGCTCAGAAACCTTCACGTGGCGCTGCCGAAGACTCCGGAACAGGAACGCACGACGAACCAGCGGGTGAGCCGCTTCCTTCGGTACGGCCGGCCGTATCTGACCGGGCTCGATTACGACGAGAACGGCAAGATCGCCATCAAGTACGAGCATCCCGAACCGGACACCACGTCGCCCTCGCCGGCCTCAGAGCCGACCAGCAGCAACTGAGCATCACCCCTTGCGTGCCTCCAGTTCGACCAGGCCGACGAGTCCCATCACATGGACCACGACGTCCGGGCCGGCCGCACCCGGGGCCAGGTCGTTCCCGGCCTCGGCGCTGGACATGACAGGCACCGGATGATCGATCCGCCCGTCGAAACTGATGCCCCACGTGTGCTGCACCCGTCCGGCCGCCACTCGCCTTCCGTCGGGCAGTCGCAGGACCACTCGACCCGCATAACAGTTCACCGCGATCTCCACGATGCCGTCGGTCACCACCGCCGGGGTGAGGTCCAGCATCGCCGTCGCGCCGACAGCCGTCACCGTCACGTGCTGCGGCGCAGTCACCCCATGGGGCAGTTCGAGATCACCCGAGACGAGGGCCGCGGTCAGCCGCTGCACCGGATCCGTCCAGTCCCGGCCCCGCCGAGAGCCGGACAGGATCACCGCCGCGCCCAGCCCGGCCATGATCACACCGGCCGCCACCTGGACGTTACGAACGGTCAGCAGCCCGAACCGGGACGCCAGGAACGGCACCGCCAACGCCGCCAGCAGCAGAGGCGCACGCAATGTCCCCTTCGGCGCGGCGAGCGTCAGAAAGACGAGCAACGCGACGGCCAGAATGACGACGTCGATGTTCTCGGCGACGGTCAGCGCCCCGCTACGGAGACCTTCCGGGCCCACTGTCGCAACCGCCACGCCGACGCCCACCAAGCAGATCGCCCCGCCGGCTCGCCACGGCCCCATCCACTGCTCCGATCACGTCATCGATTGGCGATGGCCAATCTGCCACCAACGACGCCACGACCGGTACCCGGCACGCCGATCATCCGCCCCCTCCGGTGATCTGGTCGAGCGGGATGGCGACGGTCTCGATCCAGGACGGTGGCGGCTCGGCGCCCTCGCCGACCAGACCGGCGATCACCCGCACATTGCCGGGCCGGCCGTCCGGCCACGGAGTGTAACCGTCGGTCAGGACGATGACGATGTGCGGCCGTTCCTGGGCACGCAGCGCCTGATCGATGCCGACCCGCATGTCGGTGCCGCCGCCACCGGCCAGCACCACATCACCGACCGTGTTGACCCGGCGAACCTCGTGCACATCGGCGTCACAGGCCAGAACCGTCACCCGGTTACGCCCGATACCGACGGCGCGCAGCACCCCGGCGACCTCGCCGAGAACCGCCCGCAACTCGTCGCCACCCATCGAACCGGACGTGTCGACCACCACGGCCACCCGTGGCATCGGGCGGCGCAGGCTCGGGAAGACCACCCGTGACACGGCCGCCCCGCGCCGGGACGGACGCTGATAGGTGTAGTCGACCGCCCCGGACGCCCAGGACGCGGCCTCCCGGACCGCGCCGGTCAGCGCCCGCCGCCAGTCCACCGTCGGTTCCAGGATGTCGTCGGCCCAGCGGCGCCAGCCGGCCGGAATCCGCCCCCGCGCCTTCGCGTGGGCCCGCATCTCGTTGGCGGCCTGCCGCCGGATCGCAGCCGCCTCGACCGCGCTGACCCGGGCCGCGTCGGACAACTCCCACGGCATCCGCCGGCCGTGCGCCCCCGACCCGCACTCCGGATGGTGCGGAGTCGGTGGGATGGCGGGCAGATACTGCTCGAACATCTGCCCGTCCGGCAGGCCGAACGTCGCCGGGCGCAACGCGTTCGACGGCAGCGACGAGATGTCGTCGTTGATCTCGCAGTCCTGCGCGATGTTGACCCGGTGGTGGTCATGCCGCAGCTCGGGCGTCAACAGAGCGGCCCGCCCGTGATGGTCACGCAGCAGGTGGGCGACCTCGTGCACCCAGACCGCGGCCAGCTCGTGCACCGGGGTCTCCTCGACGAACACCGGATTCACATAACAACGCCAGTGCCGGTCCACCCCCATCGTCGGCACCTCCCGGCTCGGCACCACCGTGAGGCTGTAGAGAGCGGACGCCAGATAGGGCTGGGACCCGGCCGCTTTCAACCGGGCGGCGAGCAGCTTCGTCCGGTCCAGCGAAGCCGCAGCAGACTCGGGCGTGCCATCTGGCGGGTCAGGAGCCACCGGTCAGCAATCCGGAAGCGGTGAGCACGCCGAGGAACGCGTCGATCGAGGCCGGCACCGGCCAGGCCGGCTCCCGCATGCGGGCCAGGTCGAACGCGGCGCGGGCGGCCACATCGGGAACCCCGGCGTCGACCGCCTTGGCCAGCACCGTCCAGCCCGCCTCCCAGCGCTCCCGGGTGACCCTCGCCTCGATGGCGGCGACCACCGCGGTGAGAAACGCCAACTGCCGGTCACCGCGCTCGGGGAGGGCGAACGCCTCCGGATTGGCGAGGACCCGCTCCGGGTCGGGCAGGTCGAGCTCCTCCAGGTAGGTGGTCAGCTCCAGGCCGGCACCGTCACCGACCGCGCCGATGACGGCGGTGGCCAGGGCCTCCCGGCTGGTGCCGGCACAGAAGTGGAAGACGAGCAGGCGCAACACCATGTCCCAGGTACGCGGCGAAGGCCAGGCACCACCCCGGGCCTCGGCGTCGGCTGGCAGGTGGTGGGTGAGACCGGGCCGGGCGGTGAGGAAACCGGCGATCGCCCCACGGGCGCGAGCCAGGGCGCTGTCGGCCCGGTCGGCGGCGACCACCGGCACGTCGATGCGGGGCCACACCCCGGCCAGGCCGCGGGCGACGACCCGAGGGTCATGGGCCCAGTGCAGGTGGACGAAGCGGTTGGCCAGTGGCGGGCTCAGATGCCAGCCGTCGGCCGCCGACGACGGCGGGTTGGCGGCCGCGACGATCCGCACCTCGTCGGGCAGGGTCAGGCTGCCGACCCGGCGCTCCAGGACGACCCGGAGCAGCGCCGCCTGCACAGCCGGTGGCGCGGACGACAACTCGTCGAAGAACAGCAGGCCACGGCCACGGCGGGCGAGCCGGACGGCCCAGTCGGGCGGGGCCATCGGGACGCCCTGGACCGCCGGGTCGTCGCCGACGATCGGCAGGCCGGCGAAATCGGACGGCTCGTGCACGCTGGCGATCACCGTCTCCAACGGCACGTCGAGGCCCTCGGCGAGCTGACCGAGCGTCGCCGACTTGCCGATGCCGGGCTCGCCCCACAGCAGCACCGGCAGGTTGGCCGCGACGCACAGGGCGAGGGCCGCGGCCCGGTGGTCGGTGACCGGCTCGGTCCGGGTGGAACGGATGCGGCGCAGCAGGGCGTCGGCGGCATCGAGGCCGGCAGTCATGCGCTCTCCCGGGGGCAGGGGGTCAACGCCGCGGAGCATACGCGAGCCCACCGACATTTCCGGCCACGATTTCACGCCACCGGTGGCGGACGAGCCAGCACCGGGAGGGCGCCGCCGTTCGCGATCCGGACCCTACGGCCGCCCACCGGCATTTTCGGTCAGGGCGACCGTTTGCGCAGGTAGGCGATGGCGGACTCGAAGTCGGGATCGAGATCTTCGAGATAGTCGAGGTAGTCCTCGCAGTGGTCGAGCACCGACATGTCGTACTGGTTGGGCAGGTGCGGGTCGGCGCCCGCGTCGATCAGGGCGATGATCAGATCGGCCGGCCAGCGGTGGATCACAGCCAGGTAGAGCGGGGTGCTGCCCTCCTTGTCCCGGGCGTTGACGTCGAGGCCCTCGGCGATCAGGCGGGGCAGCAGGCGCACGTGGTCGAAGGCTCGCGCCCGGTGCATCAGCGTGCGTCCGCGGCTGTCGCGCAGGTGCGGGTTCATGCCGGCGTCGAGGAGTTCGAAGACGGTCCGGGTGCCGCCGTGGATCATGAGCTGCCACAGGTCCTCGCGGTGGGCCCGGAGCCGGCGCGGGAGCCGGCCGGGTGCGCCGTGCCAGGTCTGCTCGGCCGCGAAACAGCCGCTGACCGTGCCGCCGAAGGCGCTCATCGCACGTTCGCGCTGACGTTCGGCGTCGGTGTGCCCGTGCAGGTCGAGCCGGCCCAGCCGGACGCCGACCTCGTGCCAATGCCCACGACACCTGACCCGGACGTGCCCCACCGCAGCCGGTGCAGGACCGGCGGCAGCCATCGGACCGGAATCGGCGGCGGCCGTCGGACCCGAGCTCGCGGCGGGTGCCGGGACGGGACCGGCAGGCGGAACCGGAGCGGTCGCCGGTGCGAGACCGGCAGAGACGGGCGCCTGAGATGCGAGACCCGCAGCAGGCTCCGTGGGCAGCCCGGAGGCGCCGGGAAAGAGGGCCTCCCGGACCATCGGGTGCAACCCGGCCGGCGTGATCCGGGCGCCCCGGACGAGGTCGAGGTCGACCTGATAGCGGGCCAGTTCCGGATCGAGCCGGGGCAGCTTCCGCTCGGCCGCGGAGTAGCGGCCGGCGACCGACTGCCACGTCACCAGCACGTAGTCGCCGTCCACGTCGAACTGGAGGAACTGGCTGTAGGCGGTCCAGAGCACCGAGGTGGTCAGGCCGAATCCCCGGGCGAGCAGGCGCACCTGGCCGATCAGCCGGATCGGGTCGACGGTCCGCAGCGTCGCGTCGTCGTCATACCCGGGCCAGAGAACCGACGGGTCGTCGCCGAGCACGAACCCGGCCTCGGCGAACGCCCCGGCGATGGTGGGCGACAGCCGCACCCGCTCGGCCCGGGCCGCCGGGTCGTCACCGGTGCCGAGCATCTCGACCGGCAACTGTTCACCGGCGGCGGTGAACCCGGGCGCCCGGTCGGCGGAGCCACCGATGGCGGCCCGCAGCTCGTCGGCATGCCGCGCGTCCCAGAGATGGGCCGGCAACAGCGACACCTCGCTGGGGTCGAGCTGCGCCCAGTCGGCGGTGCCGACGCTGAGCCGCTGGGAGCCGAACATCGACGGGACCGCCTCCAGGACGGGCACGACGGCTTCCGGGTCGAACACCGCGCCCGCGGGGACCAGCACATACGTCCGGTCGACGGCGAGGGTGGTGTGCCCGCCGAGGGCCCGCGGCAGGTGCCAGCGCAGCAGATCAGGCGCGAGATGAGGGACGAGCGCGGCGGCGGCCTCGGACACGTCGATCCGGCCGGCCGCCCAGGCGGCCCGCTGGTCGCCGCGCTGCCGGGCCGCGGCGCACTCGGCGATCATCCGCTGTGGCACGGCATAGTGGCGGATGCGCTGCCACTCGGCGAGCGCGAGTGGATCGTGACCGCTCACCGCAACCCCTCCCGAATCGACCGGAGCATACGCGAACCGTGCGTCAACGCGCGTCCCGGCGCAGTTGCTCCAGCGCCGCCACGAAGTCGGGCCGCAGCCGGTCGTCGTAGCGCAGCATCTTGCGCGCGTGGTCGACCACCGTCTCGCCGTCATGGTTGCGGACGCGGAGGTCGGCGCCGGCGTCGACCAGGGCGGCGAGCACGTCGACCGGCCCGAACTGCTGGGTGATGCGGTGCAGGGCGGTGTAGCCCTCCTTGTCGACGGTGTCGATGCCGACGCCGGCGGCGAGCAGGCGGGGCAGCGCCCGGCGGTGGTCGAACGCGGCGATCCGGTGGATGAGAGTGCCGCCGGCGCCGTCGCGTAGCTGCGGGTCGAGGCCGGTGTCGAGCATGTCGAGCAGTGTGCGGGTGCCGCCGTGGATCAGGTGCTGCCACAGCTCGGCCCGGTAGGCGCGCAGCCGCCGTGGCAGTCGGCCGAGTTCGCCGTACCACATCCTCTCGACCGCGAAGCAGCCGGTGACCGCACCGCCGAGGGTGCCCATCGCGGATTCCCGCCGCCGTTCGTCGAGGGTGTGCGCGAGTGGGTCGAGCCGCCCCTGCCGGACCTCGATCTCGTGCCAGACGCCGCCGCAGCGAACCCGGACCAGATCACCGCCGGCAGGTGTGAACGGGTCCGCCGGAGCGCCGGGGAAGAGCGCCTCGCGCACGAGGGGGTGCAGGGCGCCCGGGGTGAGCCGGCCCTGCCGGATCAGTTCCAGGTCGGCGCAGTAGCGCGTCATGTCGATCAGGATCTGGGGCCGGTCGGGGGCGGTGGCCCGGCTGACCCGGATCGTGTCGCCGTCAACGAACACGGTCAGGTAGTCGTAGTAGTTGTCGGTGACCGTCCAGGCCCGCTCGCCCAGGCGTGCCGCCAGCCAGCGGGCGTCGTGGGCGAGCCGGAGCGGGTCGAGTTGTTGCAGGTACCAGTTGCGGTCGGCGCTCGACCAGTCACCGTCCTGCCCGGCGGTGAACTCGAACCCGGCCGCGAGGAAGGCCTGGCGTCGTCGGGGCGCCCGCCACACCCGTTCGGCGCGGGCGGGCAGGTCGTCGCCGACGCCGACGGTGTCCTCGGGCTGGGGCTGCGCGGTCGCGGTGAGCAGCGGGAGACGCCGGTCGGAGCCGCCGACGGCGGTACGGAGCCCGGACGTGTGCCGGGCGTCCCAGAGGTACGCCGGAACGGGCGCCGTCCGCTCGTCACGCAGACCGTCCGCCCCGCGCACCGCGCCGAGCCGCAGCCGTTGCGACGCCTGCGCGGTGACCGGCGCCCGCACGGTGAGCAGCACCGTCTCCGGCCCGACCGGCTCGTCCGGGATCAGCAGGTAGAGGTAGCCGCCGGCGAACGTCGTCGACCCGTGCAGGGCCCGCGGCAGGTGCCAGCGCAGCAGGTCGGGCACCAGGTGCACGGCCCGGGCCCCGGCCTCCGCGGCCAGGCCGGGATCGAAGTCGACGTCGATCCGGGCGGCCTCGCAGGCGGCCCGCCAGTCGCCGCGCTCGCGTGCCCCGGCGCACTCGGTGATCATCCGGGCCGGGACCGCGAATCTCCGGATGTTGCGCCAGTCGGACAGGAACAGGGCACGGCTCACCGGTAGACGCTCACGATGGCGTTGATGTCCGCGTGGGGCGCGTCGGACGATTTCGGGGCGAGCCGCCGCATCCGCCGTGGCACCCCGCCGTTGATGCCCAGGTGGTCGAGCCCCGTGCCAGCCGCCAGCAGCAGTTTTGCGCCGCGCCCGCCGACGCCGGTGAACCGCACGTCGAGCCGCCGGAGCGCGCTGCCCGGCAGGGCGCCGGCGAGCAGGGCGGCGCCGGTGTCGCCGACCACGTTGGCACGGCCGCCGAGGGCCCGCTCGGACGGCGGGCGGGACAGGTCGAGGGCGGTCCACGAGCGGAGGTTCGCGGCCAGGGCGGTGACGTCGGTGATGCCGTTGCCACCCAGGCCGAGCGTCATCGCGTACTCGGAAAGGTTGTCGGCCAGCGTCGCGGCGCCGGTGTCGCCCAGGTGGTTGACGGCCAGGTAGAGCTCGCGGACCCCGCCCTCGCGGACGAACCGGGAGAGGACCGGAACCGCATCCGGCCGCAGGCCGTTGCCGCCGAGGAAGAGGCGCTCGAGGCCGCCCGGCCGGGCGGCGAGGGCGTCGGCGAGCGGCTCCAGACCGGCCGCGGTGAGGCCGGTGTTGACCAGATCGAGGGTACGCAGAGCCCGGTTGCCGGGCAGCGCGGACGCGAGCCGGGCGACCCCGTCGTCACCGATCGGGTTACGTTTGAGCCAGAGCGCACGGACGGTGTCGTCGCCGGCCAGCCGGTCGGCGAGCGCACCCGCCCCGGCCGCGTCGATCCGGTTGCAGCCCAGGTAGACGGTGCTGATCCGGTGTCCGTCGGGCAGCGCGCCAGCGACCGCACGGGCGCCCTCGGACCCGAGCCCGTTGGTGCCGAGCAGCAGGTGGGTGGCGTGTGGTGAGGCGGCCGCGACCCGGACGACCCGGGCCGCCTGGACCGGGCCGAGGCCCTGTTTGCACAGGTCGACACGGCCGTCCGGGCGGATCAGGCCGCGGGCGAACTCCTCGGTCGTGGTGACCGGGCCGGGCGCGGCGAGCCGGCCGAGGATGCCGTCGAAGTCGCCCGGGTCGGCCAGGCCGCGATCCGGGTCGGCGATGGCCGGGCACCGCACCTGCATGTCGCCTCCCCCGCGGCTGGACACACTGACGTAAGGCGGCGAGACCGGCCGGATTCGAACCGGCGTCCTCCTGCTCGATGCCAAGGCGCGACGACCTCTGCGCTACGACCTCGCCGCGCCGGAGCATACGCGAGCCCACCGACATTTCTTCACCGCGGATCGTGGCGCGCCCGATCGAGACCGTCCAGCAGCAGGTCCAGAGTGAACTCGAACTCGACCTGGCTGTCGCACCACCCGAGCTCGGCCTCGTGCGCCTCGCTCGCGACCATCGCGACCAGGTTGGGCAGAAGGTCCGCGACGGCGCTCATGTCGTCGTCACCGTCGTCGGCGGACGGACTGAACACCTCCTGCACGAAGCCGAGCGGCATGCTGCCGAACGCGTGCAGCGCCCGGTGCGCGATCCGGTAGGACACTCCGGCGCCGGTCATCACGGCGATGATCGAGTCGTAGTAGCGCAGCACGTCGAAGGGCACCGAGCTGCGCGAATTGAGCACGCCCGGCCCCCACCGGTGCCGCAGCATCACCTCTCGCGCGGCCAGGAACCGGGCCCGCAGCACGGCCCGCCAGTCGTCCTCGACAGGCACCGCCCAGGCCGCCTCGACGACCTCCGCGACGAGCGTCTCGGCGATCCCGTCGAGCAGCGCGTCCTTGCCTTTCAGGTGGTAGTAGAGCGACATCGCCTCGACACCGAGGTCGGCGCCGAGCCGCCGCATGGTGACGGCGGCGATCCCGTCGCGGTCGGCGATCGCGACGGCCGCCCGCAACACCCGTTCCCTTGTCAAAGCCTTGCGCACCCGAGTTACCTTACATCGTAAGGTAGCTATTGAGGAGCAGATATGGTCCGTACCGCCCGAATCACCGGTTTGTTCTATCTGGGTCTTGCGATCAGCGGAATGCTCGGGTTCCTCCTGATCCGCCCGAAACTCTTCGCCGCCGGCGACCCCGCCGCCACCCTCGCCAACCTGACCGACAACCCGGCCCTGGCCACCGCGCTGGTCGCGTTCGAGCTGCTCATCGTCCTGACGCAGGCGCTCGCCGCCGCCTGGTTCTACCGCCTGTTCCGCCCCAGCGACCCCGTCTCGGGCGCCGGCATCGCCGCGTTCGGCCTGGTCAACGCCGTGCTCATCCTGATCAGCGCGGCCCTGCTGTCGACCGCCGGCACGATCGCCGGCGACCCGTTCGGCGACGTCGCGAACACCGTCCAGCTACTGTTTCTGATCAGCGGCGAGGTCTGGGCCGCGGGCGCCGTCTTCTTCGGCCTGTGGCTGATCCCGATGGGCACGGCGGTGCTGCGCACCGGCCTGATGCCGCAGGCTCTCGGCTGGTTGCTGATCGCCGCCGGCGGCGGCTACATCCTCAGCGCCTTCTTCGAAGTCGACGCCCTGACCATCCCGGCGTCGATCGGCGAATTCTGGATGATCGGCTATCTGCTCTGGAAGGGCGTCCGAAAAGGATCCTCTGCGGTACGGCTACCCGCCCCCGAATCCGCATGAGGCGGTCACGCGACCTCCATGGAGACGATGTCGAGCTCCCGTCCGGTGGTGACGGTGACGTCGGCGCTGCCGCACGGACACAGCGGGATCAGGTCGGGCAGCCGCTGCTCGACCCGGCACGACCGGCAGAACACGACAGCCGGGCGCAGGTCGAGATCGAGGGCGGCGCCGTGTGCGGCCGTGCCTGCGGCGGCCAGGTCGAAACAGAACCGCATGTGATCGGGCAGCACCGCGGTCAGCGCGCCGATCCGCAGGGTGACCCGGCGGACCGGCCGTCCCGCGGCCCGCGAGCAGACCGTGTCCACGATGTTCTCGGCGATCGCCAACTCGTGCATGGAGACCCTCCCCATCGACAGTCTCCCACGCCGGCGAGCACCCGGTTACCGTCGTCACACCACGGTGTGATCAGTGCGTATACGGCTCCAGGCAGCCGAACTCGGCGGCCGCCCCGCTCACGTGGACCAGCAGCCGTTCCGGCCGGATGTCGCCGGTGACACAGCCGGCGTCACCGAACCGCACCTCGAACACCGCGCCCACCGGCACCTCGTCCAGCCACGAGGGCTGCCGCATCGCCGTCACGCCGAACCGCTCCGGGTCCAGGCCGAGCCCGAGCAGCGCCCGGCGGGTCGACTCGGGCGTGAAGTCCCCGGCGGCCCGCAGCTCGGCCAGCACTGGTTCGATCCGGGCGGCGAGCCGGTCACCCTCCGCCTGCTCGGCGGCGGTCAGCTCGTGGCGCTGCTTCCAGTTGTTGTTGTCGGCGTAGTTCGGCGGCGCGTCCCCGGCGGATTCGGTGGGCGGCGCCGACGCGGGCACCGACGGCCCGGGCCACACCGGCCCTTCCGCCGGACGGTTCGCGCACCCGCCGGCCAGGGACAGCGTCACGAGAACCGCCACACCACCAATCCCGAACGATCCACGCATTCGCCACACGCTAGGCCCACCCGTCCAGGACAAAGACCGCCAGCCGTCGCTGAGCACCGGAATGCGGGCCGCATTACCGTTCTGGGCGACGGCTGGTGGGGTCCGCGGCCGTTCTGCGGGCGCGGCGAGTGCGCCCGGCCTCGCCGCAACGGGGACGGCAGCACACATTGGCGTTGCGTGTGCCCGGGTGGTCGCCCCGGCGTGGCTGAACGCTCACGATCGGCCGCGCGTGTGCTCCTGTCTATCCCGGAGCAGGGACCGGAGTACACGATCGGCCATTGTGTGCGCTGGTCACCGTTTGCCGACCCGCGCCACCGGCAGGTTCCGCCGAACGGGCCGCGGACCGCCAGCCGTCGCCCAGAACGGTAAAACGGCCCGCATTCCGGTGGTGAGCGACGGCTCGCGGTCTCAGCCGTCGCTCACCACGGTAAAGCGGCCCGCATTCCGGTGGTGAGCGACGGCTCGCGGTCCCAGCCGTCGCCCACCGCGGTGAAACGGCCCGCATTCCGGTGGTGAGCGACGGCTGGCGGAACTCGGGCGTGGGCTAGTTCGGGTTGCCGACGCCGGTGAGGATGCGGCTGCGGATGTAGCGGCCGGCCTCGGTCAGCACGCCCGTGCCGGCGAACGTCGAACCGGCGCACGTGCCCTGCTTGAACGCCGAGTTCGTCTCCCGGCCGTCGGACAGGCTCCACATGCCGTACCCGATCTTGTTGGCCTTGAGCAGGTCGAGCCAGGCGTTCGTGCTGGCGAAGTCGTTGCCGCCGTCGCCGGTGAACGTCTGGGTGCCGAACTCGCTGACGAACAGCGGCAGCTTCTTCGCGGCCCGGGCCACGACCGCCCGCCGGTCCGCGCCGTGGGACGCCGCGTAGAAGTGGAACGTGTACATGATGTTGTCGAACCGGACCGGGTCGTTGACGATCTCGGTCTCGTCGGCGCCGTCGGTGAGGCCGAGCGACGAGAACCCGCGGGTGCCGACGAGCACCACGCTGTCCGGGGCGTTCTGACGGATCACCGGGATGACCTGATTGGCGTAGTTGAGGATGCCGTCCCAGCTGACGCCGTTGGGCTCGTTGGCGATCTCGTAGATGACGTTGTTCTTGGCCCGGTGCGCAGCGGTCACGTCGGCGAAGAACTTCTTGGCCAGGGCCGTGTTCACGTTCGGGTCACCGGGCGTGAGGATGTGGAAGTCGACGATCACGTACAGGCCGAGCTTGGTGGCCTCGTTCACCAGACCGTTGACCTTGGCGGTGAAGCCGGCCGGGTCGGTCTCCAGGCCGCCCTCCTGCACGTACATGCTGAGCCGGATGAAGTCGGCGTTCCAGTCGTTGCGCAGCGCGTTCAGCGAGCCGGCGTTCACGCAGTTCGGGAAGAACTGCAGGCCGTGGCTGCTCATGCCGCGCAGCTGAATCGGCTGGCCGGCCTGGTTGCAGAGGTTCACCCCGCACACCTTGAGCCGGCCGTTGACCGCCACCGGCGTGCCCTTGGCCGGGGCAGCGGTGGTGGGCGCGGCGGTCGGTGCCGTGGTGGCCGGCGCCTTCGTGGGCGGCGGTGTGGTCGCCTTCACCGGTGGTTTGGTCGTGGCGGCGGTGGTCGGGACCGCGGTCGGCTGCTTGACCGGGGCGCCGCCCTTGGTGTTGAGCTTGCAGGGCGCCAGGCCCTCGGAGTTCAGGTTGGGGCGCGCCGCGTTGCGGGCGATCGCCGTCTCCATCCGCTCGATGGTGGCGAACCGCTTGTCCTTCAGCGGGCCGAGGATCGCGTTCTGGATGAAGTTCGGGCCGCCCTGCCCCTTGGTGCTGACGATCCGCTTGTTGGCCTCGTCGATCTGGGTGTTGAGCAGTTCCAGGTTGCGCTGTACGTCGGCACGCTGCTGGGCGGGCACCGCGACGTTGATCTTCACGGCCGGGCAGCTGACCGTGGGCGTGGCCTGGCCGGCGGAGGCGACCCCCAGTCCGACACCGAGAGCGACGACGGTGACACCGGCCACCGCGCCGATCTGCCACCGCCGGGTCCGGAGACGGGACATGTCGAAACGCGATCTGTACATTGGGAGCCTCCACTGAGCCTGCGCTACACCCGGCTATACGGGAGCGCTCCCAAATCAGATCAACGCCTTTGGCCGTACGCCATAAAAGGCTCTTGTCTGTTTTGCCTTTCAGGTCTGGTTTCAGGTTTTTAGACGGTTACGTCGTCGCTCGATGTCGTGACGTTTCGAGCGTTGCTGATACCCGTATGCAAGGGTTGCGTACGCCCCGGTGACAAGGGCACAAACGCGGTCTCGGCGAGCCCCCGCGGGCTTCACGGACGCCGACGCCGCAGCACGGTGAGCCTGCGTTCAGGTCCCGTTTCGTATCTCTCTATCTCGACCTCTCGGGAGGCTCCGCAATGCGCGGATCGTTTCGTGCCGCACGCTGCTCCGACAACGCGGCGGTGATCCGGTGAAGCCCGCGATGACTGTGCTCGCCCGCTACTCGATGGGCCCGGCCGCCCTGGCCGGAGCAGCGATCGTGGCCTCCTCGCCACAGACCGTGCTCAACGGCGGCATCCCGGCCACCTATGCCGTGACCGGCGCCGCCGGCGTGCCACTGTCGTTCCTGGTGATCATGACGGTGATGGCGATCCTCGCCGTCCCCTACGTGGCGGTCGCCCGGCACGTCCCGCACGGCGCCCCGTTCTACGCCCAGCTGGCCCGCGGCACCAACCCGACCTGGGGCCTGGTCGGCGCCGCCGTCACCCTGATCGGCTACAGCGCGCTCCAGGCCAGCCTGTACCCGCTGCTCGGCGCCACCGTCTCCGAACTCGTCGGCGCCGGCGAATGGTGGATGTGGGCACTCCTCGCCTGGCTGATCGTGCTGCTGCTCGGCCAGTACCCGGGCGCCGTCGGAGCACGCGTCCTCGGCGTGCTCCTGGCCCTGGAGATCGCGGTGGTGCTGCTGTTCATCCTCGCCGGGTTCACCCACCCGGCGCCCGACTCCGGCACCGTGGCCGGCGCCGGGCTCGCGTTCGCCCCGTCCAGCCTGATCGTCGCCGGCGCCACCTCCACCCTGCTGGTGTACGCGGCCGCCGCGTTCGCCGGCACCGAGACCGCGATGGCGTACGCCGAGGAGGCCACCTCCCACCGGGCCATGGCGGTCGGGTCCGCGCTGGCGATCGGCGGCGGCGGCGTCCTCTACTGCTTCGCGTCGTGGGCGTACGGCGCCTGGATCGGCTTCGGCAACATGCAGGACGCCGCCGGACGGCAGCCGCTCGCGCTGCTCGGCGAGGTGTACGGCAACGGCATCGCCGAACTGTCCACCCTGCTCCTGGTCACCAGCATCCTGGCGGCCCAGTCGTCGTTCGGCGCCGCCATCGCCCGCAACGTGTTCGCCCTGGCCCGCGAGGGCGTGCTCCCGGCCGCCTGGCAGAAGGTCAGCCCCGGCGCGAAGGGCGGCGCCCCACTCGGCGGGACCGCGGTCCAGGCCGTCACCTCGGCGGTCGTGCTGACCACAATGGCCCTCGCCGGCGCCGACCCGATGGCCACGATCTTCCCCTGGCTGTCGACGATCGGCGCGGTGTGCGTGCTGGCCCTGCTCACGGCCACGTCCTGGTCGGCGTTCACGTTCTTCGAACGGGGCCTGGGCGGCAGCGAGAGCGTCTTCGTCCGCCGGGTGTGCCCGGTGGCCGGCGGCACCTTCGGAGTGCTGGCCCTGTTCTTCATGGCCGGCAGCGTCGGCACCCTGCTCGGCACCGAACCCGGCTCGTCGCTGCCCTGGCTGGTCGCCGCCGTGATCGGCGCCGGCGCCCTGACCGCGATCCTCGCCGGGCGCTACCTGAACCGCACCCGCCCGCAGGTCTACCAGGGCATCGGCCGAGGCATCCCGGACGGCCGGACCGTCCTCGACCCGGCCCTCGAAGACATCGAAGTCTGACCTCCCCGTGCCTCCCCCGGCCGGAAGGCCGCAGAATCCCCAGAAGGAACTTGATGACCGCCTTGGCCGAGCCTCAATCGGGGGCCTACCAGCCGCACGGCATCATCCCGCATCCGCGTGCCCCCTTCCCGGCGCCGGCGGCGGCGATCGGCTGGCGGCCGCCGGCCGAGCAGCACCGGGCGCAGGAAGCAGCCGATGCCGAGACCCTCGTGCGGCAGAACCTGGAATGGGCGCTGTTCGAACGGGCGCACGCGCTCAGCGCCCGGCACGCGTCCGCCGCGTGGGGGCGCCGGTTCAACCGCCCGCTCGTGCCGTACGCGCTGGCCGCCCTGTTCCGGGAACGCTCCGCCGACGGCAGCTCGATGGTGGTGACGGCGGCGACCCGGCTGTGGCTGGCCGGTCCGGAGCCGTCCGATCCGGTCGACCTGCTGGCCGCGCTGGTCGACCTGGCCCGCAACCGGGACCAGCGGCAGCCGTGGGATGTCCGGACCGCCCTCGCCAACCGGCACGACGTGCCCGACCAGGCCGTCTACACGGGGCTGGCGTTCTCCAGTCTGGACACGCACTCCGGCACGTTCGCGCAGGCGTGCGAGGGCGCGCGGTCGGAGCTGCAGATTCCCGGGACGATCCTCTACCTGGCCGGTGATCCGTCGATGCCCGGTGGCCAGCGGGCGCTCGTCGCGGACCGCCGGGGCGCCGACGGTCACAACGCGCTGACCATCTCCAGTCACGAGGCGCTCAGCACGCCGGTGATCCTGTCGCGGTGGCCGTACACCCGGGTGGCTCTGTCGCTGCTGTACGAGCGTTCCGGTTACGGCCGGGTGCTGCGGGTGATGACCGAGCTGGACCGGGAGATCCATGCCGCGGACGAGCGCCGGCGGAAGGGCTTCTGATGACGATACGGAAACGGCCCGACTTCGGGGACCGGCGGTACGAGCTGGCCTTCCCCGGGGCCACCGATCTGACCTACCCGCACCTGGCCGAGCTGGTCACCGGCCGGCTGCTCAACAATGTCGGCGATCCGTTCGAGCACGGGCACGGCCGCAGCCACACCAAGGACGCCGAGGTGCAGGTGGTGCGCTGGCTCGGCGAGCTGTTCGGCGCCGGTGCGGACGTCTGGGGTTATGTGACCGGCGGTGCCAGCGAGGGCACCCTGCACGCCGTCGACGAGGCGGTCACCGCGCATCCGGATGTGGTGGTCTACGCCTCGGCGGCCGCGCACTACTCGATCGCCAAGGCCGCGCGTCTGGTCCGTGCGCCGCTGGTCCGGGTCGCGGTGGACCAGCACGACCGGATGCGCCTGGACGACCTGCGTGAGCGGCTGCGGGCCGACCCGGGCCGGGCCGCGATGGTCGTCGCCACGGTGGGCACGACCGAGCGGGAGGCCGTCGACGACGTCGCCGGGATCGCCGGTCTCTGCGACGATCTGCGGATCACCCGGCGGCGGATCCACGTCGACGCGGCGCTGGCCGGGGTGCCCCGGGCGCTGCTGCCGGAGACCGGGCGGCCCGGTTTCGGTTTCGACGCCGGTGCGACGAGTCTGGTGGTGAGCGGCCACAAGTTCCTGTCCACGCTGACGCCGTGCGCGGTGATCCTGTATCCGCGCCGCCCGTCGGGGCAGGACCGGGGGCAGATCCCGTACATCGGTTCGGCCGACACGACGATCAGCGGCTCCCGGTCCGGTCACGCGCCGCTGCTGCTGGCCGCGTCGGTGTTCGGGCAGGGCCGGGGCGGGCACCGGCGGCGGGCGCAGCGGTCCCGGGAGCTGGCCGAGCACGCCCACGACGCGTTGCGCCGGATCGGCTGGCCGGCTCAGCGGCTGCCGGACGCGTTCACCATCACGATCGCCCAGCCGGGCCCGTTGCCGCGCCCGTGGGTGCTGGGCGGCGACGAGCGTACCGGCCGGATCATCTGCATGCCGGGTGTCGACGGGTCGTGGATCGCCGAGCTGGTCACCGACCTGGAGGGGCTGCTGCGCGGCCGGATCCACGTGCCGGTGCCGAGACGGCGGCGCAACGAGCCGTCAGGCGCGGCCCGCTATGGCGGCAAGGGCCAGTCCGGGGTCGAGGGCGCCGTACTCCAGGCAGCGGTCGGGGCCGAGACGCGCGGCCACGAACGCGTCGGCCACCGCGGCCGGGGCCTGCTGGATCAGCACCGCGCCCTGCAGGCCGAGGGCCAGGGATTCGACGACCCGGCGGGCCGATCCGGCGGCCGTTGACGGGTCGCCGGCGACCTGGGCGATCAGTTTGCGGGTGGTGGCGACGTGGGCGTCGTAGCCGGCGTGCACGCCGAGGGCCGACGACAGTTCACGGTCGACCGCCTCCACCGAGGACGGCTCCCGGGACATGGCGCGCAGCACGTCGAGCGCGATCACGTTCCCGGAGCCCTCCCACACCGCCATCACGGGCTGTTCGCGGTAGCGGCGGGCCAGCGGGAAGCTCTCGGTGTAGCCGTTTCCGCCGAGGCATTCGAGGGCCTCGTACGCGTGGTTGGGCCCCCGTTTGCACACCCAGTATTTGCCGACCGCGGTGGCCAGCCGCCGGAAGGCCACCGACTCGTCGTCGCCGGAGTCGTAGGCGGCGGCGAGCCGGAGGGCGGTCCAGGTGGCGGCTTCGGCTTCGAGCTGGAGGTCGGCGATCACCGCGGTCATGGCCGGCTGGTCGATCAGGGTGGCGCCGAACGCGCTGCGGTGCCGGACGTGCCAGGCGGCCTCGGCGGCGGACTGGCGCATACCGGCGGCGCTGCCGAGCACACAGTCGAGGCGGGTCTGGGCGACCATCTCGATGATCGTCCGGACGCCACGGCCCTCCTCGCCGAGGAGCCAGCCGGTTGTCGAGTCGAGTTCGATCTCGCTGGACGCGTTCGACTTGTTGCCGAGTTTGTCCTTGAGGCGCTGGATGCGGAACACGTTGCGGTCGCCGCCGGGCAGCACTCTGGGAACGAGGAAGCAGGACAGTCCGCCCGGGGCCTGGGCGAGGACGAGGAACGCGTCCGACTGGGGCGCCGAGCAGAACCACTTGTGCCCGGTCAGGCGCCAGGTCCCGTCGCCGGCCGATACCGCGCGGGTCGAGTTCGCCCGTACATCTGATCCGCCCTGTTTCTCGGTCATGGCCATGCCGAAGATCGCCGACGTCTTCACCGCGGGGTCCTGCAACGCCGGGTCGTAGACCCGCGAATAGACCTTGGGCAGCCACTCGCCGGCAAGCTCGGGGGTGAAGCGCAGTGACGGCACCACCGCGTGGGTCATGCTGACCGGGCAGGCGTGACCGGCTTCGACCTGCGCGAACAGCATGAACGTGGCGGCCCGGGCGACGTGGGCGCCGGGCTGCGGCGCGGACCAGCAGCTGGTGTGCGCGCCGTGTTCGATGGCGGCGCCGATGACCCGGTGGTAGCCGGGGTGGAAGTCGACCGCGTCGGTCCGGTGGCCCCAGCGGTCGTGCGAGGTGAACACCGGCGGGTGGGTGTTGGCGAGTTCGGCGTCGCGCTGGAAGTCGGCCCGCCCGACCAGCTCACCGACGCCGGTCAGGACCGGCGCCGCCCAGGACGCGCCGTAGCGGTCGACCGCCTCGGTCAGCGCCGGGTTGATCAGGAATTCGTTGAGGCCGGTCCGGGGCGGGGCCTGGTTGACGACGTCGTGGGTCACCGCAGCTCCTTCAGGACGGTACGGGCGACGGCCGCCGCCGCATCCCGGGCGGCACGCAGCGCGGTCTGGTCGCGTTCCAGCCGGCCGGGCAGCGGGTCGTCGACGCGCGGGGCCATGCAGAGCGTGCTCAGCCCGTGCGACCAGCCGTCGCGAACCTGCTGCAGCGTCTCCCGGTAGCGGTGTGGCCGGCCCCGGTAGGCAGCGGCCAGCTCGGGGTTGAGCCGGCGCAGGTAGCGTTCCACCACCACATCGGCGGCGCCGTAGGCGGGCTGAGTGCCTGGTGGCCGGGTGGCCAGCACGATCGCGTGGGTGGCGCCGCGGGCGGCGGCGGTCAGCACCGGCACCGCCTCGACGATGCCGCCGTCCAGCCAGCGGCGGCCGCGCAGCTCGACCGGGTCGCCGGCGAGCAGCGGCAGCAGGCCGGAGGCGTGCAGGCAGCCGACCAGGTCGTCGCGGTCGGTGAAGCCGGTGAGCGCCTCGGCCCGGCCGGTGGCCACGTCGGTGGCGACCATGACGAGTTTCTCGGCCTGGGCGGTGCCGGCCAGCGCCCCGAAGCCGAACAGCTCGTCGACCCGCTGGACCAGCAGCGGCCCGTCGATCACCGGGCGGCCGCGAACGAACCGGCGCACGTCGATGAACTCGGGTGAGGAGAAGATCTCGGCGTAGGAGTCGGCCATCGGCCCGGCCGCGCCGACCGCGACCGCGGTGGCGTTGACCGCGCCGGCCGAGGTGCCGACGATCAGGTCGACCGCGTCGAGGTAGCCCTCCTCCTCGATCGCCGCGGCCATCGCGGCGGACACGATGCCGCGCATGCCGCCGCCCTCGATGACCAGCGCGACCGTGTTGCCGTCGTCGTTGTCACCGGAGCGCCGGCGCTCGATCAGCACCTCCTGCACGGTGGGCCCGCGGCGGCCCTTTTGCACAGGCGCCCGGACGCCGCCCTCTCTCGAGGCCAGGATCGTGCCCTGCGCGACCGCCACCAGGATCGCGGTGCCGTCCTCGGCGACCGCATGCAGCTCGCACCGGCAGGCGGCCCGGCGGCCCTCGGCGCGCAGCACGGTGCCGGTGGCCCGCAGGGTGCGCCCGCGGGCCGGCGCGAGATAGTCGATGGTCAGGCCGGACGTGACGATGTCGGGCCCGAGCGCGGCCGCCCCGCCGGCGAAGGTGATCGCGGTGTCGGCGGCGTAGGCGACGATCCCGTCGTGCACGGCGCCCTGGTGGTTGCTGATGTCCGGCCGGATGTCGAGCTCGACGACGGCGCTGCCCCGGCCGAACGCGACCAGCCGCGTCCCCAGCGTCCGGCTCACGGACTGGTCGGCCAGCGCCTGCTGCGCGGTGGCCAGGGTCGGCGTGACGGTCATCGGATTCCCCCCGCATACGAAACTCCGAGGGCCCGGAAGCAGAACGACCGGATCCCCTCCATCACGCACTCCAGCTCGATCTCGGACGGTTCGGCGCTGTCCGGCCGGATCCACCCGACGAGCGCCTCGGACACCGCGCCCATCACCGCCGACGACGCCAGCCGGGCGTCCTGCGGCACGAAGTCGCCGCTGGCCAGCCCGTCGCGGATGATCTGCTCGCCGATGTCGGTGTAGGAGCTGCGGTAGACCAGCCGCTCGGCCTCGACGACCGGGCTGACCGGCTCGAACAGCAGCGCCCAGGCCATCCGCCGGCCGTGCAGCGCCCGCCCGCTGAAGATCCGGATCAGCTCGCCGATCCGCTCCGACGCCTGCTGGCCGGCATCCGCGACGGCCGCCCGGACCAGGTCGATCTCATGGCTGGCGGCGCTGCGGAACACCTCAGCGAGCAGCCGGTCGCGGCTGTCGAAATACGAATACACCGAGCCGACGCTGGCCTGGCACCGGGCCGCGATGGCGGCGACGGTCGCGGCCTTGAACCCGTCGGCGGCCACCAGGCCCCGGGCGGCACGCAGGAACCCGTCTCGCTTGTCCAGCGCGTTCTGCCTGGTCAGCGCGGTCGGCCGGTAAGGCATCCGGAGACCCCCAAACTCTGAATCCGGATTCAACTGAAGGCAAGGAGTGAATCACGATTCAAATCAACACCGCAACGGGGGTACGCGCCACACCTCCCCAACCGCAGGGACCCCGCCCCGGAGCCACCGCGCGACAGCCCGGCCGGTCCCGGCCTCCACCGCGACCGCCGGGCTGAACGCGGCCCAAGACCGCCAGCCGTCGCTCACCGTCCTTTCGGCACCCGAATTACCGCGCTGGGCGACGGCTGACGGTCCGGCCCGGCACCGCCTCGCGAGACCCGACCGCCAGCCGTCGCTCACCGTCCCTTCGGCGCCCGCATTACCGCGCTGGGCGACGGCTCACGGTCCGGAAACACGACGGCCGGGCCGCCCGCAGGCGACCCGGCCGTTGCTCAGCGCGTCACGAGTGGAACAGCGACGCCCCGGCGAAGATGCCGCGCACCTTCATACCCACCGCGCCACCGTCGTCCGGCTGGGTCTCGCAGCCGGTCACCGCCGACACGTCTGTCGCGTAGCAGACGTCGGCCGCCGAGCCGTCGCCGTCGACCTGATCCACTGCGGTGGCGATCTCGATCAGGCCGGCGTACTCATGGATCCGCTCCCCGGCCAGCAGGTCATCGCCCTCGCCACCGCGAACGTGGTCGTTTCCGGCGCCACCGGTCACCCAGTCGTCGCCGGCACCACCGTAGATGTCGTCGTCGCCGTCCTCACCGACGATGAAGTCACGATCCTCCTCGCCGTAGATGAGGTCGTTGCCGGTCCCACCGGCGACGACGTCGGCCAGGATCCCGCCGGACGGCAGTTGGCGCTGCCCGCTGCCGGCATGGATGATGTCGTTGCCCGCGTCGCCCTCGATCACGTCGCCACCCGTGGAACCCAGGATGGTGTCGTCGCCGTAGCCGCCTCCCAGGCGATCCTCGCCGGCCTGGCCGTAGAGCGTGTCGTTGCCGGAGCCGCCGTAGGCGAGGTCGTCACCGTCACCGGCGGCCACGATGTCGTCACCGCCCTCGGCGAAGATGTAGTCCCGGCCGGTGTCGCCCCAGATCCGGTCGCCGCCGGTGCCGCCCCGGATCTCGTCGTCGCCGGTGCCGCCGCTGATCCGGTCGGCGCTCGACTCGCCCTCCAGCCAGTCGGCGCCGCCGTTGCCGTACAGCCGGTCGCCGCCGGTGCCGCCGTAGAGGAAGTCCCGGCCGGAGCCGCCGATCATGGTGTCGGCGCCGGAGCCGCCGGTGGCGGACAGGTAGACCGCCGTCCGGTTGCGCAGGGTGTCGTTGCGGTCCCCGAGCGAGACGCGGAGCCGCGTCGTCGTCCCCGAGGTGGTGCACCTGACCTTGGTGCGGTCGCCCTTGACCGCCTTGCAGCCCCGGCCCGCCTTGATCGCCACCCGGTCGTCGAGCGTGACCGTCCGGCCGGAGATCGTGATGGTCAGCGAGTTGGTGCTACCCGCCGAGGCGGTGAACTGCACCGCGGTCGCCCCGACGACCTTGGCCGATCCGGCTCCGGCCGCCGAAGCCGGCGACGAGAACAGGAAGGGTGCGGCGACGACCGCGAGTGCGGCCGCCCCGATGGCGGACAGTGTCCGCCGATTCACGAACATTCGATGAAACCCCCGTTTCATACGAACGGCCGGAAAGTGGATCCGACCGCGTTCGCAGCAGCGTAGGGGGTCGACACAGGACAGTCGAGGCCGGTGGATCTTCGGCTCTTGTTGTAATAGGGTTGGTTACGATGGCAGCGAACAGCAGGGTGACGATCGCAGCACACGCACTGGCGTGGCTGGAGCTGGCGCGACAGCGCGGGCGTCCGTGGTTGACCTCCGACGAGGTGGCCGCGAGCGTCAAGACCAATCCGGTGATCCTCCGGCGCAGCCTGGGCGACCTGCACAAGGCCGGCCTGGTCCGGTCGCGGCGCGGCGCGGGCGCGGGGTTCTCGCTGGCCCGCCCGGCCGGGGAGATCACCATGCTCGACGTGTGGAACGCGGTGTCCCCCGAGCCGTTGCTCGCCCTGCACCGCTCCGAGCCCAACCAGGAGTGTCCGGTCGGCGCCGGGATAAAGCCGGCCCTGACCGACACCTACGACGAGGCCACCGAGGCGTTCCGGGCGGCACTGGCCCGCCGGACCATCGCCGGGATTCTGGAGAAGATCCTCAACCCATGATCGTGGAGCTGCGGCAGTACACCTTGCGTCCCGGCCGGCGCGACGACCTGATCGAGCTGTTCGACCGCGAGTTCATCGAGTCGCAGGAGGAGCTGGGCATGCGGGTGCTCGGCCAGTTCCGTGACCTCGACCGGCCGGACCGGTTCGTCTGGCTGCGCGGCTTCCCGGACATGGCGGTGCGCCTGCGCGGGCTACGTGGGTTCTACGGCGGCCCGGTGTGGAAGGAGCACGGCCCGGCCGCCAACGACACGATGCTGGACTCGGACGACGTACTCCTGCTGAAGGAGATCGTGCCGGTGCCGCAGCAACCGGACCGCGAAGCCGCCGCTCTGACCGCAACCGTCTGGTTCCGGGACCGCCCGTTCGACGCCGAGTTCACCGCCTGGTTCGCGGCCCGGGAGGCCGGGGCCGTGGCGGCACTGTCCACCGAGTATGCGGTGAACGACTTCCCGGCCCTGCCGGTGCGTGAGGGCGAGCACGCGTTCGTGTGGTTCGCCCGCCATGACGAGGCGATCGAAGTGCCGGCCCACTTCGGTGTGACCGGCACCGACCGCCTTCACCTGCTGCCGACCACCCGGTCCGCCTTCCGGTGAGCCGCCGGGCTCAGCCCGCCGGACGCAGCACCCGGCCCGGCCCGGCCGCATTGTCGGCGGCGGCCCGGCTGCGGCGATCCGGGACCACGCAGACGTCGTCGCCGATGAAGGCCTCCCGCCAGACGTAACCGTTGACGCAGGTGTGCGGGCCGTAGGCTCCGGCGACCCATCGGCTGGGCGCGGCGGCATTGTCGGCGGCCGCCTCCGCCCGGGTCGCCGGGGTGACACAGACGTAGTCGGTCTGGTCGGCGTCCCGCCAGACGTAGCCGTTGACGCAGGTGTTCGGGCCGTAGACGGGCCGGTTCAGGACCGCCGTGGTGATCGTGACGGTGGCCCCCTGGACCGTGACGCGCACCCCGTTGGCGTCCAGCGACTGTCGCGGGCCGCCACCCGGCCCGGTACGCAGCAGGTACGGCGTGCCGTTGCGGATCTCGTGCAGCAGAACCGTGTCGCCCGGGATCCCGGCGCTCCAGCCGGTCTTCCGCCGGTATTCGACGGTGTAGTAGCGGGACGTGTCGCCGGCGTCGAACGGGATCCGCGCCAGCAGCAGGCCGGCCTCGCCGCGCGCCTCCAGCGGCGCCATCGTGACGGTCCGGGTGCCGACGCCGTCCGCGCCCACGGTCAGCACCCGGTTGCGTGGCAGCCAGCCGAGTTCGTCGAGGTGGTACGCGTTGAGCCCGACCGCGCTGGCGCCGTACCGGGTGTCGACGGAGTAGGTGTGCTGGGCGCTCATCTCGTCCCACATGTCGTCGTACTCACCGGGCTGTGCCCAGCTCACGTTGCGGTACGTGGTGTCGTCGGACCAGGAGTGGTCGAGCCCGTAGCCGTGCAGCATCTCGTGGGCGGCGAACCGGGTGTTCCAGGTGTTCGGATCGAGCAGGACCCGCCCGCCCGCGCTGCCGGCGTCGACCGCGTCGTTGAGCATGACCGCGACCCGGTGCCCGGACGGCACGGTGTATCCGGCGTCCTTCGCGGTGTCCACGCACCGCTGGATCCGGACCGACCTGTCGATCCCGTCGAACTGTGCCCGCGACCAGGTCATCGTGTACCAGCCCTGCACCGCCGAACCGGCCAGCGTGATGCGCCCGCCGGACTGGTCGGTGAGGTAGTCGGCCACGCCGCCGGTGCCCCGGCCGGCGTCGGTGAGGAAGTTCGCGAAGAACTCGGTGGTCTGCGGGGTGGCGGGCCGGTCACTGAACCGGCAGAGCAGGATCGACCAGGGCGTGGCGTTGCGGATCGGGGTCGCCGCCGCGGGAGTCGGGGTCACGCCGATGGCGGCGATGGCGCAGAGCGCAACGGCGAGTCGGCGGAGCTGGCTCGATTTCATGGCGACACTCTAGTTCGCAAAACGCCACAAAAGCCGCATATCACCGGTCGGTGAGAACCAGCTGGAGCTCGAAGCGGATCCGGGGGTCGTCGAGGTCGTCGCCGAGGAGTTCGCGCAGCCGGTTCAGGCGGTAACTGACCGTCTGCGGATGCACGAACAACTCGGCGGCGACCGCCGTACGCGAACCCCAGTGCCGTAACCAGCTGGACAGGGTGACCAGAAACGCGTCGCGCTGGCTCGCCCGCAGCCCCGCCAGGGGCGCGAGCCGCTGAGCGGTGAGCACCGCGAGCGCGCCGGGTTCGCCGCGTAACGCCAGCGCCGCGAAGTGGTCGTCGACGAAGGTCGGCCCGGGGCCGGCCGGGGCCAGTTCGGCGGCTCGTTCGGCGAGGCGGACGGCCTGCGGCACCTCGGTCCACGGCAGCGCCGGCCCGACCACGGCGTCCCGCCCGTGCAGCGCCTCGGTGAGCGCCGCCCGGTCGGCGCGCGGCCCGGCCCGCAGCAGCAGCACGGCGTCGCGCCCGCGTTCGGCGACCACCCCGTCCGCCCCGAACCGGAACCGCGCGTCGCGGGCCTGGTCGGCCGGCAGCAGCACCGGAACCACCCCGTCGACGCCGGGCCAGCCGATTCCGGCGGCGGCCTCCCGTACCAGCTCCGGCGGGCTGCCCCCGGCCAGCAGCAGGTCGGCCAGCTGGCGGCGGCGCCGGTCGCCTTCGCCGGCCTGCTCGCGCAGCTGCCGGGTCAGCCCGTCGGTGCACGCGTTGGCCAGCTCGTCGATGAAAGCGTTGGTGGCGTCGGACAGGTCGATCACCTCGGCGACGCTGACCGGCCGCTGTTCGGTCAGCGCCTCGGTGGCGGTCCGCAGCAGCAGGCGCGACGCGATCCGCAACGACGCGAGCAGCGCCTCCGGGCCGCGGCTCTCCCGCGCCTCGGCCGCGCCGAGCGCCACGAACACCTCACGGATGCGCGGGGGCAACGCCGGCTCGTCGGTTCCGGCCAGATCAAGGAAACGATCAAGAGCGACCTGCACGGCGGTACGGACGTCGCGCTCGAATTTCTCCCCACCCGCCTCGCTGCTCTCCCCCACGGCGGCAGCGATCGCCGCGACCGCCGCGGGCAGGCGCGGGCGCATGGCGACGGCCAGATCCGCCGGCACGCGGAGCCAGGGCGAATTTGTCACGCCGTGATAAGTCACCCGCACATTCTTACTGGTTCGCCGACGATGCTTCGATCGGGAAGCCGGACGACGATGGTTCGGGTAAGACCCCCGCGACCTGAGGATCCGCCGTGAAACATCGCCTTTCCCGTCAGCACGTCGTCGACATGTGCCGGACGATGCTCGACCGCGGTTATCTGAAGGCGACCGAGGGCAACGTCTCGGTCCGCATCCCCGGTCACGAGCTGTACGCGGTCACGCCGAGCAACTACGACTACGACAAGATGCGGGTCGAGGACATCTGCATCGTCGACTTCAACGGCAAGCACGTGCCCGACCCGGACGGCGCCGGCGGCCTGGTCCCGTCGATCGAGTGCGGCATGCACGCCAACGTCTACCGCGAGCGGCCGGACGTCAACGCGATCGTGCACACCCATCAGCCGTACGCCTCCGCGCTCGCCTTCCTGCGCAAGCCGATCCCGGCGCTCACCGACGAGCAGGTCCGCTTCCTCGGCAAAGAGGTCGCGATCATCGACTACGCCCCGTCCGGCACCGGTTTCCTGGCCAAGAACGTGCAGAAGAAGGTGGCCAGCGGCGACAACGCGTTCATCATCGCCAACCACGGCGTGGTGGCGCTGGGCACCGACCCGGACCGTGCGGTGTTCAACATGGCGCTGCTGGAGAAGGTGTCGATCGCCTACCTGATGGCGCTGACCTCCGAGGCCGGCAAGGTCTACACGATCCCCTCGACGATCCGTGAGATCGCCTTCGGCAAGCTGAAGAAGGACGAGAAGCGGATCGCCGCGCAGATCACCGAGGCCGTCGAGCCGGTCCGGGTGCCCGACGACGAGGAACTGCCGACCAGTTCGGCCGTCGAGACTCCGGCCGAGTCGGCGGAATCGGCCGAGCTCGGCTACTCGATCAGCGAGTATCTCGACGTGGACGACACCATGCGCCGCCTCAAGGCCCTGGTCGCCCAGCCCCTGCGCGGCCTGCGGCACGACGCGCTGCTGGACACGCTGAACTACTTCGAGACCAAGTGCCGGGCCTCCAAGGAGATCACCGAGCGGGCCAAGAAGCGCATCCCCGGCGGGGTCCAGCACAACCTGGCGTTCAACTACCCGTTCCCGCTGGCCATCGACAAGGCCGAGGGCGCGTACCTGACCGACCGGGACGGCAACGTCTACATCGACTTCCTCCAGGCCGGCGGCCCGACCATCCTGGGCAGCAACTACGCCCCGGTCAACGAGGCCGTGGCCGAGGTGATCAAGTCGTCCGGGCCGGTCACCGGCCTGTTCCACGAGTACGAGCTCAAGCTCGCCGAGATCATCAACCAGTACATGCCGCACATCGAGATGTACCGGTCGCTGGGTTCCGGCACCGAGGCCGTGATGGCGGCGGTCCGCGCGGCCCGGGCCGGCACCGGCAAGAAGATGGTGATCAAGGTCGGTGGCGCCTACCACGGCTGGTCCGACACCGTCGTCTACGGTCTGCGGGTGCCCGGCTCGTTCCGGATGAACGCCAAGGGGATTCCGTTCGGGGCCACTGGCCGTACCCGCGAATCCTTCCCTCATGATCTTGGAACGCTGAAGCGGAAGCTGATCGAGAACCGGTTGCGCGGAGGCACCGCCGCCGTGATCGTCGAGCCGCTCGGCCCGGAGTCCGGCACCCGCCCGGTCCCGAAGGACTTCAACGCCCAGGTCCGCAAACTGTGCGACGAGTTCGGCTCGATGCTGATCTTCGACGAGGTGGTGACCGGGTTCCGTACCGGCCTCGGTGGCGCGGCCGGGTATTTCGGTGTGACGCCCGACCTGACGGTGTTCGGCAAGGCGGTCTCCGGCGGCTACCCGATGGCCGGCGGGGTCGGCGGCAGCGCCAAGGCGATGGCCGTGTTCGGCTCCGGGCTGGACGGCAAGAACGGCGCGCACATCCAGGTCGGCGGCACCCTGTCGGCGAACCCGCTGTCCTGCGCAGCCGGCTACTTCGCGATCAAGGAGATGGCCCGCACCAACGCCCCGGTGATCGCCGGCAAGGCCGGTGACCGGCTGACCCGCGGCCTGCAGAAACTGATCGACAAGTACGGCCTGCCGTACGTCGCCTACAACCAGGGCTCGATCGTGCACCTGGAGTCGAGTGGCGTCATGCTGCTGGACATGCGCAACCCGGTGAAGCTGCTCAAGGAGAACAAGGGCCGCAAGAAGCTGATGGAGCAGATGGGCGCCGCCTACGCCGCGCACGGCATCATCACGCTGGCCGGGTCCCGGATGTACACGTCGATGGCCGACACCGACGAGGTCATCGACGACGCGCTGTCCCGGTTCGACCAGGTGTTCGCGCAGGTCGAAGGGGTCTGAGAGTTGTCCATCCCGCCGCAGATCCTGGCGATCGACCTCGGCACGTCGGGGATGAAGGCCGCCCTCGTGGCCGCCGACGGCACGGTGACCGGCTGGGCCGAACGGCCGGTCCCGCTCGTGGTGCTGCCCGGCGGCGGCGCCGAACAGGACCCGATCGCCTGGTGGGACGCTCTGGCCGAGGTCGTCGCCGACCTCGGCCGCACCTTCCCCGGCCATCTGCGGGCGGTGACCACGATCTGCTCGTCGACGCAGGGCGAGGGCACCATCGCGGTCGACGCCGGCGGCGACCCGCTGACCAGGTGCATCAGCTGGCTCGACATGCGCGGGGCGCCGCACCTGCGCAGGCAGTTCGGCGGGTTCCCGGCGTACCAGGGGATGTCGGTGCGCAACATCGCCCGCTGGCTACGCCTGACGGGCGGTATGCCCTCGGTGACCGGTAAGGACCCGGCCGCGCACATGCTGTTCGTCCGCGACGAGATGCCGGACGTGTACAGAAAGACCAGAACCTTCCTCAACGTGCTCGACTGGGTCAATCTGAAGCTGACCGGCCGCACGGTGGCGACCGTCGACTCGATCCTGACCTCGTGGGTGACCGATAACCGGAAGGCCCCATCCATTCGGTACTCCCCCGCGCTGGTCTCCGCCAGTGGAATCGACGCCGACAAGCTCCCACCGATCGTGGCCTGCACCGAGGTGATCGGCACACTGGCCCCCCATGCTGCCGATCACCTCGGTCTCCCCCGCTCGGTGCAGGTCGTCGCGGGCGCGATCGACAACACCGCGGCCGCGATCGGGGCGGGCACCATCGCCGACAACGAGACCCACCTCTACCTGGGCACCTCGTCGTGGATCGCGGCGCACGTGCCGAAGAAGAAGACCGACATCCTGACCGGCATCGCGTCGATCCCGTGCGCCATCCCGGACCGCTACCTGATGACGGCGCTCCAGGCCACCGCGGGCGCCAACCTGACCTGGCTACGCGACAAGATCGTCGAATACGACGACCCGATCGTCAGCGCCGGCCACGTCAGCCGGGACGAGGGCACCATCTTCGACGCCTTCGACAAGATCATCCCGTCGGTTCCGGCCGGCGCCAACGGCGTCATTTACACCCCTTGGCTGTACGGCGAACGCGCACCCGTCGACGACCCGAACCTGCGGGCCGCGTTCCTGAACATCTCCCTCGACACGACCCGCTCCGACCTGTTGCGGGCCGTCTTCGAGGGGGTCGCGCTGAACACCCGCTGGCTGGCCAAGGCGGTCGACAAGTTCCTCGGCGCCCCGGTACGGTCGATGGTGATCACGGGCGGCGCGGCCCGTTCCGACTCGTGGTGCCAGATCTTCGCCGACGTGCTGGGCGTCGAGATCCGCCGCGACGCCAACCCGGTGACGGTGAACGCCCGTGGGGCAGGCTGGATCGGCGCGGTCGGCGCCGGCCTGATCTCCTTCGACGACATCCCGGCCCTGACCCGCAACGACCACGTGTTCACGCCGGGCCCCGACCACGACCGCTACCTGGAGATCTACGACATCTACCAGGACCTGCACAAACGACTGGCCCCGGTCTACCGCCGCCTGAACCGCCAGACCGGCTGAGGCCTCCTCACCACCCGGGGCGGGCGGGCCGCCACCCACCCGCCCCGGGGCCCGCCTTCTCCACCCATCCACGCGCACCCCACGCCCCTCGGCCGACCTCGCGCTCACCCGCGTCCCTCGGCCCCCTCGCGCTCGCCACGCCTCGCCGCCGCCCATCCGCGCGATCTTGTGGACTTCCGCGGGACAGGTGCGCGTCTCGAGTTTCGCCATTTGTGCAACGGCATTGCAGGTCAGGGTCACAGCCAAAGTGAGTCTTGCATTCGTCCCGGTCAGCGTCATCCTCAACGAACTTCGCAAGATCACCGTGAGGTCTCTATGCCCTTGGGCGGCCGCCCAGAGGCGATGCCGAGGGCGGGTCCGTCTTCCTGACCGTTGACACCGCCGGCCGCAGCAATGGCCGGTGCGCACGTTCGCCGGGCCGGAACGATGGTCAGCGCACACGTTCGCCGATCGTGTGCGCCTGCTTCCCTCTGACGGGGACAGGCGCACACGTTGTGCCGCCCGTGTGCGCCTGCCGTCGTCCCGGCGAGGGTGAAATCGCACGTTGCCGCATTGTGTGCGCTGGTCGTCGCGCGCCGGCGACCATGCCGGGCCGGGTGCCGGCGACCGCAACGAACAGCCCTCCCTGTCGCGGAGGGCAAGGTTCGTCGATGTTCCTTCCCGCGGTCCATCCGGACGGACACCCCCGGTGCGCTGTCACCATGGGCGGCGGCGTCCACAAGGCCGGCGCGACCGACGCAGACGATCCCCAAATGACGAAACCCGAGTGTGCGTGAAGTCAGCAAGATCGCGGAAGGCTCCTCGGTGCGGTCACGCTGAGCTGTGCAGGAGGCGGCGGACCTCGGTGGCGACCGCCGGCGACGTGATCGGCGACCAGGCCGCGAACAGCCCGGTGAAATAGTCACGGTGAGCGGCCAGCAGCGCCGGATCGTGCTCCAGGACGTCCAGCTCGTTGACGATGCTCAGATCCACGAACGGGGTGAGCTGCCAGTCGGCGAGCCGGACAGCCGCGCCGGTGAACCGGTCGGTGATCCGGTGCGTGACGGCCAGATCCGGCCAGGACCGGTCACGATCGCAGGCCGCGTACAGGTAGACGAGCTCCTCGGCGTTCGGCCCGATCAGGTCCCGCAGCGTGTCCCGCTCCTGCCAGAAGAGCAACGCCAGATCAAACCCGTCGGTGCCGTACGCGGCATGCGTCAACCCGGCGGCCTGCACATCGGGGTCGTGGCCGATGGCGGCCAGCCGGTCCCGGACCCGGCACAGGTGCGCGAAGAGCGTGCCACCCGGATGCTGGATCGTCTCGGTGCCGCGCTCCCGCAGCCATGCCTCGACACTCATCAACCGAATGTACGACCATGATCAACGATTCGCCGCCCCGGAGCGTACCGAACGGATGACAGACTGCTCCCCCACCTGGTCAGGCCCATGCCCGGGATTTCGATTGCCGTCGACACCGGGCCCTGGCAGGGTGCGCCCCATGGGAGTGATGGAAGCGGTGGCCGCCCGGGTCGCCGCCGGAACGACAGTCGACTTCCGCCCCCGAGGCGACTCGATGACACCACTGATCCGCAGCGGCGACCTGGTGACCGTGACCCCGGCGATCCCGGCCAACCTGGAACCGGGCGACATAGTGCTGGCCCGGGTAGCCGGAACCACCTACCTGCACCTGATCTCGGCAGTCGACCACGCCCGGCAGCGGGTCCAGATAAGCAACAACCGAGGCCGCGTGAACGGCTGGACGACTCACGCCCGCGTCTACGGCATCTGCACCACGGTGGCCGGCCGGCCCCGCCCCCGAACCAGCGGCAAAACCCGCCCATAACGCCGCCACCCGAATGCCGACCTCACCCCGATCGCACCACCCACCCGCGCCGCACTGCGCCGCGCCGCACTGCACTGCGCCGCGCCGCACTGCGCCGCGCCGCGCCGCGCCGCGCCGCGCCGCGCCGACAGATCTTGCACGAATCTCCACCCCCCTTAGCGATCTTGCACGATCCTCCACGTCCACCAGGGCGGCTCAGCTTGCAAGATCCACTTTGAGGGGCAGACCGATCTTGCACGAATCTCCACCCTCCTCGCGATCTTGCACGATCTTCCACACCCGAGCACGCCCAGTTTGCAAGATCTACTTCGCGGCGACGACCTTGCAGCTTCTTCCCCGCCAGGACACGAAAAGTGCTGCAAGATCGGCACGAGGGCGCAAATTCGTGCAAGATCATGAAGGCTTACATCGAGCGGCAGCTTCGAAGGCGCGCCCAATTCGGCAAGATTATGCAGATCTTGCATCTACGGATGCTCCCCGCGGCTTCAGCACCATCACCCCACCGCTCCGGCCCTCCTCCCGCCAGCACCGATCTTGCATGATCCTCCCCGCCACCGGAGTCCTGCGTGATCATTCCCGCGGCCAGCGGTCCTGCACGACTCTCCCGCGGGCCGTGATCTTGCACGATCCTCCCCCAGGCCGCGATCTTGCATCATCGCCCCGCGGGCGGCGGTCCTGCACGACCCTCCCCTAGTTGGCGGTCCTGCACGACCCTCCGCGGGCGGCGGTCCTGCACGCCCCTCCGCGGGCGGCGGTCCTGCACGATCCTCCCCGTAGCCGGTGGTCCTGGATGATCCTTCCGCCCGGAGGCGCAACGTCGGCGCGGCGCCTACTGTGACTGCGGGCACAACTGTCACAGATCGGTGGGCTGTTCTGTCTTAGAGGGCGAGCAACAAACACGACAGAGGAGTTCGCCATGGAAGCTCGTCTCGACCTGTTCAGCAACCCGGTCGCCGGCCGGATCATCAAGCACTTCTCCGCCGCCGGCAAGGCGACCATGGAGGCGGGGCTGCCGGAGAGCACCCGCGAGCTGGTGCTGCTCCGGGCCAGCCAGATCAACGGCTGTGGGTTCTGCGTCGACATGCACACCAAGGACGCCGCGCACGCCGGTGAGACCGCGCAGCGCCTGCATCTGGTGGCGGTCTGGCGGGAGGCGACGGTGTTCACCGACGCCGAGCGGGCCGCCCTGGAGCTGACCGAGCAGGCCACCCGGATCGCCGACGCGGCCGGCGGTGTGCCCGACGAGGTGTGGGCGAACGCCGCCAAGCACTTCGACGAGAACCAGTTGGTGGCACTGGTGGCGGCGATCGCGACGATCAACGCGTTCAACAGGTTCAACGTGATGGTGCAGCAGCCCGCCGGCTGGTACCAGCCGGGCCAGCTCGCGCGAGCGTGATCGTGAGCGAGGACGTGAGCACGCCCGCGAACGAGAACCGGAACGCGGACGCGCCCGCGAACGGGGACGGGGACGGGGACGCGAACAGGGCCGCGAACGCCGACGCGAACAGGGCCGCGAACGCGAACGCGGCCGCGGACAGGCCCGCGAACGCTGCGGACGGGGACGCGGGCGCGGACGGGGACGCGGACGCGGACGCGGACGGGGACGCGGACGGGGACGCGGACGCGGGCGCGGACGGGGACGCGGACGGGGACGCGGACGCGGGCGCGCCCATGAGAGAGAACGTGGACGCGCCCGGGAACGGAAGCGGGAACGGGAACGGGAACACGGACGCGAACGGGAACGGGAACGGGAACGGAAGCGGGAACGGGAACACGGACGCGAACGGGAACGGGAACGCGACCGACGAGACGGCGGCGGCCGGTTACCGGCCGCTGCTGTTCTCCATCGCCTACGGCATGACCGGCTCGGTCGGTGACGCCGAGGACATCGTGCAGGACGCGATGCTCGGCCTGGTCAAGGCCCGCCGTTCGGGCACCGCGGTGACGAACCTGAAGGCGTACCTGACGACGTCCGTGACCAGGCTGGGCATCAACCATCTCGGGTCGGCGCGGGTGCGCCGGGAGACCTATGTCGGCGCCTGGCTGCCGGAGCCGCTGGTGGCGCCGGCCGGCGAGAAGGGCCCGGCCGAGCACGCCGAACTCGCCGACTCGCTGTCGATGGCGTTTCTGGTGCTGCTGGAGGCGCTGTCCCCGGTCGAGCGGGCGGTGTTCATGCTGCGCGAGGTGTTCGGATACGGGTATCCGGAGGTCGCCGGGCTGGTCGGCCGTTCGGAGGCGAACTGCCGGCAGATCTTCGCCCGAGCCCGTCAGCGCGTGCACACGGGTGCGGCGGAGACACCGGCGGACCGGGACCGGGCCCGGGACGACACACCGGCCCGGCAGGCCGAGGCGGCCGCTCTCGCCGACCGTTTCTTCGCGGCCGCGGCAGGCGGCGACATCGACGCGCTGCTGTCGATGCTGGCGCCGGACGTCGTACTGATCGGTGACGGCGGTGGCAAAGCGCAGGCCCTGGCGACCCCACCAACCGGCCGGACCGCGGTGGCACGGCTCTTCGCGGGCATCTTCCGTCGCCTCACCCGGCTGGGCGTCACGTTGCGTCCGGCCGTGGTCAACGGACGTCCGGGCGCGGTCTTCCACGACTCCGCCGACTGGGTTGTCGGGGTGATGTCCCTGGATATCAAGGATGGCCGGGTCCACGCGGCACGGTCCGTGGTCAACCCTGACAAGCTGCACCATTTGGGGCAGGTCTCCGACCTGGCGCTTCGCCAGAAACCCGACCACACGGTACGCCCGGAACACCCCCCAACCACAGACGACCCACTCCCGTAGGGTCCGCGCGGCGTCGCTGCGGCACCGGGCCGCAGCGCGCCCGCCGGGCTGAATCCGGTGGGCAACCCCGAACCGTCACACCTGCCCAGCCAGTGGTTCACCCCAACCGTCACGCCTGCCAAATCCGGTGGGTCACCCCGAACCGTCACACCTGCCAATCCGGTAAGTCGCCCCAAACCGTCACGTCTGCCCAGCAGGTAAGTCGCCCCGGACCGTCACGCCTGCCCAGCAGGTAAGTCGCCCCGGACCATCACGCCTGCCAATCCGGCGGGTCACCCCGGACCGTCACGCCTGCCAATCCGGCGGGTCACCCCGGACCGTCGCACCCGCCGAACTGACTCCGGTGGTCACCACCGGAGGTCACGCCTGCCCGGGCTGAGTCCGATGGTCACCCCAATTCGTGCAATCGGTCCTCGATGAGTTCCCGCATGGCGGCGTGCCGGTCGCGCAGGATGTCGCCGAGGCGTTCGATCTCGGCCAGGGCGGCGTCCCGTTCGCTGTCCAGCCCGTTGATCGCGACGGCGTGCCGGTGGCGGGCGTCGCTGTCGATGGTGGCCGCCAGCAGTTGGGCGTCGCTGGTCACCTGGTCGGCTTTGGCCTGGGCCTTGTCGAGGAGGTCCCGGGCTTGCTCCTCGGCTTCGCGTAGGTGGTCGTCGGCGTGCCGGCGGGCCACCGCGAGCACTCGGTCGTCACCGGCGGCGGGCCGTGGTGTCTCGCGGGCACGGGCGAGTTCGACGGTCAGCGCACGGGCCTGTTCCTCGGCGCGCGCCTGTTCGGCCCGGAGCCGTTCCCGCTCGGCCCGGAGCCTGTCGAGTTCGCCCGCGAGCCCGGCCGCCTCGGTCTCCGCCGGGGCCTGCTGGAGCCGTTCACGCAACGCCCGGTTCTGGCCGTTCAGGCGGGTGAAGGCCCGCTCGGCGACGCCGAGGAACGCGTCGACCTGCTCTCTGTCGTAGCCGCGTTCACCCGGCAAGGGGTCGCGGAACTCCACATTGTGGATGTCCGCCGGGGTGAGGGGCATGGTGGATATCCGTTCGGTCATTCGAGAACCGCGCGGGGCGGCACGGCGGAGACGGTCAGATCGGGGAGAGTGCTCGGAACGGGGTCGCCTGCGCGGCCGTCGACCGGACTAGACGGACCTGACCGGCGGCCACGAGCAGGTGGTGGTCCGGATAGTTGACCGAGCGCAACGCGAACCCGCCGCCGGACGCCGCCGGGCAGAACGTGGCGTCGGACAGGTAGAGGGCGGTCGGCTCACCCCGTTCCACGAGCAGGACAAAGTTGCGATGCCGCAGGTAGAACCCGGGATATTCAGCGGACTCGAAGGACACGCAACCGGAGTCGGCCAGCCCCTGCCGTACCAGAAATTGGCCGGTGAGTCCCTTGGCCGCGCTGTCGGCCTCGATCCGGGCGACGAAGTCGCGGTTGCGCAGCCGCTGTCCGGTCAGCCCGGTGACGCCGACGCCGACGGTCCGGCCCACGGTGAAGGCCGGGTCCGCGGCGGGCGCGGTGGTGGCCGTCCGGCTGGGCGTGGCCGATGCCTGGGCGGGCCGGCTGGTGGTCTCGACCCGGACCTTGCGGATGTCCCGGGTCGGCAGGACGTCGCCGGCGGGGGTCGACGGGTACAGCGAGACCGGCGGGGACTCCACGGCCGGCGATGCGAGCGGCGGGGCCGGGAGCGCGAACTCGGGTGGCCGGGGCGGCTCGTCCCCGAAGGCCACGAACGCTGCGATGCCGTAGCCGAGCACGGCCAGGGCGGTCGCTCCGGCGAGGACCAGCAGCGGGCGGCGGGACCGTCCGGGCAGCGGCTGGAGTGCCGGGAGATGCTGGGTCGGCAGCCCGGCGAGGCGGAGCGCGTCGGGCCCGGCCGTGGTGCTGGCGGACTCCGTCCCACCCGACGCGTACGGCGGGATCCATCCACCGATGCGCAGGGTCTCGGAGTTGTCGGCCTTCGTCATCTGGTGTGGGGCTCCTGGTGGTGACAAAGGACAGTAAATGGGGCGGGACGCAGTATCCCTGACAACGTTGTCAAGGGAGTGAACGTGAGCCGACCATCGTTGTCAACAGATTGTCTCGGGAAGCTTTATTGTCAGTGGTCAGCGAAGCGGTTCGATGATCGGGGCCGCCTGACAGCGTTGTCCGGCCCCGGACGTGCGTTTACGCTGTGACCTCGGGCGGCAGCATGGGGGAACGGCGTGGCACCGGAACGGACGTCCCGTGGGCGGGGGCGGCCCACGATGAACGACGTCGCGAAGATCGCGGGCGTCAGCCTCAAGACGGTGTCCCGGGTGGTCAACAACGAGGAGAACGTCTCCCCGCTGCTGGTGGCCCAGGTGCGCAGCGCGATCGCGATCCTCAACTACAGCCCCGACATCGGCGCCAGCACGTTGCGGCGCAGCGATCGCCGTACCGAAATGATCGCCTTGCTCTTGAAGGATGTCGGCAATCCGTTCTTCGCCACCCTGCACCGGGCGGTCGACGACGAGGCCCGCGCCCGTGGCGTCCAGGTGATCACCGGAAGCCTGGACGAATGCTCGAGCCGCGAGCGCGAGCTGGCCCGGGCCATCACCATGCGCCGGGCCGACGGACTGATCATGGCCACGGTCAGCGCCGACCAGAGCTACCTGGCGTCCGAGCTGCGGGTCGACACGCCGGTGGTGTTCGTGGACCGGCCCGGCCACGGATTCCCGGGCGACACGGTCCTGGCCACCAACGCGCTCGGCGCCACCGAGGCCACCCGCCACCTGATCGCCCACGGCCACCGCCGGATCGCGTGCCTGAGCGACCACGTACGGATCCCGACGGCCCAGCTCCGGCAGGACGGCTACCTGGCCGGGCTGCGCGAGGCCGGCGTCGAACCCGACGAGCGCCTGATCCTGGCCGACCTGAGCTCACAGTCCGTGGCCGAGAGCCGGGTGCTGGAGATGTTCCACCGCCCCGACCCGCCGACCGCCCTGTTCACCACCCAGAACGCGGTGACCGTCGGCGCCGTCCGGGCCCTGCGCCGCCTGAACCTGCACCACCGCGTCGCGATCGTGGGCTTCGACGACTTCCCGCTGGCCGACCTGCTGGACCCGGCGATCACCGTGATAGCCCAGGACCCGGCCACGATGGGCCGGACCGCGGCCCAGGCCCTGTTCCGCCGGATAGACGGCGACACCAGTCCCCCAGCCGACCACTGGATCCCCACCACCCTGATCCGCCGAGGCTCCGGCGAGCTCCCGCCACGCCCTGAACCCGGCCTTTGACTTTCGGGCGTGCCTTCTCTGCCTGGACAGGCCGGCGAAGGCACGCCGAATCGGTTCGTGTCTCAACCTGGCGCTCGCGGGTCCGGATTCGCCGCCTCGATCTTGCACGAATGTGCACCCTCGCGCCGATCTTGCAGCCCTTTCCATGTCCTGACGGGAAGAAGGCTGCAAGGTCTCCCCCGCGTCGTAGACCTTGCACGACAATCCACGCCCAGACGTGAATAACCGTGCAAGATCGCCGCGTGGATGGAAAACCGTGCAAGATCGCCGTGAAGGTGGAAAACCATGCAAGATCTGTGAAGGTTTTTGTCAAGCGGTGGCTTCGAGGATGCGCCAGATTTGGCGGGTTATGTAGCGTTTTAGGTTGCGGGTGATCTCGGC
>NZ_JBEZXU010000027.1:0-85301 GCF_040638175.1 Actinoplanes sp. NPDC026670
GACGAGGCGACCTTCCCCACACAAATCCTCCCCGGCACCCTCACCGACCGTCAAGCAGACCCGCACTTGACAACAAATCCCCGATAGGGAATCAGCCGCGGGAGATGGCGGTCATCTCGTCGCGGTCGACGACCTTGATCCGCTTGCGGCCGTGCGGCTCGCCGAGCGCGATCTCGAAGGCGTCCAGCAGCTGCCAGCCGGCCCAGGTGGTGATCGGCAGGCCGCGCTGCTCCAGGTACGCGATCGGGGCGGCCGGGTCACCCTCGGGCGCCTCCGGCAGCCGGCCGGCCGCCTGGTCCTCCAGGAGGCTGGCGACCGTCTCGCCGGAGCAGCCCTTGGTGTGACCGATCAGGCCGACCGGGCCGCGCTTGATCCAGCCGGCCACGTAGGTGCCCGGGACGTGCTCGCCGTCCAGGTCGATGACCCGGCCCGCGGCGTGCGGGATGGTGCCGGTCTTGGTGTCGAACGGCAGGTCGGGCAGCGCGCTGCTGAGGTAGCCGACAGCCCGGTAGACGGCCTGCACGTCCCAGTCGGTGAACTCGCCGGTGCCGCGGACCCAGCCGTCGCCGGTGAGCTCCTGGGTCTCGGTGCGCAGGCCGACCACCTTGCCGTCCTCGCCGAGCACCTCGATCGGCGCCTGCAGGAAGTACAGGTGCAGGCGGCGCGGCCGGTCCCGCGGGTCACGGACCGCCCAGTTCTGCAGGATGTCGACACACATCTTGATGTGCCGGGTCTGGCGCATCGCCTCCAGGCTGGCCTCGTCGAACTCGATGCCCTCCGGGTGGACGATCACCTCGACGTTCGGCGAGTGGTCCAGCTCGCGCAGCTCCTGCGGGGTGAACTTGACCTGCCCCGGGCCACGCCGGGAGAACAGGTGCACGTCGGTCACCGGGCTCGACTTGAGCGCCTGGTACACGTTGTCCGGGATCTCGGTGACCAGCAGCTCGTCGGCGGTCTTGGCGAGGATCCGGGCCACGTCGATCGCGACGTTGCCGGCGCCGATCACGGCGACCTCGCGGGCCTCGAGGGGCCAGTCGCGCGGCACGTCCGGGTGGCCGTTGAACCAGGAGGCGAAGTCGGCGCCGCCGAAGCTGCCCTGCAGGTCGATGCCCGGGATGTCCAGCGAGCGGTCCTTCTCGGCGCCGGTGGAGATCACCGTGGCATCGTAGAAGCGGCTCAGCTCCTCCGGCTTCACGTCGACGCCGTAGGAGACGTTGCCGACGAACCGGATGCGCGGGTTGTCGAGGATCCGGAAGAGGGCGTTGACGATCTCCTTGATCCGCGGGTGGTCGGGCGCCACGCCGTACCGGATCAGGCCGTAGGGGGTGGGCAGCTTGTCGAAGATGTCGACGGTGACCGTCTCCGATGCCTTGATCAGATGGTCGGCGGCGTAGATGCCGGCCGGGCCGGCTCCGATGACGGCAACTCGCAGGGGGCGGTTCATGGTCGCTTCCTAACTCGCGCGCTTCGATTCCGTCAGCCAAGATCGACGGCAGGCTCTGGCGACTCTAAAACCTCAACCTAGGTTCAGATCAAAGCGACCCCGTTCCACAAAGCCACCAAAACGGACTTAGGGCACCCTTACGCAGGTCTCTGACCAGGGGAAACAGCAATTTCTGTGTAACCGGTCTCCCCCGGCGCCGCCGTCCCGACCAGCAGGAACGGGTCTTCGGCGTTGCTAGACTTGCCGCCGTTTCGGTGCATCCGCCGGAGATCTCACCACGGGGAGACGATGGACGAGCTGCTGGACCCCGACGCCTCACTGGCCTACCTGCGTGACTGGCAGCAACGCGTCGACCGCAACGCCGTGAACGCCCGCGACGCCGCCGACCGGATCGCCGCGGTCCGCGCCACCGCCCACGACGGCAACGACCTGACCGCGGTGACCGTCGACTCCACCGGCGCCCTCCTCGACATCCGGTTCACCGACCGCATCCACCGGGTCCCACCGGACGCCGTCGCCCGCGCCGTGCTCGCCGCGTCCGCCGCCGCCCGCCGGACCGCCGCCGAAGAGTCCCGCACGATCGTCACCGAGACGCTCGGCCCGGACTCGGCGGCCGCCCGCGCCATCACCGCCCAGATCGACGCCCGCGCCGCATCCGCAGACCCCTTCCAGGAGGGTGATCGTGGCTGACGGTTTCTCCGCAGATGTGGATCAGATCCGCGAGCATGCGGCGAAGATCGCGGCGGTCCGCGACCGGTTCGCCGCGATCTCGGCCGCGAGCGCGGCCATCACCCGGAACGACGCGGCCTACGGCCTGCTGTGCGGCTGGATGTCCGGAATCCTGCAAGAACGGCAAGAGGCACAAAAGACCATCTATTCGTACGTGGAGGAGAACCTCCGCCTGGCCGAGGAGGCACTGATCCGAACCGGTCAGGACTATGCCGCCACCGACGAGGCCGCCGCGGACCGCATCCGCCGAGCCGGAAACCTCTGAGGCGCACGATGACTCACCCCGCCGCCGCCGTCACCGACCGGGGGACACCGCGATGACCCTGATCGCCGCAACCACCTCCACCACCACCGGCACGACCGGGCTGTCGCTGGCGGAGAGTTTCCAAGGCGCGTTGCAGGCCGTCGACAGCGGCAGCTGGGCCGACCGGGTGCTGGCCGGCGGCGCGTTGGCGGCCGAGACGGTGGCCACGGTCATCGACCCGTTCAGCGCCCTGCTGGCCAACGGCCTCGGCTGGGCGATGGAACATTTCGACCCGTTACGCGAGATCCTCGACAAACTCGCCGGCCTGCCCGACCTGGTCGCCGCCCACGCCGCCACCTGGCAGAACATCGCCGGCGAACTGCACGTGATGGCCGCCGACCTGCAGGGCTGCCTGTCCACCGGCCTGCCCGGCTGGCAGGGTGAGGCGGCCGCCACCTACCAGAGCCTGATGGCCAACAACGTCAACGTCCTGGACGGGCTGGGGGTACTGGCCACCACCATGTCCTCGGCCACGCAGGCCGCCGGCAACCTGGTGACGTTCACCCGAGACCTGGTCCGCGACCTGATAGCCGACCTGGTGGCCCGGGTGATCGTCTGGGCCGGCGAGGCCTTGCTGATCGTCACCATCCCGGTGGTGGCCGCCCAAATCGCCTCCGCGGTCGCGAAGTGGGCCGGCCGGATCGCCTCGTACACGAGCGCCCTGATCACCAGCCTGACCAACCTGACCCGTCTCCTCAACGGCTGACCATGCCCCCGAAACCAAGAGGCAACAGCGGCGACGACACCCCGGACGGCACTCCCCGCCCGCACGGCGGCACTTCCTCCGGAGGCGGCGGAGTCCGCTCCAACGAGGCCGCCGCCATGTCCACCGCCCAACAGGGCCGAGCAGCTCCCGCCAGCACACCGTCGGATACCGCCCGCGGCCAGCCCGATCACCTGTTCACCCGAGCAACCGGTACCCCCGGCAGCAAGCCGACCGGCCACCCCGTCAGGATCAGCCGGAAGCTCAAGCCTGACGACAAAACGGACAACCGGCGTTCGGTCGAACGCGAGAACGCAACCGCGGTCCACCTAGCCGACAAGGGTTTTCACCTGCATCAGCGGCCCACGAAACCTCAGGTTGCCGAGGCCCGCACGGACACCGGAGATGTGGGCAACCCCTTGTCTGACCCGGACTACCTGCTCGAAGGCCGCGTGTTCGACTGCTACTCACCTACTCCCGACAAGCCGATACGCGGAGTCTGGTGGCAAACCCAGGACAAGGCTGTCAAGGAGCAGACCCAACGCGTGGTACTGGATCTGATGTTCTGGCGCGGAGATTTCGGGGCCCTTCAGAAACAGTTCGACGATTGGCCGATCAAGGACCTGAAAGAGGTCAAGGCGATCCTGCCCAGTGGTGAAGTTGTTCAGATCCGCCTACCCCGGCCGAGCGATTGAGAGCATGACACGTGGCACTTGTTTACGACCTGATCCTCATCGGCGACAACAGCGTCGAGCAGGTTGCGGAACGGGCACTACCGAATCCGGATGAGCGGCCGACCGGAACTCCTCCCCTCCTGCGCTCAGCTGACCTCCACGAACGCTATGGATTCAACGTTTCGGTCCTGAGCAGGGACATCGGTTACGTCGCCGCCGAATCAGACAACGGGATGTGGGAGTTCGAGCCCGACGCCCATATCGCTGTCACCTTTTATCTGGACAAATCAGCCGAATTGGACTGGAGCATAACCAACATGCTGACGGTCATACGGCGTCTGCTGGACAGCGGTGATGAGGATGCGCTGCTCATCCTTGACGGCGACTTCCTGCTCCTCACCCGGTTCGGCGGCACGCTCACCAAGCATCGGCGCGCCACATGGTGGGACCACTTTCCGACGGCGGACGAGACGATCACCGGGTAGCGCCTGTTTGCGCGGGGGACGGGAAACGGCAATCTTCTGCTGGGCTTGTGCCCGGCTTCTGGCTCCAGACTTAGTGATCGTTCGGGTTACCGATCGGTAGCCCGGGCGCCCACCGGCAGCCCGCCTCTCGGGGCGGGCCGTTCGAAGGAGCCCCGATGTCCGCGACAACACCGGTTGCGACTACCGCCGCTCACCACTCCCCCGTCCGCGTACGACCGATCCGGATCATTCTGGCCGCCGCCCTCTCGCTCGCTGTGGTCCTCGGCCTGGCCGGCCCCGCCCACGCTGCCACCGCCGCCGAGAAGATGGCGGTGCTCACCTCGTTCACCCAGACGTCCGCCTCGTCCTACAACTCCTGGAACAACGCCCGCACGCATCAGGGCGACTGGGCCGCCTACGGGTTCGACTGGAGCACCGACTTCTGTTCGGCCAGCCCGGACCGTCCGCTCGGCTTCGATTTCACACTGTCCTGTCACCGGCATGACTTCGGCTACCGCAACTACAAGGCGGCGGGCGCGTTCACCGACGCGAACAAGAATCTCGTCGACTCGGCCTTCTACGCCGACCTGAAACGTAAGTGCGCCGGCTACTCGGCGGTGGTCCGCCCGGCCTGTCTCAGCCTGGCCTGGACCTACTATCAGGCGGTCTCGATCTTCGGCTCGCTCGCCTCGGTGGACGAGTCCGACGTGGACGCCGCCGCCGAACTGATCTGACCGCAAACCGGCGGCTCGCGGTCCGCAGAGACCGCGAGCCGTCGCTCAGCCCGGTAAAGACCGACCCAAAACCACCGTGAGCGACGGCTGGCGGTCTGGACCCGGCGACGAAACGGCGGCGGCGGCAACGGAACAGCGGCGGCGGAACGGCGGCGGAACGGCGGCGGAACGGCGGCGGAACGGCGGCGGAACGGCGGCGGCGGAACGGCGGCGGCGCACCGGCGGCGGCGGCAAAGCAGGCGGCGGCGATCCATGGCGAGGGCGCCCTGCGGACGCCGCGACCACGTCCGGTCCGGCCCGGGTGGGACCAGGTGGGCGTACCGTCAGAGCTCTCCGAAGGGTGTGGGGATGCGGCGCAGAGGCAGGCCCGGATCGCGGTAGCCCTTCGGTCCCTGCCGTTTCGGCAGGTTGATGGTCCGCGGTTTGAGCGGCTCGTACGGAACCTGGCTCAACAGATGCGTGATGATGTTGAGCCGGGCGCGTTTCTTGTCGTCCGCGCCGGCGATGAACCACGGCGCCCACGCGGTGTCGGTGGCGGCGAGCATCGCGTCCCGTGCCCGCGAGTAGTCGTACCAGTGGCTGTACGACTTGAGGTCCATGTCGGTGAGTTTCCAGACCTTGCGCGGATCGTCGATGCGGCTCTGGAGCCGCCGGGTCTGCTCGTCGGGGCTGACCTCGAGCCAGTATTTGAGCAGCAGGATCCCGGAGTCGGTCATCGCCTTCTCCCAGGCGGGAACCGTTTCGAGGAACCGTTCGGTCTCCTCCGGCTTGCAGAAGCCCATCACGTGTTCGACGCCGGCGCGGTTGTACCAGGACCGGTCGAAGATCACCACCTCGCCGGCGGCCGGGTAGTGCGCCATGTACCGCTGGGCGTACATCTGGCTCTTCTCCCGCTCGGTGGGCGTGGGCAGCGCGACCACCCGGAAGACGCGCGGGCTGACCCGCTCGGTGATCCGCTTGATGGTGCCGCCCTTGCCGGCGGTGTCCCGGCCCTCGAAGACGACGCAGATCTTGGCGCCGGTGGTCTTCACCCACTCCTGCATCGCCACCAGCTCGCCGTGCAGACGCCGCATCTCGTCCTCGTACACCTGCCGCTTCATCCGGGTCTTCGGCCCGTCGTCGCCGGCGTGGTGCTTCGCTTTCTTCGACATCTCCGCAGTGTGATCCGGCCCGGCCCGGCGCACCTCACCCGCACATGATGAGCCCGCCCATGTTGGACCCTCCGCTGACCTGGTCCGATATCGATCATCCAGCGTAAGATCCACCGTGTGGGTAGACGAGGTTTTCCCCGGAATGATCTCCGCCTGGCTCGTATCGATACTGACGATCGTCTCCTGGTATGTGTGGTACACACCGGACCGCCGCCGTCGTGACCGTTTCTTCGGGATCACCCGCCGGCAGCGCAATCTCCACATTCTCTGCTCGTTCCTCCGGATCGGCTCCGGCGGCGCCAGCGGCACCGAACGGCTCCGTGTCGGGTTCACCGGCCCGGCCATCATCCGCAGCGAGTACCTGGGCGCCCATCTCCTCCGGGTGACTCTGGAGAACGCACCGCGCCGCAGCCGCGTCGCGAACGTGCTGAACCGTTTCCGCCCGCTCACCATCGACATCGACGCCGCCTCGCAGGCGCTGGAGGCGACACGCGGCGGCGAGGGCACGCTCGTCCTGATGGGCAGCCGGGTCTACAACAGCCTGACCCGCAAGTACTTCGACGACAACGACCGCTCCTTCTTCCAGTGGGTGCGAAGCGCCAACGGGGAGCGCACTCTTCAGCCGCGTCGCGGCCAGGACCAGAATCTTCCGGTACGCCGTGCGCCGCTCGCCGACGAGGATCCGAGCAGCGTCCGGTCGACCCAGCTGGCCGTGCTGGAACGGCTCTGGGACAGCGAGCACGAGCGGTACGTGTTTCTGCTGGTCGGGGTGGGCGCGCTCGCGACGACCGGCGCCGCGAAGTACCTGGCCGAGAACTGGCGCATGCTGGACCGGAAGATCCGCAAGGGCCGGCTGGGCCGTGAGTTCGCGATCCTCCTGAACTTCGCCGAGTGCCTGGCCGACCTGACTCTCGAGGAGGACATCAGCGACATCCCGAAACCGACGGTGCTGTGCATCACCGATCGCACGACCTACACCGTGCCGGTCGGCGGCATACTCACGTGAAAGGCACCGGCGCGCAAGGAGATGATCCCTCGATGTTGCTCGCGGCCCTCCGCCTCATCCTGTCCTGGGTTCTGCGCCTGACCGCGGAGACCAGCGACGACATGCAGAGCCACGCCGCGCGGCGGGCCCGGCGGCTGCCGAAGGCGGTGTGGGCGACCGATCCGGTGGTGCAGGCCCAGCGGCACGGCAACCGGTACACACTGGATCTTCGGGACAACGTCCAGCGTGCCTTCTACTTCACCGGATGGTACGAGAAGCGGTACACCCGGACGCTCATCCGCGCCCTGCGTGCGGGTGACGTCTTCCTGGACGTGGGCGCCCACGTGGGCACCATCTCGCTGCCGGTGGCCCGTCACCTGACCGCGATCGGCGGGGGCCGGGTGATCGCCGTCGAACCGGCCGCCGACACCGCGAAGGCCCTCCAGGGCAACGTGGACCTGAGCGGCGTCCACAACATCGACGTGGTCCAGGTGGCGCTCGGCGCCCGGCCCGGCAGCGCCGCCCTGCACAGCGATCCGGTCCGGTTCGACGCGGCCGACGTGGCGGTGCGCTCGTTCTACGGTCCGGGTGGCAGCGATCAGCAGGTCGACGTGATCACCTTCGACTCGTGGGCCGAGGCCAGCAACCTGAAACGCCTGGACGTCATCAAGATCGACGTGGAGGGCGCGGAACTGGCGGTGCTGGAGGGCATGGCCGAGAGCATCCGCCGGCACCGGCCCCGCCTGATCGGCGTGGAGATCCGCGACTATCTGCTGCGCCAGGCCGAGGTCTCCGAGCAGGCGCTCCGCGAGTGGCTGGACCGGGCCGGTTACCGCCCGGTCGAGGCCGGCAACCTGGAGGGGAACTTTCTTTTTGAATTGATGCATGTTGATATGTGAGTCCCCGCTGCCATCCCCCATGGCATCCCCACGGCGATCCCCGAAATCGCCGGCGAAAGAGGTCTCACATGCACATGCCCCGACACGGATTCTGGGCGGCACTGCTCGCCGCCCTGCTCGCGGCCGCCGCCGTCGTCATCGTGGCGCCCGTGGCGCACGCCGCCGCCACTGTCCGGATCATGGCGCTCGGCGACTCGATCACCGCCGGGCCCGGCTGCTGGCGGGCCAAACTCTGGAACAGCCTCCAGAACGGCGGCCACACCGGCGTCGACTTCGTCGGCACCCAGTCCGACGGCGGAGGCTGCAACCCCGGGTACTCGTACGACTTCGACCACGAGGGCCACGGCGGTTTCTCGGCCACCGGGATAGCGGCCAACAATCAACTCCCGCCGTGGCTGGCCGCCGCCCGCCCGGACCTCGTCCTGATGCACCTGGGCACCAACGACATGTGGGGTGGATACATCCCGCTGGCCGACAAACTGAACGCCTTCACCAAACTGGTCGGCCAGATGCGCGCCCAGAACCCGGCCATGAAGATCATCGTCGCGCAGATCATCCCGATGAGCGCGGCCGCCTGCGCCACCTGCCCGGCCGACGTGGCAGCGCTCAACCGGGCACTGCCGTCCTGGGCGTCCGGCCTGAGCACGGCCCAGTCACCGATCGTCCTGGCCGACCTGTGGACCGGATACGACGCGGTCGCCGACAACGTCGACGGCGTCCACCCGAACGACAACGGCTTCCGGAAGATGGCCGCCGCCTGGTATCCGGTGCTGGCGGGCGTGCTCGGCGGCACCACGACACCACCGACCACTCCGCCGACCTCTCCGCCAACCTCGGACCCCACGACACCGCCGCCGGCCGGCGTCTGCACGGCGACGTACCGGGTGACCTCGCAGTGGTCGGGCGGATTCCAGGGTGAGGTGACGGTCAGCAACGGCTCCTCGTCGGCATCCACCGGCTGGACCGCGACGTTCACCTACACCAATGGCCAGACCGTCAGCCAGGCGTGGAACGCCACGGTCACCCAGTCCGGCGCCACGGTCACCGCCCGCAACGTCGACTGGAACGGCCGCCTCACCGCCGGCGGCACCGCGTCCTTCGGCTTCCTCGCCACATCGACAGGCGTAAACACAAACCCGACAGTGTCCTGCACCCTGACGACAAGCTGACCGAAGCGCCAACACCGCGCAGGGCATCCCATCCGGTACGGACGCCCTGCGCGGCGGCGTGGTCGGAGGATACGCAGGCACCCGCTCGCCACGGCCGCCCGCAAGATTGCCGGCCCCAGGGTGCGTCTCTAGGTGAGCCGGTATTCCTGGTCGCCGAAGTCAGCGACGACCCGCAGCTTGCCGCCGAGCGCCTGGACGTAGGCACGCAGGGTCGAAAGCGTGACGGTGTCCAGTTCGCCGCGTTCGATCGCCGACACACGTGGTTGGGTGACGCCCATTGCCTGCGCTACATCGTCCTGAGTGCGGTCCTGTTCAGTACGGACCATGGCGAGATGCCAGGCGCGGATATGGTCATCGGTGGCCTCCTTCGCCCGGGCCATGTCCTCGCCGGTGAGATCGAGTTCAGTGAGCAGCTCGCCCACCTCGGAATACGCATGCCAGCCAGCGGGTACCTTCTCGGTCATCTCAATCACTCTCATCACTTAGCGCCGCCAGATACTCGGCGTAGCGTGCCTCAGCGAGCGGTATCGCCGCATCGTCAACCGCGGCACGGGCCCGAGACGACAGTTGGACAGGAACCGTCTGCACGCTTCGCGTTTCCGCGGTCAGGCAGAGGATGCGCTCACCCAGACCCCGCACGAAGCTGTTGTGCCCGAACGCGTTGCAGTAGCGAAGCAGCGCCCATAGGCGCTGATAGTCATGAAGTTCCACGCGATTCTCGAAGACCGTAGCTCTACCGACCTCGTGCAGTAGCTCGAACGGGGTCACGTCAACGGTTTGCCCATGCATCTCGGGGATTTCGATGATGGGCTTGCTCGTCCCGTACTTCGGGTGCTCGTCAGCGAGCTCCTTGGCTTTGATCCGTACTCGCTCAGCGAGCTGCGCGTCGGATTTCACCACGACCTTGCCGGGTTTCGACCAGCAGCGCGAGCGCCGGACTCACATCCATAACAACATCACGATGAGTTGCTTATAGCCACTTGCGGTTACACACAACATAGAGACTTGTCACTGCATGACCTCACATGACCCAAAGAGCCGACGATCATCACGCCTGTCGGGAACCCGACATATTTACCTCCGCCGCTCTAACAATCCGTAGCGTTTCGGATGCTTTCGGGTTGGGGTCTGCGGGAGGCATGGGTGTCCGAGGTCGTCATCAAGGTCAGTTTTACGCCGCTGCCGGAGGACGATGACTTCGTTCTCGACCAACTGACCGAGGAACTCGAAGAGGATCTCCGCGACATAGGCGAGGCGAGCCGGCTCGAAGCTCCCACCGGCCCCGACGACAAGGGGGTCGGCGAAGTCGTGCTTGCCGCCGTCGCCGTGGTCGCCGGCACTGACCCCGGCTACGTACAGGCGCTCGTCGACCTGGTGGTGGGCTTCCTCAACCGCAATCAGGGTCGCAGGGCTCAACTGAAGATCGGGGACGTCGAACTCACGATCGATCAGGCCACCAAGGCGGAGACCGCCAAGATGATCGACCTGGTTCGTGCTGCGATCGAACGTTCCCGCTGATGGGTCGGCACGCCCTGATCCTGGGAACTGCGACCTACAACGCTGATCGGAAGCTCACCGCACTGCCCGGTGTCCGGCAAGATGTCGAACAGCTGCGAACAGTGCTGGAAACCGATGGCGACTTCGACAACGTCACGGCCCGTACCGACCTTCCCTCGGTGCAGATGAAGCAGCTCGTGGAGGAGTTCTACGGATCACGGAGCACCGGGGACCTTGCCCTGTTTTACTACTCCGGCCATGGCGTCCCGCACGACGACCGGCAATCCCTGTTCCTAGGGACGATCGACACCGACACGGCGATTCCCCACACGACCGCGTTCGATGTCGAAGGCGTCCTGCGGCACATGTTGAACCACACCAAGGCCAGCCAGAAGGTGGTCCTGCTGGACTGCTGCTTCTCCGGCTCGTTCACGGCGCGGCATCGGTTCAACGGCGGCGTACGACAGGAGCCTCGCCGTCTCAAGCGGGAACGTGGCACATTCATGCTGCAGTCGAGCGGCCATCTGAAGGCATCGAAGGCCCAGGGCCCGGACCGGCCGTCACTTTTCACCGAAGTGCTGCTTGCGGGGCTCCGCGGTGCGGCCCAAGGCACCGCCGAGGATGGCTGGATCACGGCGAGCGACATCTCCCGGTACGCGATGACAGAGATGTCACGCCGCCGGGAGGAGAAACCGGTCGAGTCGAGTGAGGGCGTCACCGAACCGATCCCTCTGGTCAGCGGACCCGTCGAGCGCCGACAACACGTACCTGGCAAACCTGCTGAGGAGCCGGACGAAGCACCGTTCGACACCGAGCGCTGGCGGCGCCTACTCGGCTACTACGTCAACTGCCTGCAACGTTCCGCCATCCTGCAGTTCTTCGTGAATCCGGCAGTCGGGGACTCGTACGTTCACGCCCCCGCGGGACGTGAGGTCGTGTTCTCGGCCAGCGAGCCGGTCCGCTTCGGAGAACGAGGACAGCAGCTCGCCAAGTCGGCGGAGACCGGTGGCCGATCCCTGCAGTACGGCTACCCGGTGGTGACGCTGCCCCAGAAGGGACGACAGCAGATCAGTTGGGTGCCGCTGCTCGTCTGTGATCTGACCGTAGGCGCCGACGGGTTGGCTCATCCCGCACCGCCGCAGCCCAGTCCCGCCCTCATCGATCACTTCCAGTTGTCCGTGGTCGAGGCCGACGAGTTGCGCGAGGCCGTAGCGGAACGCCTCGTTCCCGGCGATCACCGATCCCTCGCCGACGCCGTGAACCTGGTCGCGAACGCGTTCGGCCTCAAACCGACCTCCCCACTCGATCCGCAGAACCTGGCCGGGAAGGTCGAACGAGGACCGCTCAACCGTGTTCAGAACGCCGGGATGCTGTTCGCCGCCGGAAGCACGGAGTCGCCCGATCGACAGCTGATCGAGGACCTGCAGGAGATCATCAAGAACGCCGGAAAAATCGCGTCGACCGCTCTCGGCTCGCTGTCGAGTGCGAACGACGATGAGGAAACTGCACCGGACACCAGAGTCCTGACAGTGGCGCCGAGTTCGGTGAACGAGACTCAGGAAGAGATCATCCGAGCCGCGATGAGCCGGCCACTGACGGTTGCTCAGGGACCGCCCGGTACCGGTAAGAGCCAGCTGGTCACCGCACTGCTGGCCACCGCCACCGCGCATGGGCAAAGCGTGCTGATCGGCTCGACGAACAACCGGGCCGTCGACGAGGTGGTCGAGCGAGTCACCGCCATGGTCGGCCCCGGCCTGATCTTGCGCACCGGGAACAAGGATTACCGGCAGCAGGAACCGCAGTACCTCGCCGAAGTGATGCAGGCTTGGCCGCCACCAGCCGCGGACACGCGCGGCCCATTCCACGAGGTTCGCCTCGTGGCACACGAGATCGACCATCTGCTGGAAGAACTCGATCAGCATCGCCGGCTCGAACGAGATCTCGTCGACCTTGCCTTCGAACGCGACGCGACACTCACCGACACGGACGAGCGCACGCTGTCCAGGTTGGTCGACCTCACCGAACGGGCACTACGGAGTCGCTGGTTCGGATGGTGGTACCGCAGACGGCTACGGTCATACGGGGCCTTTGACCGCGAGGCGATCACCGTCCTCGGCGAGAGTGCGGTCATCGAGCAATGCTGGCGTGAACGACAGCGGCAACTGGCGGCGCTGCCACACACCGTTGAGGACGCATGGCAGCGCCTACGGACCCTGCAACAAGACACCAGAGCCCGGCACAGCAATGAGCTTCTGCGCGCCCAGATCGCCACACGGGTCACCGGAAATACGACCCTGCTCCGCAATCGCGCTGACGAGATGGCCAAGCCGAACGGGAGCAGCTGGACCTACATGTCGGCCCTCGTCAAGGTGCTCCCCGGGTGGGCGGTCACCGCGAAGTCGGCCCGCCGGCTGCAACCTCGGCCCGGCCTGTTCGACCTGGTGATCATCGACGAGGCCGCCCAGTGCACCGTCGCGGACATCCTGCCGATGCTCTACAGAGCAAAACGTGCCCTGATCATCGGCGACCCACGGCAGCTGACCCCGGTTGTCGAACTCTCCGCCGACGACGACCGCAAGGAGCAGGCTCGTGCGGGACTCGGGCACGGCTGGCTGACGAGTCGGCGACTCACCTACCGCGATCATTCAGCTTACGAGGCATTCGCAGCCGCGGCGGGAAGCACCATCCTGCTCGACGAGCACTACCGCTGCCACCCGGAGATCATCGACGCTCCGAACCGGGTCGTCTACCAGAACCGGCTGACCGTGCTGACCGACCCGGCCCGGCTCGCCGCACCGGCCGAACCCGCCACCCGCTGGGTCGACGTGCCCGGCCACTTCACCAAAGGCGCCACCGGATCCGGCCGGAACGCCGACGAGGTCCAGGCCGTGGTCACCGAGGTGCAGCGGGTGCGCAAGGAGTACCCGGAAGCCTCGATCGGCGTCGTGACCCCGCTGGCCGAACAGCAGCGCCATCTCCATCGTGCCCTCCAGGACCAGGGTCTCGCCGACAACCTGCTGTGCGCGACCATCCACAAGTTCCAGGGCAGCGAGAAGGACATCATGGTCGTCTCGCCGGTCGGCGCCCAGGGCATCAGCGAAAACACCCGCGGCTGGCTCGTCAACCAGACCAACCTGTGGAACGTGGCGATCACCCGCGCCCGCTCCCAACTGATCGTCGTCGGCGACCGATCATGGTGGTCCGGGCAACGCGGCCTGCTGGCCGATCTCGCCAGTCCTACCCCCACGACAGCAGCAAGCACCGATGCCGGCCCGCGACCGGCCGACCGGCTGATCGCCGACCTTCGCGAGAGCGGCCTGACAGTAGGTTGGGAAACGCCGCTGCCGGGTTACCCAGTCGACTTCACGATCAGCCTCGGCGACAAGCGGCTGGCCCTGCTGGTCGACGACCCCGAAGGTGATCCGGACGGCCACTCGCTACGAAGAGTGCTGAGCCGCCTGGACATAATCGCCTCCGTCGCGACAGTCAAGCGGGTTCCGGCATGGCGCTGCCTCGCCGAGCCAGAACAGGTTATGGCCGAGCTACGCAACGCGATCGAGATAGAGCTCAACTGACCGGGCTGTCGAGGTCGTAACTTCAGCCGGACCAGCGGCTGTCTGGTCGAGCTGATGCCGTTCCCGTCAATCTGACGGCGTTCCCTCAGAAGCCGACAATACGGATTACGAGGCAGCGAACGGCCGCGGTGGCGTGGGGATCTTCGACGTGCTTGCCGTTCCGGCTTGTTGGCCAGGCAGGCTCAGCCAGCCTGCGCAACCTGTGAGCCACGGCCGTTCTGCCTCAAGGTCACCGATTTGGATAGCCGAGTACGTCGGCACCGGGATTCACGCTAATGGTGGCCGAGCCGACGGAACGGGGCCGGCGGCGCGGATCCGAGGCTGTCCGAATGATGGCAACTAACAGGATCGCCGCATAGCCGCAGGAGCTCATTGACAGCATCCGCGGCCGCTGGACGGTCCGCCGGGTGCCTGATTTTCAGCCCTCCGGGCCCCCGCGATGACCGCGGCACCGGCCCGACGCTCCGTCGTCTCCAGCCTGTTGACACCAGTGACCCATGGTGGACGGCGTGGTGTGATCCTATGCCACAGCGCTCGATCCGCGTCGACCGGCAGCGCGATCATTCCTACGACTCCGCAAGAAGCTCGAGATGACCCACAAGAGCTGTAGCGTCGACTACACCGTCCACGAGCTCCGGCACATCGCCGCGTCGATTCTGATCTCATCCGGAGCCAGCGGCTATCAAATTCAGCAGCAGATGGGGCACGCCTCCGTGGAAGTGACCAGAAAGATCTCCGGACACTTCTTCAAGATCGACCGCTCCGAACTGGCCCGGCGAGTCTCGGAGAGGATCGACATATTGACCGAGGCAAAGCTGGCTGAAGCCGAGAAGGCCGGCAACGGCGAGGCCGACGAGGCCCGCGACAAATGGCGCTTACTTGAGCCCACCCAACAGCAGCGACGGCGAGATGGCGGTCACCCCGGTGGTCGCCATCTCGCGTATCCGGGAGTCGGCACGTGGGCACCACTATCAACTTCCGTCACGTTAGGGACGGATCCACCGAAGCGGATACGACCGCATCACTGAGGGAATCTTGAGGCAACGAAAGCGCGCTTATCTTCCTAGCGAGATACCAAGAAGGGCATCCCATCAGGGGAAATACATGGTGGGCGATACTGGGATCGAACCAGTGACCTCTTCCGTGTCAAGGAAGCGCGCTCCCGCTGCGCCAATCGCCCGCACACCAAAGCGAGGTGGAGACGGGATTTGAACCCGTGTACACGGCTTTGCAGGCCGTTGCCTCGCCTCTCGGCCACTCCACCGAGGCGGCCGATGCAAGGATCAGCAACAGCCCTCTCCGAGCGGAAGACGGGATTCGAACCCGCGACCCTCACCTTGGCAAGGTGATGCGCTACCACTGCGCCACTTCCGCTTGACCCCCAGGTTTCCCTGGCGACGGAAGAAACCTTAGCCGAGCCCGGTACCGGATGCCAAAGCGCCCCCCGCTTTATCCGTCGCGCCGCAGGTCAAACCCCCTCTGGTGAGTCCAGCAGCCGGCGGACCTCGGCGACCAGCTCGGCCTGGAACGCCGCGACGCTGCCGTCGACGACCCCGATCCGGTAGTCGGTGCCGGTCTCCGGATGGTTCGCCTGCATCCCGTCGCGGACGCCGGCACTGCCGTCGTTGTGGCCGGCGGTGTACGCCGCGAATGCTTCTTCCATGGGGGCCTCCTCCAACACGCGCGACAATCTCGCACGTCAGCCGGTTTCCGCAATACCGGCCACCGGTCGGACGAGATCCACCCGATCCGGCAGCGGCGCGTCAGCCGGTCGCCGCCGGCCGGCAGCGGCACGTCAGCCAGTCGCCGACGGCCCGGATCGGGGTGACCACGATCAGCAGCGCCCCGGCCACTCCGGGTTGACAGAGGTTTCCTGCTCGGCGCACAGAGTCCCCACAAACCGGCTCTGCACGATGGTCTTCGCCGACCTCCCGAGGAGCAACCGATGACAGTGAACGACCAGCTGGCCCCCACCGCCCCGCGCGACCCGTGGGCCGCCGGCGCCGACGAGCCCACCACCGCCACCGAGATGATCACCGTCCCGGAGAAGGCCGAAGCCGTGACCCCGGCCGGGCCGCCCCCGCCGGCCGGCCCGCCGACCGCCTCGTGGGAGGCCCCGCCGCCCGCGCCGAGCCGCCCGAAGCGCAGCCCGAAGACGGTCCTGATCGCCGCCGTCCTGGTGACCGCGATCGCCAGCTCCGGGATCACCGCCGGCATCATGACGGCGATCGGCGGCGGCACTCCGGCGGTCGCCACCCAGGACGGCTCCACCGGCCAGCAGGGTGGCCCGGGCGGCTTCGGCGGCGGTGGCGGCCCGGGCGGCGGGATGCCGGGCGGCGGCATGCCCGGCCAGCAGGACTCCGGTACCCAACAGGACTCCGGCACCCAGCAGCAGGGCACCACCCAGCAGGATCCGGGGACCACCCAGCAGGGCGCCACCACCCAGGAGGGCACCGGCACCTGATCCGTGGGATGACCCGGCTCACCGAGGTGAGCCGGGTCGGATCGATAAGGCGTGTCCCGGCCCGGCCGATAGAGGGGCATGACCCACGTCCAGGCCACCGGCCAAGCGCCCGCCACTCGGGCCGTTCTCGAGTTCCGGCTGCACCTGGCGGTCGGGCTGGTGTTGCTCGCCGTCCTGCTGGCCGGCCCGGAGCAGTTGTCGTCACCGGTCATGGCCCTGCTGCTGGCCCAGGGCATGTTCGCTCTCTACCGCGGGCCACGCCTGAACCGGCCGGACGACGAGACACCCTGGCGGCACGTCCGCAACGCGTCGTGGTTCTTCCTGGCCAGCAGTGTGATGCGGGTGGTCCGTGAGGCGGGTGGGCTGCCGGACTCGCTGGTGCTGCTGCCGGACCTGCTGACGATTCCGGCGTACCTGCTGGTCGGGCTCTGTTTCATGGTCATGCTGCGGCAGCGGCGGGCGGACGACGACGATTCGGCGCGGATCGACGCGCTGATGATGGGCCTCAGCATCGCCTTCCTCATCTGGATCTTCCTGATCGCCCCGAACCTGGCCTCCGGGCTGAGCGGCCCACGCCTGGTCAATGCGATGTTCCCGGTGTTCGACGTGACGATCCTGGTGCTGGCGGCCCGGTTGATGCTGTCCCGGGGCGTACGGCAGCCGGCGCTGTGGATGATGGTGCTGGCGTGCGGCGCGCTGTTCACCGGCGACATGCTCTACTGCATGCGGGAGGCGCTGGGGGTCAGCGGGATCCCGCAGCAGCTGGTCGACACGTCCCTGCTGCTGATGTTCGTCCTGCTGACCGGGGCGGCGCTGCATCCGTCGATGCGCACGCTCACCGAGCCCCAGCAGGGTGTGACGAGCGCCCTGAGCCGGGGCCGGACGGTGCTGATCGGCGCGATGGTGATCTTCCCGGTCGGGCTGACCGCGCTGATGCCGCCGGTCAGCACGGTGGGCAACGTGGTCCGGGCCGTGCTGTGCCTGTCGGTGGTGCTGACCGTGCTGTACCGGGTGATCCGCTCGAACGACTCGCGGGCCCGGGCCGAGCGGATCAGCCGGCGGCGGATCACCCATGACACGCTTACCGACCTGCCGAACCGGGAACTGCTCATCGAGACGGTGACGAAGTGGGCGGAGCGTTCCGCCGCGGAGCGCCTGGAGATCAGCCTGCTCTTCCTGGACCTCGACCGGTTCAAGATGATCAACGACAACTGGGGTCACCGGGTCGGCGACGAGTTGCTCCAGGCGGTGGCCGCCCGGCTCACCCAGCAGGTCCGCGCCGAGGACGTGGTCAGCCGGATCGGCGGGGACGAGTTCGTGGTCGCGCTGGCCGGACCGCCGAGCGAGCGGCTCGGCGAGCAGCTGGCCGAGCGGCTGATCGCCGAGTTCAACAGGCCGTTCTCGCTCTCCATCGGTGACGTGGTGACGTCGGTGTCGATCGGGGTGGCGAAGAGCTCCGGCGACGTGCGCGCGCACGATCTGATCCGGGACGCGGACACCTCCATGTACAAGGCCAAGAGCAACGGCCGCAACATGTACGCGCTGTTCGACGCCTCGATGCGCGACCAGGTGCAGGACCGGGTCAAGCTGGAGCAGGCGCTGCGGGGCGCGGTCGGGCGTGGCGAGCTGGCCGCGCACTTCCAGCCGATCATCGACCTGGCCTCCGGCGAGCTGGACGGTTTCGAGGCGCTGATGCGGTGGCACTCGCCGGAGCTGGGTTTCGTGTCGCCGGTGCAGTTCATCCCGATCGCCGAGGAGACCGGCATGATCGAGGAGATGGGCTCGTGGCTGCTGCGCGAGTCGGTCCGGCAGCTGGCCGAGTGGACCGCCCGGCGTGGGCCGGACGCCCGTCCGCTGCACGTGTCGGTGAACGTCGCGGTGCGCCAGCTGCGCGACGGCTCGCTGGTCCGGCTGGTCGACGAGGCGTTGCGGGAGAACGGGCTGGCCCCGTCCGCCCTGTGGCTGGAGATCACCGAGTCGGGTGTGATGGAGGACCTGGAGACGGCCATGCTGACTCTGGACGCGCTGCGGGCGATGGGTGTCACCCTGTGCGTCGACGACTTCGGCACCGGCTACTCGTCGCTGAGCTACCTGGACCGGCTCCCGGTCGGCATCGTCAAGATCGACAGGTCGTTCATCTCGGGTGTCGGCGACAACGGTGTCAAGGAGCCGATCGTGCGCGCGGTCCTGGCGATGACCCGGGCCATGGGGCACCGGGTGGTGGCCGAGGGCGTGGAGACCGAGGCGCAGCGCGACTGGCTGCGGGAACAGGGCTGCGACCTGGTGCAGGGGTGGCTCTACAGCAAGGCCGACCTGCCGGCCAACCTGACCGCGTGGATCGACCGGGCGCCGGCCCTGTCGGAGGCCTGAGCGAACCCGGGACAGGCCCCTGCTTCTGCCGTATAAAAACCCTTAAAGGGTCATACGGAGGTGGGGGATGACACCGAGCACCTCGCCGCCGCTGCTGCGCCCGGTCCTGAGGATCACCGACCGGATCCGCACGGCGACCCGCCTCGGTGTGGTGGTGCTGGCGCTGCTCGTCCCGGGCGCGCTGGCCACCGGCATGTACACGTCGGTGACCACGACGAACATCGCCTTCAGCAGCCGTGAGCAGGAGGGCGCCGACGTCCTGCGCACGGTGCTGGCGGCGCTCACCGAGACGGCCGCCGGCCGTACCCCCGATCTCGCCGCCGTCCGCGCCGCGGCGGAGGACACCGACCTGGCGATCGCCGACGCCGTGGCGGCCGTCCCGGAGGGCGGCGACGGGTCGGTGGCGGCCCGGATCGCCACCGCTGAGGCGCTGGCCGCCCTGGTGGCCGTGCTCGGCAACGACTCCAACCTGATCCTCGACCCGGATCTGGACTCGTTCTACGTGATGGACGCCCAGGTGGTGCAGCTGCCGCAGGCCATGCTGACGGCGCTCCAGGCGGCCCTGCCGGTGCCAGCGGGCACCGCGACCCGGGCCGCGGTGGCCGCCCAGGCGGTGCTGGCCGGGCGGCTGTCCGGCGCGGCCGCGGCACTGCGCAACGACGCCGCCACCGCGATCGCGAACACCGACGACCCCGAACTGACCGGCAAGATCGATGCTCCGGTACGGGCCCTCGCCGACCGCATCGACGAACTCGGCCGCCAGCTCACCGAGACCCTCAGCACCCCGGGCCCGGCCGACCCGTCCGCGGTGGCCGAGGCCGCGGCCGCCGTGGTGCAGCCACTGCACGACGCGCTGACCGCGCTGCTGGCGGACCGGATCGGCACCCTGTCGGTGGAGCGGGCCGTGGTGCTGACCGTGTCGATCGGCGGTTTCCTGCTCGCGTTGTGGTTCGCGCTGGCGGTGCTCTGGCGGACCAACCACGACGTACGGCAGACGGTCGCCGCGGTGACCGCCATCGCCGCGTCCGATCTGGAGCCCCGGCCGGTGCCGGCGGGCCGGGACGAGATGGGCGACATCGGCCGGGCGCTGACCGTGGCCCGGACCCGGCTGGTCGAGCAGGAGGCCGCGCTGGCCAGCGCCGACGTCGCCCGGGAACAGCAGCTGCGGGCCGGGTTCATGCATCAGCGGCAGGCCGAGACCCAGTTCCGCCGCCGGACGCAGGAGATCATCGACGAGTCGACCGGGGTGATCGCCGAGGAGCTGCGCCAGGTGACCGAGAAGGTCGGCGAGGTCCGCGGCTCGTCCGAGGTGATCGACGAGCGGATCACCGTGGCCGACGTCGCGGCCAACGCGATCGTCAGCCAGGCCCACGAGGCCGAGCAGGTGATCACCTCGCTGGAGTCGAGCCTGCGCCGGGTGGCGACGGGCGCGGCGCTGGTCACCGACATCGCCCGGCAGACCCGGTTGCTCGCGCTGAACGCGACGATCGAGGCGGCCCGGGCCGGTGACCTGGGGTACGGCTTCACGGTCGTCGCCGACGAGGTCAAACAGCTGGCCACCCACACCACCGAGTCGACCGACCAGATCATCGAGACGATCCACGACCTGGAGCGGGACACCACCGCGATGGCCCGCACGATCACCACGATGACCGAGGGCATCTCGGCCGTGAGCGACGCCGCCGTCTCGCTGCGGGCGGTGGCGGCCGACCAGTCCACCCTGATGGGCCGGCTGACCGACCAGATGACGAACACCCTGGGCCGGGTCGAGGAGATGAGCGACCTGGCCGCCCGTCTGGAGCGCCGCGAGCACGACCGGATCAGCACGGCCGGGAAGGTGGGGCTGCGCCAGGCCGGAAAGCCGGATCTGGAGGCCCCGCTGGTCAACATCAGCGCCGGTGGGCTGCGCTGCCTGGTGCCCGACACCGAGCGCTTGGCCGAGGGCACCAACCTCGACGTCGACCTGCACAGCGGCGACGACGCGATGACCGTGCACGCCCGGGTGGTGAACTCGGCCGAGTCGCGCGGCGGCCTGGAGATCGGCCTCCAGTTCCTGATCACCGACGACGTTCAGGCGAGCCGGCTGGCCGACATGGCGGACCGCCTGATCAACGCCGCTGTGGACTGACTCCCCGCTGATGGGATCGACATAGACGGTGACTGCTCTCACCCCTAGGCTGGGCCGGCGCGATGTCGTGTCCGAAGGGGAGAGTGGTGCGGTTCCGGCTTCTGGGTCCGGTCGAGGCGGCCGAGGAGGAGCGGGTCGTCGCGCTGGGCGCTCTCAAACAGCGGCATCTGCTGGCCGCCCTGCTGTTCGACGGCGGGCATCCGGTCACCTTCGAGACCCTGATCGACCGGCTCTGGGGCGATGAGCCGCCGCACGACGCGCGCGGCGCCCTCTACGGCTACGTGGCCCGCCTGCGCCGGGTGGTCAAGGACAGCACCGGGGTCACCCTGGTCCGCTGGTCGGGCGGCTACACGTTGCAGGTCCCGGACGGCTCGGTCGATCTGTTCCGGTTCCGGCACCTGCTGGAGGCGGCCCGGACGGCCGGCCCGGAGGAGCGGCTGGGCGTGCTGGAGGAGGCGCTCGGGCTGTGGCGGGGCGACGCGCTGGCCGGCCTGCCCGGCGAGTGGGCGCAACGCACCCGGGAGAGCCTGGACCAGCACCGGCTCGGGGCGCTGGCCGACTGGGCGCTGACCGCGGTGGCCCGGGGGCGGCACGCCGAGGCGGCCGACCGGCTGGCCGTGGCGCTGGCCCGGGACCCGCTCTGTGAGCCGCTGATCGCGGCGATGATGCGGGCGCTGCACGCCTCCGGCCGTACCGTAGAAGCTCTTGATCTCTTCGCCCGGTCCCGCAACCGGATCGTCGATGATCTCGGCGCCGAGCCGGGTCCGTTGTTGCGCGAAGCGCACACGAGCGTGCTGCGCGCGCCGGCCGAGATGACGCGCGCGGCGCGGCCGTTCCTGCTGCCCCCAGACCTGCCCGACTACACGGGTTTCGAACACCCGATGGCCGGCGCCGTGGCGGCTCTGGAGACCGCCGCGGCGAGCCCGGTGGTGGTCGTCTCCGGGCAGGGCGGCGCCGGGAAGACGGCGTTCGCGGTGCACGTGGCGCACGCCGTCCGGGAGTACTACCCGGACGGGCTGCTCTTCCTCAACGTGGGCGGCGCCGACCCGCTGGAGCCGGCCGAGGCGCTGAGCCGGCTGCTGCGCATGCTCGGCGTCACCGACGCGGACGCGCAAGGCAACTCCGACCTGCGGGAACGCGAGGCCCGCTACCGTGCCGAGCTGGCCGGGCGCCGGGTGCTGGTGGTCATCGACGACGCCGTCTCGGCCCGGCAGGTTCACCCGTTCATTCCCGGCGACGCCGGTTCGGCGCTGCTCGTGACCAGCCGGAACCGGCTGGTCACGGTGGCCGCGACCCGCCGGGTGGAGCTGAACACGATGACCGTCGACGAGGCGCGGGCCCTGCTGACCAGGGTGATCGGCGCGGACCGGGCGGACGCCGATCCACAGCAGACGGACCGGCTGATCGGCCTGTGCGCGCGGCTGCCGCTCGCGGTGCGGGTGGCCGCGGCCCGGCTCGCGGCCCGCCCGCACTGGTCGGTGAGCCAGCTGGCCGACCGCCTCGACGACGAGCGGCGCCGGCTCGACGAGCTCGCCGTCGACGACCTGGAGGTCCGGGCCGGCCTGGCCGTCGGCTATCGCGGGCTGAGCCTCCGGGCGCAGCTGGCGTTCCGCGCGCTGGGCTGCCTCGATCCGCCGGTGCTGACCGCGATCACGGTGGCCGCGCTGCTGGACTGCGGCCTGGACGAGGCGGACGACCTGGTCGAGGAGATCACCGACGCCCGGCTGCTGGACGTGGTCGGGCCGGACGGGCCGTTCACCAGGTACCGGATGCACGACCTGGTCCGGCTCTACGCCGGGGAGCTGGCCCGGGCCGACGCCGTCCGGGAGACCGTCACCGGGGCGGTGGCGGCGCTGCTCCAGCTGGTCGAGCACCTGGCGCAGCAGCTGCCGGTGGCCACCCCGCGGCTCTACCATCCGGTGCTGCCGGAACCGTCCGCGCACTGGGCGGCCACCATCGAACGGGTCGACCTGCGGCGGTGGTTCGACGACGAGGAGCCGACCCTGATCGCGGCGGTCGAGCGGGCCGCCTCCCTGGACCTGGTGGCGCCAGCCTGCGGCCTGGCCGACGCGCTGGTCTTCGCGTCGTTCGCGGCCCGCAACAACTTCGACGGCTGGGAACGCACGCACACCGCGGCCGGCGGCGCCGCCCACCGGGCCGGTGACCGGCTGGCCGAGGCGGCGATGGAGTGCGGCATCGGCCAGCTGCGGTACGCCCAGGATCGGTTCCCCGAGTCGCGGGCGCACTTCTCCCGTGCCGCCGACCTGTTCGGGGCGGCCGGCCACGACCGCGGGCAGGCGGTCGCCCTGAACGGGCTCGGCACGGTCAGCCGTGAACTCGGCGAACACGCGACCGCCCTGCCGCAGATCAACCAGGCGCTGGCGGTGCTGGACCGGCTCGGCGACGACGCCGGGGTGGCGCACGCCTACTACAGCCTCGGCTTCGCGCACCGGGAGCTCGGCGAGGACGAGGTCGCGCTGGAGCATCTGGCGTCCGCGCTGACCCGTTACCGCAAGCTCGGCCACCGGCGCGGCGAGCTGATCGCGATCCGCGGCATGGGCCTCGTGCACCGGGCGCGCGGTGAGCTCGACAAGGCCGGGGAGCTGTGCTCGGCCGCGCACACCATCGCGACCGGCATCGGCGACACGCACCTGGCCGCGTACACCGCGCAGGCGCTGGCCAAGGTGTGGATCCGGCAGGGTGACCCGGACCGGGGGCTGGAGCCGCTGCGGGTCGCGCTGGCCGCCACCACCGTGCGCCGCGACGGCCACGGGACCGCCCTGGTCACCCGGACCCTCGGGGAGCTGCATCTGGCCGCCGGCCGGCTGTCCGAGGCGGCCGAGCTGCTGGAGTCGGCGTCCGATCAGTGGCAGGACATCGGGATGGACCTCAGCCGGGCCCGCACGCTGCGTGATCTGGGCGCCGCCCGCTGCGCGGCCGGCGATCACGAGGCCGCGCATTCGCTCTGGTCCGCGGCGGGAGACGTCTTTCAGGCATTGGGGGTACGGGAGAAGGACGAGCTGACCGCCTGGCGCGCCCGGTTCGGCTGCACCTGCCCGTCCTCGGCGCTGCGCAGCGCCCGCAGCACGTTGCCCCCGGCCAGCGCCGCCAGCTCGGCGTCCGACCAGCGCCGGGCGGCCAGCTCACCGAACAGCCTGGGATAGCCGGACACGTCGTCGAGCCCGGCCGGGGTGTCGTCGCAGCCGTCGAAGTCGCCGCCGATCCCCACGTGCTCGATCCCGGCCACCGCACGGACGTGCTCGATGTGGTCGGCGACGTGCTCGACGGTCACCGGCGGCGGCGGTCCGTGCGGGTCCCGGGTCCAGGCCCAGCGCTCCGCCGACAGGAACGACGGCACGAACGTCACCATGCACACCCCGCCGTTGTCGCGCAGCTGGGTGAGCACGTCGTCGGGCACGTTGCGCGGGTGCCCGCAGAGCGCCCGCGCCGACGAGTGACTGAAGATCACCGGCCGGGTGGTGACGGCCAGGGCGTCGCGCATCGTGGTGTCGGCGACGTGCGACAGGTCGACGAGCATGCCGATCCGGTTCATCTCGGCGATCACCGCCCGGCCGAAGTCGTTGAGCCCACCGACGCGGGGCGTGTCGGTGGCGCTGTCGGCCCACGAGACGTTCTGGTTGTGGGTCAGGGTCAGATACCGTACGCCCAGCTCACCCAGCATCCGCAGGACCGCCAGCGAGTCACAGATGCTGTGCCCGCCCTCGGCGCCGAGCAGCCCGGCGACCCGCCCCGCCCGGAACGCCGTCTCCACCCCGTCGGCGGTGGTCACCAGCTCCAGCCGGCCGGCGAAACGGTGGTGCAGCGCCCGTACCAGATCGATCTGCTGAAGGGTCCGGACCACCGCCGCCGCCGGCGGCAGATCACCCGGCACGTAAACGGACCAGAACTGCGCGCCCACCCGCCCGGCCCGCAGCCGCGGCAGGTCGGTACGGGTCAGCGGCTGCCGCTGGTCGAGCGCGAACTTCTCCAGATCGTCCGGCGACACCGCCCCGCCGTGCAGGGTACGCAGCGCGTCGGCGAGGTCGTTGTGCCCGTCGATCAGCGGGTGCTGGGCCAGCAGCCGGGCGATCCGGTCTCCGGCGGTCTCGTCACGCGCGGACTCGTCGATCGGCCACATCTGTCACCCTGCTCCGTGAAAATGCAGAACGCGGAAGGTGCGAGATCCCCCCTTGGATGCTGATCCCGCACCGTCCGCGCTCTCAGGCGAGGAACGTCGAACTGGGCGCCCGCCAGCGCGTCTCGTCGTCCCGTCCGGCGCCGGGATCAGCCTCCCAGCCGCACCTGCCGAACTTCTGCCACGTTTCTGTCAGCGGAGATCACAACTCGGCTCCCCAGCGCCTGAATTGGGCCTGAGCCTGGCGCTCGGACCGGGCCAGCAGCCGTCTGCGGCCGCCGGGCAGACGGCCGAGGACGTGGCTGACCAGCAGGTTCGCGCCGACCCGGGCCAGGCCGTACCACGGCAGGCGGTAGGGCAGGCCGAGGTCGCGCATGGCGGCCGGCCCGAGCAGCCAGCAGCTCACCGACAGGGCCCGCTCCCGCTCGTAGAACCGTCGCCAGCCGCTCGTCACGGCGTCGGTCATGGTGATCAGGGCCTTGGCCAGGGCGGTGCTGTTGGCGTCCGGCGGCGGGTCGTTGGCCAGGAAGTGGTAGAGCAGCCGGCGGCCGCGGCGCTCGGTGTGCGGCAGCCACTCCTCGTCGACACCCATCAGCCATCCGACGTAGCTCCACAGATGCATGACGGCGCGGGCGTCGGCCCCGGACACCCGGACCCCGAGCAGGCGCAGGTGCAACAGGAAGCTGGTGCTGAACACCCCGAGGGTGCTGGCCTGGTCGTACTGGTTGATCGGCACGCCGCGCAGCTCCCGGTCCCAGTCCGGGTCGGCCTCCAGGCGGGCGTTGACCAGGGCGTGCATGACCCGGACATGCACCGTGATCCGGAACCCCTCGCCGCCGGGCGCCATCCCGCCGGGCGCGGTCACCGCACGCCACCACAGCGAGGTCTCCTGGATGCGCCGCAACGTCTCACCGCCGGCCAGGCGGCCGGTCCGGACCAGCGGTTCGAGGGCGGCCGCGGTGCGATAACCACCGAGCAGGGAGCCGTACGCGAGAACGAGCCCCGCATCCATCCCGAAGGCCCGGCACGCCTCGGCGCCGCGGGCCAGCAGCTCGTCGTCGACCCAGTCCGGCCGCTGCGAGAGCGTGTCGAGGAAGGCCCGCACCGGCTCGGGCGTGTCGTCGGACGGCCCGGTGGCGAGGGCCTTGTGCAGCTCGTTGGGGCGGACCGCGCGGATCAGTCCGGCGGCGAGCTCGTCCCGGCGGAGCAGGCCGGCGGCCAGGGCGGCGAGCTCCTCCCCGGTCGGGTCGGCGCCGGGACCGGCGACCAGTCGCAGTGGCCGGGCGGCCCGCTCGGCCCAGGGCCGGTCCATCCCGAACCGGCGCGGCGCCCGCAGATCGGCGTGCGTAGTCATGTCCTGACGATAAAGTGAGCGAAAGCTCGGGTACCACTCGTCTTTCGAAGGTTCCGATGTCGTCAAATATCCGCAGGTCAGTGCCACAGCAGCAGCGGGCCCAGGAGATGATCGACCGGATTCTGAGCGCTGCTGCTCAGGTTCTGTCGGAGAGTGGCTACGCCGGGTTGAGCACCAACCGGGTGGCCGCGGCCGCCGGGGTCAGCATCGGTTCGCTCTACCGCTACTTCGCCGGGAAGAACGAGCTGATCGAGGAGTTGCGGGCACGCAGCTCGGCCGACGTGCTGGCCGACCTGACCGGCGCGCTGACCGCGGCAGTCGGGATGTCCGCCCGCGACGGGGTCCACCACATCCTGTCGGTGCTGGTCGGGGCGGTGAAACGGCACCGGGCGGTGACCACCGCGATGATCGCCGAGGCGCCGCTCGGGGCGCACGGCAACATCCTGCCCGAGGTGGAACGGCAGCTCACCCAGGTGACCCGGATCTTCGTGGCGGTGCACGCGCCGGAGCTCGACCCGGCCGAAGCCGACGCCCGCATCCACCTGGCCATGGGTGTCACGCTCAACGCCTGCCTGCGGATCGCTCTGGAACCGCCGGCCGGCGTCACCGAGGACCGGCTGATCAGCCTGACCGCGGATCTGCTGGTCCTCGGCCTGGTCCCGGATCCGGTCCGGACGCACCCGGATCCGGCCCAGTCACGCCCGGATCCGGTTCGGACACGCCCGGATCCGGTCCGGGCGCGCCCGGGGAGGTGAGCGCGCCCGGATTCCCCCGGAGCCGGAGTCAGCGGGTGCCGGCGACCACGGTGCTCACCTGGGTGCCGGAGAGGGTGCCGCCGATGTAGAGGCCGCCGCCCACCGCGGTTCCGGAGACGGTCCCGCCGGTGCGGACCGCGTACGTCGTACCCCTGGTGATCGAACTTGAACTGAAGACCACGCCCCGGAACGCCTTGGTGGGCTGGTAGGACGCGATCTGCGTGCCCGAGGTGGTGGCCAGGTGGACCACGGTGCCGGCCGCCTGGTTGGCGCTGAAGGTGATCGACACCCAGCCCTGGCCGGAGGTCGGGAGGGTGCTGGTGGTGGCGCTGATGCCGGAGGAGATGATCGTGCCGCCGGTGATGGTGAGCGCGCCGTTGGAGTCGAGGCCGCCCTCGCCGCCGCCACGGGTCGCCGAACCGGTCACCACCACCGTGCCGCCGCCGATGGTGAGCGCCCCGTTGGAGTCGAGGCCGTCCGTGCCGCCGCTCGCCACCACGGTGCCGCCGGTGACGCTGATCAGGGCGTTCGGCGAGTTCTGCATCTCACCGTAGGCCGGGTCGGAGGCGTTGAACGCGTCGTCGGTGGCGGTCGCCGAGACACTGCCGCCGGTCACGTAGACCTTGAGGCCCTCGACACCCTCGTACGACTTGGTGACGTTCACGGTGCCGCCGGCCACCCGGACGTCGGTCTCGGCGTGCACACCGTCGTCACCGGAGGAGACGGTGGTGGTGCCACCGTCGACGGTGAGGTTGGCGTCCGAGTGCAGCCCGTCGTCGGTGGCGGTGACGTTCACCGTGCCGTCGCTGATCACGGTGAGCACGCCCGCCTTGATGCCCTTGCCGGTCGTGGTCGCGGTGATCGATCCGCCGGTGACGATCGCGTCGGTCTGCCCGGTGATGCCGTCGTCGGTGGCCTTGACATTCACGGTGCCACCGGTGACCGCCACGTACCCGCGGGTGGTGTCCTCCTCGTTGTCGGATTTGAGGCCGTCACCGCCGGCGGTCGCGGTGATCGAGCCGCCGCTGACGATCACGTAGTCCTGGCCGCGGACGGCGTCGTCGGGCGCCGTGACGGTGATCGTCCCACCGGCGATGACCAGGCCGTCCTTGACGTTGATGCCGTCGTTGGCGTTGCCGGTGACGACGAGCGAACCGGTGCCGGCGATGCTCAGGTCGGCGGCCGAGGCGATCGGACCGTCCACCGAGGCGGTGCCGTCGGTGAGCCGGTTGGTGGTGCCGGCCTGCAGATAGATCAGCGCCTCGTCGGCGGCGACCACGTTGATCGCGCCGGTGCCGCCGGTGATCGTCACGCCGTTGAGGATCAGCCGGACGATGCCGGTCCCGGTGCTGTTGACCACGATCTGACCGGAGGTGAGCGTGCCGCTGAACCGGTAGGTGCCGGCCGCGTTGACGGTCACCGTGCTGCCCGAGACGGTCACGTTCGAGCTGGTGGTGGTGGCGCTCGTGCCGGTCAGGGTGACCGCCGCGACGTCCGACTCGTTCCAGGTCAGGTCGGCCGTGCTGAGGTGGCTGGCCTGGTTGGCGGCGAGCGCGGCGGCGCCGGCCGGACCGGCGGCCAGAGCGGGGGATGCCGGTGCCACCCAGACGGCGAGAGCGGTGGCGGTCAGCGCCGCGGGGACGGCGAGACGGGGGATTCTGGGCATGGAAGGTCCTTATGTTGGGGTTTCGATGACTGCCTTCAGCAGGTTCAGCAGGGCAGGTGCCGGCGCAGCAGACGGCGCCAGGGCACGTCCGGCAGACCCGGGCGCAGAGCGGCGAGCCCGGTGGCGTATTTCGAGATGCTGACCGGCCGGTGCCCGCAAGCCCAGAGCAGCCGGTCGTTGGGTGAGGCGGACGACGCGGTCTTGGTCTCCACGATCGCGACGTCCGGCAGGACGAGCTCCCGACCGTCCACATCGGTCCAGGTCAGGCCGATGTCGACGGTCATCCGGGAGTCGTCGGCCGGCTGGAAGAAGGTGGTACGCCGGTAGTTCGTGACGAGTGTCGGCCGCAGCACGAACCTGTCGTCGCCGAGGATGTCGTCGACGAACCAGCGCCCCGGCTCGACGTCGTCGTGGTGACTCGCGTCGTAGGGCAGACGGTCCTTGACCGTCCCACCGCGGTAGCCCTCGGTCTTCACCTCCAGCCAGCACAGCGCCGAGTCCAGGTAGGTGCGGGTGCGCACCTTGAACCGCCGTCGCCGCCGATATGCGGTGAGCCGGAAACTGACCAGGTCCGGTGTGTCGAAGTAGACCGACCGGTAGCGGAAGGTCCGCTCCCCCTCGATCTCCAGGACCCGGGTGGCCGGGTCGAGGCGGGACATCAGGTCACCGGCCGCGGCCAGCGGCAGGACATATTTGCGGTCGGTCCGGGTCTGCAACTCCGCCCGCTCGGTCAGTTCGGCCAGCGAGACCGGATCGAGGTGGGCGGTGGTCACCGTCATCGGCTCGCTTCCGCGAGCGCGGCGCTCCTGCGACTTCCGGCGGCGTACGAGTACCGCACCTCCACCACGGTGGTCTCATTGACGAGATCCACCCGTTCGACGGTGGCCGCGTGCACCCGGGCGCCGAGGATCCGCTCCAGTTGGGCGACCAGGGCGACGTGGTCGATGACCGCGTTGTCCAGCACCATCACCTGCCGCCGGTAGGACCGGAACAGGCGTGGGTGGTCGCCGAGATACATGACCAGGAGGATCAGCGCCATCAGCGCCGGGCTGAGCCAGATCGGGCCGCCGCTGAGCGGGCCGAGGATGCCGAGGGCGAGCGCCGAGAAGTAGTAGGCGACCTCGTGCTGGTCCAGTTCGGTGGACCGGAGCCGGATGATCGACAGCACGCCGAACAGGCCGAGCCCGAGGCCGGCGCCGACCGAACTGGAGCTGAGTGATCCGGCGACCGCGAGCACTCCGACGTTGACCCCGAGGAACGCCACGACCAGATCCCGGCGCCGATGCCGTGGAAAATACAGTCCGAAGACAAGGACACTCACAGCGGCAAGATCTAGCGCGAAGAGCGCAAGCCGGGGCATAGTGGCACGACCTCTCAGTGCGCCCGGCCTGGGCGCCAGCCCCCTGAACGCTGTCCGGCCGGCAGGTTACGTATCGATGAACTTCGATAGACCCTAACCTGCGAATCGGGCGAACCTCATCGAACACCACCTCGGAATAACCTCAAAGGGTGCTGTGCCTCGCCTGTGCCTCAGCGGCGTCTCATCCGCGTCTCATCCGCGTCGCGGGGCGGGTTTCACCAGGCCGGAGTCGTAGGCGGCGATCACCAGCTGGGCCCGGTCGCGGGCCGGAAGTTTACTGAGCAGGTGGGAGACGTGGGATTTGACGGTCTTCACCGCGATCAGCAGACGGCCGGCGATCTCGTCGTTGGACAGCCCCTGACCGATCAGGGTGAGAACCTCGGCCTCACGGGCGGTCAGCCGGTCGACCCTGGGCGCCTCGGCGGCCGGCTCGCCACCGACGTAGCGCTCGACCAGGCGAGCCAGAATCGACGGCGCGAAGAGTGATTCACCCGCATACGTACGCCGGATCGCATCCAGCAGCTCGTCGGGCCGACTGTCCTTGAGCAGGAATCCGCTGGCCCCCGCCCGCAGGGCATGAAAGATGTACTCGTCGAGGTCGAACATGCTCAGCACCAGCACCCGGGTGTGGGCCAGCTCGGGCAGTCGGCAGATGCCCCGGGTCGCCTCGATGCCGTCGAGCCGCGGCATCCGAACATCCATCAACACGACATCGGGCGCCGTCTCCCGCGCGACGTCGATCGCCTCCACCCCGTCGCAGGCTTCCCCAGCCACCGCAAGCCCAGGCTCAGCACCAATGATCATCGCAAGGCTCTGCCTCAGAAGCGGCTCGTCATCGACGAGAACCACCCGCACATCACTCACAACGAGCCCTCGACACCAACAGCCTCAACGCCCGCCACCCGCCACTCCACCCGAACCGGCCCTCCCGGAGCCCGCCTCAACGCCCGCCACCTCACCCGAGTCGGCCCTCCCGGCGACCGCATCAACGTCCTCCACCCGCGCCACGCCACCACCCTCGGAGGCAACCGCCCCAGCGCCCTTCCTCCAAGCCGCGCTGTCACCCTCAGAACCGATCGACTCATAGCCCCTCGCCCCGGCCGCGCTGGCCCCCTCGTCCCCGAGAGAGCCAGCGAACTTGGCCCGCGCCGTGCCACCCCTCTCGGAGACGACCGCCTCAAGGGCCTTCATCCGTGCCGCGCCAGCGCCCTCGGGGACTACCTCAACGCTCTTCGTCTGTGCCGCGCCGCCGCCCTCCGCGACGCCCTTTGTCTGGCCCGCGCCGCCCTCCGCGACACTTTTCGTCAGGCCCGCGCCACCGCGCTCCGCCACGCCTTTCGTCAGACCCGCGCCGCCAACCTCCGCCACGCCATTCGTCAGACCCGCGCCGCCAACCTCCGCCACGCCATTAGTCAGACCCGCGCCGCCAACCTCCGCCACGCCATTCGTCAGACCCGCGCCGGCGCTTTCGGGGATGATCGCCTCCAGGCAGAAACCTGGGTCGCCGCCTCGTGGGCCGGCCGTCAGCGTTCCGCCGAGGCTGCCGACCCGCTCCCGTAGGCCGAGCAAGCCGTGGCCGGCGCCGGGACGCACCGCCCAGCCCCGGTGCGGGCCGTCGTCCCGGACGGTCACACTGACCGCGGCCGAGGTCCGGGCCAGCCACACGTCCACACTGGTCGACCCGGCATAGCGCGCGCTGTTGGCCAGCCCTTCGCGGACGATGCGGCAGATCGCCAGCTGGGCGCCCGGGGAGACCGCGCCCAACTCCTCCTCGTGCAACGCGACCCGCAAGCCGGCGCGGCGGGCCCCCTCGATGATCTCCGGCAGCGACGCCAGAGTCTCGCTGGGATGGCGGGCCGGCTGGTCACCGGCCTCCCGCAGCGCCTCCAGCATGCGGCGCAACTCGAGGGTCGCCCGGCGGCTGATCGCCTCGACATCCGCGATCGCGGACAGCAGCACCGCCTCGTCCGGCTTGCGGGCGTGCAGATGCGCGGCGGCAGCGGCCCGGACGGTGATCATGCCGAGCCCGTGCGAGACGAGGTCGTGCAGGTCGCGGGCCAGGCGCAGGCGCTCGGCGAGCACCGCCTCCGCAGCATCCCGCCGGGTCATCGCCGCCTCGTGCTCGGCCCGCTCAGCCTGGAGCCGGACGATCGCCCAGACCGACACGACGGCGAAGCCGGCCAGCAGGGCGGAGACGAACGGCCAGGTGAGCCCGAGCCCGAGAACGGCGGCCGCCACGACGAGCAGCGCACCGGCCGGGAGCAGCCACAACCAGGCCCGACGGGAGCCGTGATAGCTCTCAGTCATGGGCTGAAGCCTACCGCTCCAGCGGGTGTCCGCATCGGACCACGGTCTGACGGCCCGAGGTCCTACGGCGCCCACGGATCGCCGCCCACGGCCCGATGCACGGCCCCGCGCCACATGGTTGTTTGGAAGACGCAAAGTGTCGCCGGGAAGAGTCCGGGAGGGGCGTTGTACAGGCGCGTGGTAATGGTGGTCGCTGGTGCGTTGTTCGCCCTGCTGGCCCTGGTGGCGGCGATCGTCACCGATCTGCACGACCGGGATTTCCCACAGGCGCTCGGCGCGCAGACCCGGGTGGGCCTCGACTTCGCCGAGTCCAGGTTCAGCGACCGGGAGGCGTTCGACACGCTGACCCGGTTGGACGCGGCGGACGGGCTCGGCCTCGTCCGGATCGCGCCGGACCTGGCCGGCGGCAGCGACGAGCGGGTGTTCGTCTCCCTCAACGACAGCGACCTGCCAGCTTCGTTCTCCTGGTTCAGCGGCTCCGGCGAGGGCCGGGTCGTCGGCCGGGACCGCCTGGCCAACTCCTCCCCCGACGGCTCTTACCTGGTGACCGGCGACAGCACACGGCTGGGCGCCCTGACGGACGAGCTGGCCGCCGGTGGCGTGCGGGTCACCCGGATCGACGCGTCGGTCGTCGGCAGCCTGAAGTTCACCATGCGCGAGGGCGGTTTCGGCGCGGCGATCCTGGCGGCGTTCGCCCTGATCGCGGCACTGGCGCTGTTCTGGCTGTCGATGAAGGCGCGCAGCCGGGCGCTGCGAGTGCTCGGCGGTTGCCCGACCCCACGGATCCACGCGCAAGACCTGGGTGGTTTCGCCGGGGCGCTGCTGCTTTCGGCAGCCGTCGTCACGGTCGCGGCCACGCTCTGGGTCGGCGCCGCCAACGGCTGGCTCTACGTCGGCGTGTTCGCCCGGGCACTGGCCGGCCTGGAACTCGGGGTCATCTCGGTGTCGCTGCTGGTGGCCCTGATCATGTCGGCGTCGGCCTGGCCGAGCGCCACCATGCTGGCCACCCGGCAGCCCGCGGTGAAGAGCCTGCGCAAGGCGGCCGTGGTCATCCAGGCGGTGACGTTCCTGCTGGTGGTGGGAGCGGCCGCGCCAGCCTGGTCGGCGTACCGGAACTCGGCCGCCACCGCCGCCGAGACGGCACAGTGGAAGAACCTCGCCGATCAGGTCGCCCTCCAGTTCGGGATGAGCGACGACGACATGACCGCGCTGGAGCCCCAGGTCGGCAACCTGATCAAGGATGCCGAGTCGTCGGGCGAGGCGGCGTTCTCCTACGCCTTCTCGAAAGAGACGTGGTCGGGTGACCTCGGCGACTACTCGGCCGTGGCGTTCGTCAACCAGAAGTGGCTCGAGCTGATGGCTGCCACGTCGCTCGACCCGGTGCCGTTCGACCGGGTTCAGGGCATGGTGACCCGCGAGTTCGGGGAGACATTCCAGCTGCTCTCCCGTGATCAGCGGGCGGGCGCCGCGACGCTGGCCGGGTTCTCCTACCGCGAGCCGGCCGACGGCCTCCGGGTCCCGATCGGCGTCGGTGGCGGCGGCGGGAGCCTGGAGTTCCTCGACGACGTCCTGGTGGCGGTGGTCCCCTCGGTGCGGGACACGTTCAACGACCGCAACCTGACCTCGATGGCCTCGACCAGGAACGTCCTGTTCACCGGGGTCGCCGGGACGCAGGCGCTGCTCGACCGCAACGGGCTGTCGGCCGAGGCTCTGGCCGGGCGTGGCATCAAGGGCGACCTGAGTGTCGTCTATGTGGCGGAGGAGGGCATCCTGCGGGCGCAGTTCATGGCGTACCTGGTCTGGCTGATGAACCTGGCGCTTGCCGCGCTGGTCGTCGCCTTCGGGGTCGCGGCCGCGATCAGCGCACTGATCACCGCCCTGCTGCACGCGAAACGTGATTTCCCGCTCCGGCTGGCCGGCCACTCGTGGTCGCGGATCCTGCAGAGCCGGGTGGCCCGGGAGTTGGTGGCCGGCGCGCTGATCGTGGCGCTCGTCGCGGCCTTCCAGCGGCCCGAGGCGTTCGGGGCGCTGCTGACGGCCGCGCTGTTCGGGGTGTTCGTTGTTCCGCTGAGCCACCTGGCCGCAGCGAGATGGTGTTTCGGCGGCGTCAGCAGGCGCCGGATCTGATGGGAGTTCCCATGTTGGTGCAAGCTGAAGGCGTGTCCGTGGCGATCGGCGGGCGGCCGGTGCTCGACGGCGAGTCGGTCCGGTGCGAGCCGGGCACGATGACCGCTCTGGTCGGGCCGAGCGGGTCCGGCAAGACGACCCTGCTGCACTGTCTCGGGCTGCTGCTCCCGGTGGACCGGGGCCGCATCCTGATCGACGGCGCGGACGTCACGAAGTACAACTCGGGAGCCCGGCGCCGGTTCTGGCGTGATCACGCGGCTTTCGTGCTCCAGGACTACGGGATCATGGACGAGGAGTCGGTGGCCTTCAACGTCACGATGCAGTCCAGCGTCCTGGGCAACCGGGTCAACGGCGACCGGGACCGGCTGACCGAGGTGCTCGAGCGCACCGGGCTGGCCGGCCGGCAGGACGAGGCGGCCAGTCACCTCAGCGGCGGTGAGAAGCAGCGGCTCGCCCTGGCCCGGGCCATCTACAAGCGGGCCGCGGTCGTCTTCGTGGACGAGCCCACCGCGTCACTCGACGCCGCCAACCGCCGCAAGGTCATCGACCTGTTCACCGGTTTCGCCGCGAGCGGCTGCACGGTCGTCATCTCCACACACGACGCCGAGATGATCGAAGCATGCGGGTCACGGCACGAGATCGGCAGTTCACAGTCCGTCCGCCAGCAGACCCGCTAGGAGAATCCATGTCATCGATCACCAAGATCGCGGTCGGCGTCGCGGCAGTGGCAGTCCTCGGCGCCGGCGCGGCCGCCGTCTTCGGGGGCGTGTTCCCAACCTCGTCGGACACCCACCCGCCCTGCGAGGAACTGCCGACCCGAGCCGAGGCGGCCACGGCACTCGACCGCAACCAGGCCCTGGCCACCGAGATCACCGGCCTGGGTAAGGGCATCTCGGTGACAGTCGGCACACCCTGCCCCGAGGGCCAGGACCGGGCGCTGATCCAGGTGACCTACCGGACAGACGCCGAACACGAGGCCGTCGGCGACTTGCTCGGCCGCCGCGACGGCTTCGGCGTCCCGGTCTACCTGGTCGAGGATTAGCCCACCGACGCCGCCCGGGCCCGGCAGCAGAGGAAACACCCGAGGACATACCGAGCCCACAGCTGACGCCGCCTGGGCCCGACAGCCGGCGAAGCACCCGAAGACACGACCCAACCCACAACTGACGCCGCCCCGGCCCAACAGCCGGCGAAGCACTCGAGGACACGTCCCGGCCTACAACTGACGGCGCCCCGGCCCGACAGCCGACGAAGCACCCGAGGACACGTCCCGGCCCACAGCCGAGGAATCACCCCTGCGGGCACCTCCCGGCCCGGCAGCCGGCGAAGCAGCCCACGGGCACCTCACTGCCCAGCAGCCAAGAAGGCAGCCCGCGGACACCACCCGGTCCAACGACCGAAAAAGGAGCCCCGCGGGCACCACTCGGTCCAGCAGCCCCGCGGACACCACCCTGTCCAACAGCCCCGCGGACACCTCCCGGTTTGGGGGCTTCGCAGTCAAGGTCTGTGGGCGCGGTCGGGGCCCGTCGAGATCACCGTCCGGTGGATGGCCTGCTCTGGCCGGATCGACGCCATGCCAAGGTCGTGGCGTCGATCCGGCGGTGCGGGTCGGAGGTCTGCGCCGGCCGTAAGAACGTGACATTCCGCATGCCTGTATCGTGATGAAAGAGACAAAGCGCATCCGATTTCGCGATCTTGTGGACTTCCGGCACGCCAGGAAGCCTCTTCAAGACTTTCGCCATGTCCGCGGTCAGCCCCTCTGCCGTGCGATGATTTCGCGCCTGACCTTCGGACTGTCGCACCAGTCACGTAGGCGACCGGGACACCGGGCCGAGACGGGAATGCCGTGCTCACAGAGGATCCGACCCCGGCCAGCCTCGTAGATCTTGCACGGTTCTCCACCTTCGCAGCAATCTTGCACGGTTCTTCACCTCTGGGCATGGTTTGTCATGCAAGGTCCACTAAGCCGGGGAGACCTTGCAGCTTTCTTCCCGTCGGGACATGGAAAGGGCTGCAAGATCGGCGCGAGGGTGAAGATTCGTGCAAGATCCGCGAGCGGCAAGCCACGGACAACGAGCCGGGGCGGGAAGCCAGGGCCGGGAGCCGGGGCCGGAGCCAGAGCCGGGCCGGAGCCGGGCCGGAGCCGGAGCCGGGGCCGACGCCGGGCCGGAGCCGGGCCGGAGCCAGAGCCGGGGCCGAAGCCGGGCCGGAGCCGGGCCGGAGCCAGAGCCGGGGCCGAAGCCGGAGCCGGGCCGGAGCCGGAGCGGGAAGCCGGAGCCGGGAGCCGGGGCGGGAACCCGGAGCCGGGAAGCCGGGGCCGGGGCGGGAAGCCGGGGGCGGGGCGGGAAGCCGGGGGCGGGGCGGGAAGCCGGGGCGGGGCGGGAAGCCGGGGCCGGGAGCCTGAGTTGTAGGCGCACCTGGCGCTGTGGGGGCACCTGGCCGGGATCGGCTCTGAGGGATCTCCAACAGTTTAAGGAGTGGGCGCGGGCCGTCCCGGTTCGTCTGCTGGGGAAGCGGGCCTCAAGGGCACTTCGGCCCGGCGACTTTGTGGTCGCCGGGCCGAAGTTGGTTCAGAACGTTGTTCAGCAGGTGCGGTAGTAGTAGCTGGCCTCGAGACCGGACGAGTTGATGGTCGTGATCTCAGCGGTCGACCGGGCGCCCGAGGCGGTGTCGATGCTGCGCGAGCGGCTGGTCTCCCGGCCGTCGATGTAGCGGATCACGGTCGAGCCGTGGCACTTGTTGACGGTGTAGTACGAGCGGATCTTGACGTCCCAGAAGCCGTAGTTCCAGGTGCCGCCGGACGACGGGTACTGCGTCTTCTGGCCGACGCTCACCCACGCCTGGGCGGGGCCCGCGACAGCGCCGAGCACGGAGGCGGAAAGCGCCGCACCAGCGAACGCGACCTTGATCGAAGTCCTCACCGAATCCCCCATTCGCGAAACAGCCCGGAGACGATCTCCAGTGGCTGCACCAAGTGGCAGCAGTCAGAGAACCGCATTGACGCTGATCTGTCCCGAGCCATTCAGACCGTTACCCGACTGGCCATTCCGTCAACCGACCGAAAGCTCACCTGCCCGAATGGCCAGGTACACCAGATGGGCACGATTGCTCGCCTGATATCGCGCACTCATGTTGGACAGGTGGTATTTCACGGCACTCTCGCTCCGGTGCAGCCGCCGGGCGATCTGACTGACCGTCAGACCGTCGGCGACCAGCGCCAGGACGTGGCGCTCGCGCTGGGTCAGGCCGGTCTCGGCGCCCCCAGGTTCGGGAGTGGCGAACCCTGCGCCGGGCCGGGCGAGAGCCTCCAGGAGATGGCCGCCGATCGCCGGGCTGAGCCAGCGGCGCCCACGGCACACCGAATGCATCGCGCCGCTCAGCTGGTTGGCCTGATCGTTTGCGGTCACGATGCCGTCGATGCCACGCCGCACGAGTCCGCGGAGCACCTCCATGTCCGGCGGATCGTCGGTGACCAGGGCGACGATGGCGGTCTCGGCGACCGCGCCGCGTTCCCGGGCCTCCAGGACGTCCCGCAGGTCGGTCACCATCCCGACGTCCACCAGGAGGACGTCGGGCCGCCGGGAACGAGCTTCGTCGACCAGGGTGGCCGGCCCCAGCGGAACCTCGACGACCGCGAACCCGGGACGCAGCCTGATCAGTGTGGCGACACCGGCACGCAGGACCTCACTGCCGGCCGCGATGAGGACACTGGTGGGCATCGCGTCAGCAGTGATCACCACGGGCGCCCCCGTCCCCCGGCGCACATTGACGGCGGCCGGAACCCGGCGCCCCTAGGCAACTGCCGGAACCCGGCGCCCCTAGGCAACTGCCGGAACCCGGCGCCCCTAGGCAACTGCCGGAACCCGGCGCCCCTAGGCAACTGCCGGAATCTGGCACCTCCTGGCGGTTGCGGGGATCTGGCGCCTCCTGGCGGTTGCGGGGATCTGGCGCCTCCTGGCGGTTGCGGGAATCCAGCGCCCCTCAGGAGCCGGAATCCGGTGCCTATCAGCGGCGACCGGAGTCCTGCACCCCCTAGCGGCAGCCGGCATACGGCACCTCTTGGCGGCCGCCGGAATCTGGCACCCCTTGGCGGCCGGAATCCGGCGACACCCAGCGGCAGCCGGAAACAAGCACTCCCTGGCAGCCGGAATCCGGCGACACCCAGCGGCAGCCGGAAACCAGTGCTCCATGGAAGCCGGAATCTGGCACCCCTTGGCGGCTGGAATCCGGTGACGCCTGGCGGCAGCCGGAAACCAGCGCTCCCTGGCGGCCGGAATCTGGTGACTCCTGGCGGCTGCCGGAATCCGGTGTCAGGGTGGGCCTCCGCTCCCACCCTGCCGACCGGCAACTCCGGCTTCCCAGGATCTCGGGACATGCGTGGGACCCTGGACAAGGGGTCCCACCATGATCTTTCTTTGCTCATTGACGCCCCCCAATGCGCTATCAACACCAGGAAACTACAGAAAACGACGCCCAACCCCCGGCCTGATCGCACAGCAACAAAAATCGACACGGGCGATTGCGATGCTACCGCAGGACTGCTAGGCCGATATATCAGCAGTTCACCGGCGTCAGTGGCCTCGCACCCGTGGAAATACCGCTGGGTGGGCACCTGTCAGAAGATTGATTCGTTGTTAATCAGTAAAGAATACAAAGAACAGGAAAAGATCAAGGGCCGATGTCCGTGGACATCGGCCCTTGCTGTCTGGTGGGCGATACTGGGATCGAACCAGTGACCTCTTCCGTGTCAAGGAAGCGCGCTCCCGCTGCGCCAATCGCCCGCATCACCGCGAGGTGGAGACGGGATTTGAACCCGTGTACACGGCTTTGCAGGCCGTTGCCTCGCCTCTCGGCCACTCCACCGAGCTGGCCTCGTGGAGGCCTCTCCGAGCGGAAGACGGGATTCGAACCCGCGACCCTCACCTTGGCAAGGTGATGCGCTACCACTGCGCCACTTCCGCTTGTCTCCTCCGGGTTTCCCCGGCGACGACAGAACTTTATCTGGTCCCCCGACCAGACTCCAAACCGGGGTACCCCGCGTGTCGCGTCGTCAACGCTCAAACCACCGTCGCAGCAGCGGCGAGACGGCCGCGGTGAGGGTGTCGGCGGGGACCACGCAACAGCCCGGCGGGCGCGCTGGCCGGCGGGAGCGGGCAGCCACCTCGCGGGGTAGGCCCGGAACCGCGGCTGTTGCGGTTGTGGGAGGTGTGGCCGTACCGCTGAAGGGTTATGCGACCGGAAGGCCGGACGAGGTGAAAGCCCGGCCGTCATCGGTGACGGCGGCCGATTCGTAGCCTTTGTCGGTGAGTTTCGCGAGCCAGGCCAGGCCCGCCTCGCCCATCGCGAGGGCGGCGGTGGCCCAGGCGTCAGCGACCGCGAGGTCGGGGCCGACGACGGTGACGGATCGCAGACCCGTCGCGGGGACGCCGGAGACCGGGTTCCAGACGTGGGCGCCGCGCTCATACGTCCCGGAGGTCGCCACCGCGCCGTCGGTGACGTTGAGCACCCAGGCCAGTTTGTCGGCCTCCCAGGGGTGGCGCACGCCGACCCGCCAGGGCCGGCCGCCGGGGCCGCTGCCGCGCATCCGGATGTCGCCGCCGGCGCCGATGTAGTGCCGCACCGAACCGGCTGCGGCGAGGCGTTCCGAGGCGACCTCGACGGACCAGCCCTTGACGTATCCGGACGGGTCGAGCTCGCCGCCCGCGTAGGCGTCGAAGTAGCCGCCGGTGTCTCGCCACAGGTCGGCGCAGCGGTCCAGGACCAGGCGCAGGTCGTCGGAGCAGTCCGCCAGCGGCAGCTCGCCGCGGCGGAAGCGGCACACCTCGCTGTCCGCCTTGTAGGTGCTGAACCGGGCGTCGACCTCGTGCAGCCAGGCGCACGTCTCGCCGACCAGCTCCCGCAGACGGGAGTCGGGCAGGTCGTCCGCCAACTCGATGCTGACGACCGTACCCATGACCTCTTCGACGTGCCGCACGAACAGGGACCCTACGCGCCGGCCTTGTCCAGCGCCGCCTGGAGGGAGGCCTTGTAGGCGCCGGTGGTGAGCGTGGCGCCGGAGACCGCGTCGACGTCGGCGCTCTGCGCCTTGAGGGCGGAGGCGTTGAGGCTCTTCACGGCGTTCGGGTTGATCGTGCCGCTGAAGCCCTCGGTCGGGTAGGTCGCGTTCGCGCTGGTGATCTTGCCGCCGGCGACCTTGATGGTGACCTGGACCGTGCCGTACGCGTGCTGCGCGGCCTTGCCCTTGTAGGTGCCCGCCTTCAGACCGGTCTCCTCGGTCTCTTCCTCGGTCTTCTTGTCGCCGGACGGCTTCTTGGACGTCTCCGGGGCGGCGGTCGATTCCGCGCCGGCCGCGTCGATCTCCGGCTCCTCGTTGACGGCCCCGTCCTGGGAGGCGGCCACCGGTACGGCCGGGGGCTGCACGCTCAGGCGGACCCCGAGGATCAGGGCCGCGCCGGTGAGGGTGCCTACGGCTGCTGCGGTACTGCGTCGCATCGCGGGAACTCCTGGTGGGGTAGGGGTCAGAACTCGAAGGGGTCGAGGTGGAGCTGGCTGTCCGGCACGTCGAGCATCTTGAGCGTGTCGACGGCGGCGTTAACCAGTCCGGGCGGGCCGCACAGGTAGACGTCGCGGCGGTTCACGTCGGGGACGAGGCCGCGCAGCCCGTCCGGGGTGAACAGCCGGCGCGGGCCGGGGTCGTTGCGGCCGCCGACGATGTAGCGCACCCAGGCGTCCCGTTCCTCGGCCAGCTCCTCCAGCTCGGCCCGGAACACGAGCTCGTCGGGGCGGCTGGCCCGGTAGATCACGATGGTGTCCGGCGGCATGTCCTCGAGCAGGGCCCGGATCGGCGCGATGCCGCTGCCGCCGGCGATCAGAAGAGCACGGCGGCGGGTACGGCGTTCCGCGGTGAACGTGCCGAACGGGCCCTCCGCCCAGATCGGCGTGCCGGGACGCATCGTGGCCAGCTTGCGGGTGTGGCCGCCGGCGATGGTGACGGTGAGCCGCAGCCACTTCGGGTTCGGGGCCGCCGACAGCGAGAACGGGTGCGACTGCCACCAGCCGTTCGCGGTCAGGAACCGCCACCGCATGAACTGGCCGGCCTGCACCGGGAGCTTCTCGAGCCGCTTGCCCTCGATGTAGATCGAGAACGTGTTGGCGCCCTCGCCGACCACCTCGGCCACATTGAACCGGTGCCGGGCGTTGAGCCACAGGGGTTCGACGATCCGGCCCCAGAAGAGCGCGGCGATGGTGATGCAGCCGAGCGCCGGCCAGAACACCGAGGCGAACTTGCCGCTCATGTCGGCGCCGGCGGCGATCTGGTGGCCGTAGCCGAGCAGCAGCACGCCGTAGCTGGTCAGGTGGATCAGGTGCCAGAGTTCGTAGTTGAGCACGTTGCGGACGGCCCGGATCGAGATCAGGGCGATGAACGCCAGCAGGCCGGTGGCGATGGTCGCGCTGATCATCTCCGGGAACGTGGTGATCACGGTCCAGCCCTGGTCGACCACGCCGGTGCCGGCGGTGAGGGCGTAGCCGTACACGATGAAGACGATGTGCGCGACCACGAAGGTCAGCAGCGAGGCGCCCAGTCCGCGGTGCCAGCGCAGCAGGTCGCGGGAGCCGACCCACTCCTCCAGCCAGGAGACCCGGCTCATCATCAGCAGCTGGATGAAGAGCAGGTAGCCACCGATCAGGCCGGTCACGCGCCCGGCGGCGATCATCAGGGTGGCGTCGTTGCTGATCGCGCCGGCCTGGGTGTTGAACAGCCACAGCGCGACGCTGGTGGCCAGGCCGGAGAAGAACAGCAGGACGGTCAGGAGCCGGTTGCCGCTGGTCGACTCGCCGGGCGGGCGCTCGTCGACGACCGGGACGCCGGTGCCGGCCTTCCAGCCGGTCGGGTCGGTGAGCGACGGCTCGGTGATGTCACCACGACGGAAGTTGTCCGGCTGGGCGTAGGGCTGGCCGTACTGGGGCTGGGGCTGTGCGTACTGGCCCTGCTGTTCCGGCCAGGGCGGCATGGACGGGTTGTCCCAGCTCGGTCGGTTATCGGTCCGGAGGCTGGAGAAGTACCCATCGTCGTCTGGAAGCTCGCGTTGATCCCGGAACGCCGGAATTGTCAACGTCCTCACCTGCTCAGCAGTCGTCTCACGGCGCCTGCCACCCCATGCGGCCGACGTGACGACCCGTGCGCGGAAGGGCCGTCATGTTTGGGTACGCGCGTCACGCCGAGTTGGCTCAACGCAATCGAAAAAATCCCAGAGGTTAGGTTCTCCGCATGAGTTCCGCACAACCGGTCACCGTGGTCGGCATCGGCGCCGGCGGCTGGCCGGGCCTCGCCGGTACGGCACAGGACGCGCTGGCCGCCGCCGAGGTGGTGTTCGGCAGCTCCCGGCAGCTCGATCTGCTGCCGTCCACGGTCGGGGCGCGCCGTGTCCCGTGGCCGTCTCCGCTGGTCCCCGCCCTGCCCGGCCTGTTCGAGGCGGAGCGCGGCCGCCGGGTGTGCGTGCTGGCCAGCGGCGATCCGATGTTCCACGGGATCGGCGCCACGCTGGCCCGGGTGCTGGGCCCGTCGGCGATCACCGTGGTGCCGCATCCGTCGTCGGTGTCGCTGGCCGCCGCCCGCCTGGGCTGGGATCTCTCGGCCACCGACGTGGTGAGCCTGGTCACGGCCCCGGTCGAGACCCTGAACCGGGTGATCAATCCCGGCCGCCGGATTCTGGTGCTGTCGGCCGGGGCGCACACCCCGGCGGCGGTGGCGGCTCTGCTCGCCGCCCGGGGCCACGGGTCAGCGGTCCTGACCGTTCTGGAGCAGCTCGGCGGCCCGGGTGAACGGATGGTCGTCGGCACGGCCGGGTCGTGGTCACTTGCGGACGGCGACCCGCTCAACATCGTCGCGATCGAGTGCGGCGAAGGGCCCGGGTCGCCCGTCACCTCCGGCATTCCGGACAGCTGCTTCAAAACCGACGGGCAACTGACCAAACGGGAGGTACGGGCGGTCACCCTGGCCATGCTCGCCCCCGCCCCCGGCGAGCTGCTGTGGGACGTCGGAGCCGGATCCGGCAGCATCGGCATCGAGTGGATGCGCGCCCACCCGTCCACCCGGGCGATCGCGATCGAGTCGTCGGCCGATCGGGTCGAAACGATCACCGCCAACGCGGCCGCCCTCGGTGTTCCCGGCCTGCGTGTGGTGCACGGCCGGGCGCCGGACGCCCTCGACGGCCTGCCCCGGCCGGACACGATCTTCATTGGAGGCGGATTGACCCGCGACGGCGTCCTGGACCGCTGTCTCACCGCGCTGCGCCCCGGCGGGCGGCTCGTGGCGAACGCGGTCACGGTCGAATCGGAGGCGGTCGTCGCGGCCGCCTACGCGAAACTCGGCGGCGAACTGACCCGGATCACCGTGCAACGCGGCTCCCCGGTCGGCGGATTCACCGGGTGGCGCTCGTTCATGCCGGTCACGATCTGGGCGGTAAAACCGTGACGGTCCACTTCATCGGCGCCGGACCGGGCGCCGCCGACCTGATCACGCTGCGCGGGCACCGGCTGATCGCGGCCGCGCCGGTCTGCCTCTACGCCGGCAGCCTCGTCCCGGCCGAACTGCTGGACGCCTGCCCACCAGGCGCCCGCAAGATCGACACGGCGAACCTCACGCTCGACGAGATCATCGCCGAGATGGTCGCCGCCCACCGGGCCGGTGCGGACGTGGCCCGGCTGCACTCCGGCGACCCGTCGGTGTTCAGCGCCGTCGCCGAGCAGATGCGGCGGCTCGACGCGGCCGGGGTCCCCTACGACGTGACACCGGGGGTGCCCGCGTTCGCCGCGGCGGCGGCCTCGCTCGCCCGCGAGCTCACCGTTCCCGAAGTGGCGCAGACCGTCATCCTCACCCGCACCGCGGAACGGGCCACCGCCATGCCGGCCGGCGAGGACCTCGCCACCCTCGGCGCCAGCCGGGCCACCATGGTGCTGCACCTCGCCGTCCAGCGGATCGACGCGGTCGTCGCCGAACTCACCGGCAACTACGGCGCCGACTGCCCGGTCGCGGTGGTGGCGCGGGCCTCCCGGCCCGACGAGGTCATCCTGCGCGGCACGCTCTCCGACATCACCGACAAGGTCAAAGCCGCGGGTGTACGCCGTACCGCGGTGATCGTGGTCGGCGCGGCCCTGACGGCCGGCCAGTTCCCGGACAGTCACCTGTACTCGTCCGGCCGCTGCCGCCCGTGAGGGTGCTGCTGCTCGGCGGGACCACCGAGGCTCGGCGGCTGGCCGGGACGGTCGCCGGTGAGTTCGAGGTCGTCACGTCTCTGGCCGGGCGGACCACGGATCCGCTGCGGCCGGCCGGCGACCTGCGGATCGGCGGGTTCGGCGGGGTGGACGGGCTGGCCCGGTATCTGCGGGACGAGACGATCGACGCCGTCGTCGACGCCACCCATCCGTTCGCGGCGGCGATCAGTGGGAACGCGGCCGCGGCGTGCGGGGCTTCCGGCGTACCGCTGCTGATCCTGAAACGGCCCGGCTGGACGGCCGGACCGGGCGACGAGTGGCATCGTGTCGCGTCGCTGCCGGAGGCAGCCGGAATGCTGCCGGCGCTCGGCCGCCGGGTGTTCCTGACCACCGGGCGGCAGGGGCTCGCGCATTTCGCCGGGCTCGACGGCTGCTGGTTCCTGGCCCGCTCGGTGGAGCCACCCGCCGGAACCGTGCCGGTTCACCTGGAGGTGCTGCTCGATCGGGGGCCGTTCACCGTCCGGGCCGAACGCGAGCTGATCCTCGGGCACCGGATCGACGTGCTCGTCACCAAGGACAGCGGTGGCGCCGACGCCAAACTCGTCGCAGCGCGTGAGCTGGGCGTTCCGGTCCTCATGGTGAACCGGCCGCCGGCGCCCGACGTCCCCGCGGTGTCCACAGCGGACGCCGCCGCGTCGTGGTTGCGAACCCTGAGCCGCTGAAATACGACAGTTCGGGTGCTGCGTGACGAGCGTCGCAGTGCGACGCTCGACTCATGTCGGTACGCGCCCTGTCCACCGAACTAGCCGCGGTGCGCGCGATGGTCGCCGACGGGCTGGCCGAGATCGGCGACGCGGGTGACGCCGGCCAGGTCTGGCTCCGTTCGGCGACGGCCCGCCTGACCGCCTTCGACGGTGTGCTCACCGAGGCCGCCGGGGTGCTGGCCGCTCCGGCCCGGGTGCTCGTCCTGAGTGTCGTGACGTTTCTGCTGGTGGCGGGGTCGGCGGCGATCGCCGGGACGCTGGGGCTCGGCGCGGGTGGAGTCCTCGCCGGGTCCGGGGCCACGCTGCTGATCGCGGCCGCGGCCGCTCCCTGGGCCGGCCGGCACGTCCACTTCCTGATCGGCCGCCGGCGTCTGACGCACGCCGCGCCGGCTCGTCCCCTGGCTGCGCCGGGTCTTGGCCCGGCTGCGCCGGGTCTTGGCCCGGCTGGGCCGGGTCTTGGCGCGGCTGGGCCGCCTTCGCGGGGGCGGGGTGCGGCCGGGCTGGCCGGGGTGCCGGATCGGCTTTTGCGGGCCCGGGTGCGGCTCGTCTCGGCGGCGCTGCGGGAGGCCGGTGTGGGCAACTGGAGCGCGCCGGAGCTACGCCGGGCCATCCGCACCGATCCGGTGGTCCGCCGTCTCGCCCATGCCGACCAGTTGCTGTGCCAGGCCGTCGACTGTGTCGAACGGCACCTCGGCGACCTCCGGAAGGACCCCCTGTGACGCGTTCGCTGGTGCGCGAGGACCCGTTCTCCGGTGAGGCCCGGCCCCGGCCCACGGCGATCGCCCGTGACCTGGACGCGCTGATCACCGACGCGCAGAGCCGGGACTGGTCCGCGGACCGGCCGGACCGGGTGGTCTTCGCACGCCTGGGCCAGGCCCGCCGCCGGGTCCGGGCCGCAACCGGCCGGCACGGCCACCATCCGAACCACCTCACGGACCCGGCCGGCGTCCTGCTCGGCATCACGACCGGCCTGCTGACCGCTGCGACGCTGCTGGTCACCGGCCTCCCGGCAGTCCTCCTGACCGCCGTCGGCGTCCCGGCGGTTGCCCCGCTGTCCCTGGCGCTGACCGCGGTCGTCGCGCTGTGGGTGGCGCTGCCGGCCGTCGCCGGATTGCGGCGCCTGCGCCGTCGCTGGGACCGGACGAAGCCCGACAGCCCGGCGCCGATCGACGACAACTACCGATATGTCGCTTTCCGCCGTCGGATCGAGGCGTGTGCCGCCACGGCCCGCGATCACCGTTCCCACCGCCGCCGGGCCGCCGCAGTCGACCTGGAATACGCCCTCGACTGGCTGGCCGCCGCCCAGAGCGAACTCCCCCGCCACTGACCCGGCCGAACCTCGGAGACCTGGCCGGCCGAGCGCGGCCGCCGAGTGGAACCGCAGCCGGACCGCCCACGATCATCGGCCCGGCTGCGGAGTCTCCACGCCACGGGAACCACGAGTCGCATGGTAGGAAACCGGGGCCATCCCCAGGGGTGACAACGCCCCGGCTCCATTTGGCACAGTGGACAGATGCTGACCGACGTGGACCTGCCCGCCCCCGGGCTGCTCTGGACCCGCTGGGCCACGTTGAGCGCCACCCATGTCGCGATCGGCCGCACCGGTGTCTGGTCGATCGACGAGCGCGGGGCCGGCCGGGACCTGCCGGACGGGAGCTGGGCCAGGTTCGCGCTGCTCGACGGGCGTCGCGCGGTTCTCTACGGGGATCATCACGAGCACAGCGCCGCCGGGCGTGACGATCCACCGGCCGATCCGCTCACCGGCGCCCCCGACTGGCTCCCATGGGCGACGCTGGCCCCGCTGGCCGAGCGGGACCGGCTCGGTTTCGTCATCTGGCACGAGAGCGGCCGCTGGTCCCGGGTCCGCTATCGGGACGGCTGGTCGGACGGCATGACCGACCTGGCCGGGCCGGCCCTGACCGGGGAGGGCACGCTGATCGCGCTGAGCCGGTTCGGTCCCCGGCCGGCGGCCGAGCGGCTGCTCGCGGCCGCGGTGCGGTCCGAGGTGTCACCCGCGCACTTCTCCGACCTCCTGATCGATCCGGCGCCGGATCTGGCCGCCGCGATGGCCACCGCGGCCCGGGGCGGTCTGGTGCCGGGCAGTGCCGCGCCCCGGATCCAGCCGGGCCGGCGGCCGCCGATGCGCCGGGTCCGCCGGCTCAGTCAGGGCGAGCACGACCGGCTGGTGTGGGCGGCCATGCAGGATTCGCCGGAGTTGTCCCGGCCCGCGCCGCCGGTCACCGCCGAGCTGGACACGCTTGTCGGCTGGCTCCAGGACCGGGCGCCGCATTCCGACGGGCGGTGCTCGCTGCTGGCGTACTCGGACGCCACCAGTTTCAGCTCGCAGCCCGGCGACCGTCCGCCCGCCGATCGGCCGGAGGAGGAGCGTTACACCGCCTTCCGGCGGCTCACCGAGCTGGTCCGGGCGCTGCGGCGGGCCGAGTCCGATCCGCGGTATGGCCGCTGGCTGTTCCTGCGGGTGGAGACGAGCGCCGCCGGTGTCCGGGTGGAGCGGCGGTACGACTCGTGGCCGCCCTGGTGGCACGACGACGGGGTGTCCGGCCCGTGGCGGACCAACCTCCAGGAGGAGATGGACGCCCGCCTGCCCCGATATCGCCCGTCCTGGGTGGGGCTGCTCGACCCGGAGACCGCCTACCGTCCACTGTGATGCGGTCAGCGGGCCTTTCCGGCGCGCAGCAGGTCGAGCGACTTGGCCAGCCGCCGGGCGCGTGTCTCGGCTGTCTTCGCCGAGGTCAGCTGCTCGGCATGCCACCGCTGGTTGCTGAACGAGATGGATTCCCAGAAGGCTCTGGTCTCCGGTTCGGCGGCCAGGGCCGCCACAAGATCCTCAGGCACCTCGACGGTACGGGGAGCGTCATCCAACTCGATCACGAGGTTGTAGACCTGTCCCCCGTCGAGCCCACCGGCGGCCCGCCGTTCGGCGCTGACTCCGAGCCAGTACTCCCCACCCATCCGGGCGATGGACGACCGGAACTCGAACTCACCGGCCCGCACGACCACCTTGGGCCGCCCGCCACCGCCGAGCCCGGCCACGAACTCGTCCGGAATCCGAAACCCGGTGGTGTTCCCCCCGGTCCGTTCCAACTCACCCCGGTACTCCATGCCCGGAACGATAACCAACCAGGGGGAACGAGTCAGGCCGTCACGATCGAAAGCCCGTAGTGGATTCGGAAGTAGTCGAAATCCTTGACGTTGAGGGTGGCGAGCGGAAGATCGTGCGTCAGACAGCACGCCGCGACCCACATGTCATTCTTCGGCTTCCCGCGACCGCGGCGCATGGCATCCGCGGCTAGCTCGCCGCAGAGTTGTGCCACCTATGTCTCCCCGGGGAGCATCGCGAAGCCGGACATCCATTGGGCAAGAGCAGCCCGGTTCGATGCGCCCCAGTCACGGACACGCGGCCAGGTCGTGAGCTCTGCCCAGTTGATGAATGTCAGAACCTGCGTGCTGCCCGCGAGCTTGGGAGCAAGCGTCGCGGGCACACGGCCTTTGAAGATCGATGAAGCAACATCGGTGTCGAGCACAATGCGAGACATCTGGATTTTCAGCCGACCTGCCGTTGCCGCTCGGCCCGATACCACTTCAAGAACTCTTCGTACTCCTCGTCCGACTCGAACACGTCGGGGGCGGTTGCCACCGCCTCCTCGTAGGTCATCGGCGGCTTCTTCATCCGCCGGATGATCTCCTCGATCGGGGTGAACCCGGCATATGGAGCGGGCGACGCCGGATCGGGATTGCTTGCACTCATGGGAACCTCCCGCAGGAGCTCGCTAGTCATGCGAACATGTTATGGGGCCTACTAGGCCGTAGACAAGCCCCCTTCACAACTAGGCCTGCGTCAAGGAGGCCCCTCGAACTACCCCTCGGCACCCTCGAAGCGATCCCTCTCCAAGAACGTGAGCTGCGCTTTCTTGTGACCGAGGTCGATCTCCGCCCCCAGCGTGAACCCCTCCCGCTGAAGCCGGGAAATCATCCGATCGTTGCGGATGTCCGGTTCGGCGACGATCCGCCGGCGGCCGGGTTCGGCGAACAGGTGCCGCAGCAGAGCCGGAAAGACCGCGCTGGTCAGATGCGGAAGCTCCCGGCCGGACGCGTCGAGCAACAGGTGCAACCCGAAGTCGCCGGGCCGCACGTCGTAACACTCCCCGACCGGGTCCTGCGACGGCTCGTAGGTCTGGAACACCCCGATCGGCTCGCCGTCGAGCAGCAGCAGGTAGGCGTGGTGGCTGTCCAGCCCGTCGACGAACCGGTAGATCTCCTCGACGTCGGCGACCGAGTGCTCCGCCATCCCCCAGAACCGGTTGCGCTCCTTGATCACCCACGAGTGCACGACGGGCGCGTGCGTGGCCGGGGCGAGCCGGATCATGGTCAGTTCCCCGAGCCCGGGGAGCTTCTCCGCGAAGACGGTCACGGGTTCCTCCGTCAGTAGTTCCCAGTCGGTGACGAGCGGGACGAGCTCACCGGACGCCCAGAGCGGCAGCTGGTCGAGGAAGTGCGGTGACGACGGGTCGTCCGAGGCCCCGAACGGGACCACCCACCGGCTGCGGCTGCGGTCGGTGAGGTCCCACACGTACCGGGCGACCGGCCCGCGCCAGCACAGGTCGCTGACCCCGGGCACGCTGGACGTGTTGAGCACGCATCCGGCCGAACCGCCGAGCTCGATCTGCGGCACGACGGCGTCGAGGCCGGGCAGTCGAAGCGGATACAGCAGGTGCCGCGCACCCCAGGGCACATCCGAGGCCGGGCCGGTCGAGGCAGGCCCCGGCGGGGAGGAGGGGGAAGAAGCAGGGGCCGGAGAAGGGACGAGGGCGGCCGGATCGAGGCCGAGCCCGGCGAGCACCCCGTCGAGGGCGATGCCGATCCGGGCCCGCGGGTCGGTCCAGGGGGCGAACAGCGGGTCGTACCCGGACGGCTCGAAGAGCGGCTGCAACTCGGGCCGGTCGCAGACGGCGCGGGCGAGGGCCGCCTGCCGGGCCATCCGTCGCCCGGCGTCGGCCGAATCGGCCGGCAGCGAGGTGTCCATGTGGATCTTCTCGGGCGGCACCCCGAGGTCGAGCAGCTCACGGATCCGGCGGGCGCGGGCCGGAGGCGCGAAGTCCACCCCGTGGGGCGCGGTGTCCGGCCGCCTGTCGTTGGCGTTGACCGCCGTGGTGACCTCGGAGCTGAACATCGGCGCCCACTCCGGCTGCCACGCGTGGCGGGCCTCCCAGGCGGGCACCGGCACGAGCCGGTTGCGGTCGTCGCGCTGCGGCACCCGGCCGACGGTCAGTTGCCGGGCCCGGCCGGTGGAGTCGGCGGTGAGGACGCTGTTGACCGGTTCGACCCAGCGGGACAGGGCGTCGGCGACATCGTCCACGGTGGACGCGTGCAACAGCGGCAACAGGGCGTCGAAACCCAGATCGAATTCGGACCTCGCGGGGGTACGAAGACTCAGGTTCCCATCGATGACGGGTCCACGGGCCGTCTCGATGATGTCGACCACGACCGGGTCCTCGTCGCGTACGAGAATCGTCTCCTGATGGGTGACCACCGGCTCCCAGCCGGTCGCGCCGCGGGCCTGGAGCCGGCCGTCGACCTCGCGCAGCTCTTCGAGGTAGAGGTCCTGGTAGTCGGCCATCGCGTTGGTGATGGCCCAGGCCACCGACCCGGCGTGCCCGAAGTGCTGCACGCCGGGGACGCCCGGGAAGGTGAGCCCGGCCACGTCGAAGGCCGGGCAGGCGAGGCGGATCTGCTGGTAGATGCCGGGGAGTTCGAGGAGCCGGTGCGGGTCGCCGGCGATCTGGCCGGGAACGGTCCAGGCGTTGCTGCCGGAGCCGCCCGGACCCTCGTTCGCGAACCAGGACAGCGCGGCCGGCCCGAGGGTCCGCTCGACGTGCGCTCGCCACAGCTTGTTGCCGAACGTGCCGAACAGAATGTGCTGCACCTGAAAGACGCCGAGCGACGACCAGGGGTGCCACTCGATGCCACCGGCGCGAACACCCTCGGCATACGCCTCCAGCCACCGCTGAGTTGAATTGTCCAGATTGGCGAACGACCGCCGGGCGGTGTCGTCGAGCCGGACCCGGCGGGCGAACCGGTCCCAGCCCAGCTCGGCGGCCCCGGCGACGGAGGCGAGGCGCCCCTCCGACCGGAGTCGCTCCACCTGGAGCTGCCGGCCCCGATCAGTAGCGGTCACCCGCCCCTGGAGCCGGGCGAGGTCGAGGACCGAGCCGGCTCGCAGGTGCGGGATGCCGTGGGCGTCGCGGTGGATCCTCATGCGGAGATCGGGTTCGCCAGCTCGCCCGCGAAGATCAGCGAGCCGGCCTGGTCGGTGAGGTCCACCATCTGCAGCGTGTTGCGCAGCTGGAGCCGGTTCAGGCAGGAGTGCGCGAAGGTCGGCCGCAGCAGGTCGAGCCGCCCGGCCAGGTGCGGGTGGTCCTCGGCGTGCTCGCGGACGCAGTCGCCTACGAGCGCCCAGAACTCGCCGGCGCCGAGGACCCCGTCGGAGTCGAGGATCCCGGCGAGATGCCGCAGGAAGCCGTCGAACACGTCGGTGAAGATCGCCAGTTCCTTGATCTCGTCGGTGACGTCGATCCGGATCCGCTCGACCTCGGCCGGCAGCGGCTGGTCGTTCATGACCGCCACCTCCTCGCCGATGTCCTTCATGAACACCCGGGTCGGCACGTGGTCCGCCAGCACGAGGATCAGGTTCTCGCCGTGCGGCATGAACGCCAGATCGTGCTGGAGCAGGCAGTGCACGATCGGCCGCAGGTAGGCGCGCAGGTAGCTCGCCACCCACTCGGCGGGCGTCCGGCCGGATGCCCGGATCAGGGCGGCGACCAGCGAGTTCCCGTCGCGGTCGCGGTGCAGGAGGCTGGCCATCGTGGCCAGCCGCTCGTCCGGCGAGATGCGCGGGACAGGGCTTTCGCGCCAGAGGGCGGCGAGCATCTTGGTGTACGCGCTGGGCGTCCCGGTCCGGTGGTAGGCGTCCCCGGTGTACCCGATCGACGCGAGTTCCCGGAGCACCTGGAACCGGCAGGCCCGCAGTTCCTCGTCACCCGCCACGACCGACGCGACCCACTCGTTGATCGGCGGCGTGGCCTGCATGTACTTCGGCGACAGCCCGCGCAGGAAGCCCATGTTCTGGACGGCGATCGCGGTCTTCACGTAGTGGCGTTCCGGCCGGTCGCTGTTGAAGAACGTCCGGATCGACTGCTGTGCCCGATAACGATCAGTGCCGGCGTCGAGCGGGACGATCGCCCGGCGGGCCACGTCGGGCGCGAACGTGACGGTGACCTTGTGCTCCCACTGCCACGGGTGCACGGGCAGGTAGCGGTAGTCGGCCGGGTCCAGTCCCTGCCCCCGGAGCTGCTGCTCGAAGCGTCCCAGTAGCTCGCCGAGCTCGGCCCGGTAATGCGCGGGCTCGTCTCCCCCGTACACGAAGACGCTCTCGCTCTTGAGAATCGCCACCCACCGCAACCGGACCGCCTGCCCGGCTTCCGGCGCATAGGCCTGGTGGTCGGTGAGACCGTAACCGATCCGCCCGTTGTTGGCGACGAATCCGGGGTGACCCTCGGTCATCGCGGCCTCGATCGTCTGGAAGCTCGCGTGCACGAGGTCCTCGGCGGTCTCCCGGCGGTGCGCGTACTTCCAGGCGGTCCCGGCCAGCGTCGCCGAGATCTCCTCCAGGTAGGTGCCGAGCAGCTTCTCCGGGATGCCGAGCGTCTCGCGCAGGCCGGCGATGAAGTCGAGCGCGTCGAGCGGCCCGTCCAGCGACTCCGGGTCGATCACCCAGTGTTCGAGCGGGTAGCGCTTGGCGTTGAAGGTGTTCGCGCCGAACTCGAAACGGCCGTCGCCGATCTCGGCCGGCGCGATCAGGCGCTCGTGGCTGAACTCGGCGATCGCCTTCGCGATCAGCCGGCGGTGGGCGAACTCCATCGCCTCCGGCCGCAGGTGCGGGACGCTCATCGCGTACGCCGCGCGGGTGCAGAAGCTGAGCCGGCCGGTCTTGCCGTGCAGTGGCACGTCACGTTCCGCGACGAAACCGACCTCGGCGTTCTTGCGCTGGATGGCGTCGTTGCCGACGTCCGGCTCGACGACGACACGCTCGACGCGGGAGTCGGCGAAGCAGAAGTCCATCACGGCCCGCATCACCGCGGAGGTGACCCCGGAGCGTTTCCGGGTCGGCGGCGCGACCAGCAGATGCATGCCGATGTCACCGGGCCGCACGTCGTAGTGCGGGGCGAGCTCGCTGTGCGCCGGCTCGTAGGTCTCGGCGAGGAACAGCGGCTTGTCGTCGTCGTCCAGGCCGAGCCACACGTCGTAGTGCGGGTTGTCGAGAAAGCCCTGGTACTCCTTGCGGACCCGGTCGACGTCGGCCCCCTGGAGCCCCCAGTAGCGCGCCCGCGGATGGGTCACCCAGGTGTGCAGAAGATCAAGATCACGATCAAGGTCGAGCGGTACGAGTCTCACCTGTTCACCAACTGTCGGGGGATGTCGGCCTTGGGCGCGCCGAACTGCTGGAACGTGATCGACTCCTCGATCGGGTAGATCTCCCGGCCGGTGATGGCCTTGAGGATCACGCTGTTGCGGTACGGGCCCATGCCCAGGTCGGGGTCGGTGACGCTGTGCGTGTGCTCGGCGGCGTTCTGCACGAAGATCTCGTCGCCGGCGACGTCCACGGCGTAGTCGACAGCCACGTCGAACCGGCCACGGGCGTCCCAGTTGATCCGGTCCCGGACCGGGTCCAGGAAGGACGGCACCCGCGGGGCGTAACCGGTGGCCAGGACGAGCCCTTGGGTGCTCGCGGTGAACGAGCGGCCCTCCTCCTGGTGTTCCAGCGCGAGGGTCCAGCGTTCGCCGTCCCAGATCACGCCCTCCAGCGCGGTGCCGGTGAGCAGCGTGGTCGGCACCGGGCCGGTCAGGCTCTTCGCGTACAGCGTCTCGTAGATCGCGTCGACCAGGTCGCCGCTGATGCCCTTGTAGAGGTTGCGCTGCTCACGGCCGAGCCGGTCACGCACGTCCATCGGCAGCGCCCGGTGGTAGCGGATGTAGTCCGGGGAGGTCATCTCCAGGGTCAGCTTCGTGTACTCCATCGGGAAGTACCGCGGCGACCTGGTGATCCAGCTCAGGTGGTAGCCGTACGTCTCGATGTCGTCGAGCAGGTCGAGGTAGATCTCGGCCGCGCTCTGCCCGCTGCCGATGATCGTGATCGAGTCGAGGCCCTGGAGCTGCGCCTTGCTGGGCAGGTAGTCGGCGCTGTGCACGTACGGCCCCTGGTCGACGACGGCCGGGACACGCGGCGCGGTGCCGATGCCGAGGACCAGCTTGCGGGCCCGGACGGTCTCGCCGTTCGTGTGCACGAGGTACGCCCCGCCGTCGTGGGTGACCGTCTCGACCCGGGTGTTCCACCTGATCGAGGTCAGCTGGCGGGCCGCCCACTTGCAGTACTCGTTGTACTCGGCACGCAGCGGGAAGAAGCTCTCCCGGATGTAGAACGGGTAGAGCCGCCCCACCTGCTTGAGGTAGTTGAGGAACGAGAACCGGCTGGCCGGGTCGGCCATGGTGACCAGGTCGGCGAGGAACGGCACCTGGATCGTGACGCCGTCCAGCATCAGGCCCGGGTGCCAGTCGAACTCGGCCCGCTGCTCCAGGAAGACGCCGTCCACGTCGGACAGGTCCTCGGTCAGCGCGGCCAGCCCCAGGTTGAACGGGCCGACCCCGATCGCCGCGAAATCGTAGGTGCGCATCAGGCCATCACCGCCGTGGCCTCGTCGCGTTCGCCGGTCATCTCCCGGCCGATCCCGCGGATCAGATCCAGCACGTCGCGCAGGTTGCCCGTCGTCGTGTTCGGGTTGAGCAGGGTGAACTTGAGCCAGTAGTGGCCGCCGACGGTGGTGCCGGCGACGATCGCCCGGCCGCCGTGGAACAGCCGCTGCCGCAGCCTCGGCATCAGCTCGTCGCACTCGGCGATCTCCATGCCGGCCGGGCGGTAGCGGAACAGCACCGTGCTGAGCGTCGGCGCGGCCAGCGCCTCGAAGTCCGGGTCGTCGCTGATCAGCAGGTGGGCGTCGGACGCCCGGTCGACGACGGCGTCGAACATGTCGCCGATCTGCTCGGCGCCCATGGTCCGCAGGGTCATCCACAGCTTCAGCGCGTCGAACCGGCGGGTGGTCTGGAGGCTCTTGTTCACCTGGTTCGGCACGGCGGCGGCCCGCGGGTTCAGGTAGTCGGCGTGCACCGCGATCCGGCGCATGGTCTCGCCCCGGCGTACCACGATGGCGCTGGAGCTGACCGGCTGGAAGTAGCTCTTGTGGAAGTCGACGGTGACCGAGTCGGCGCGCTCGATGCCGTCCAGCAGGTGCCGGCGGCGGGTGGAGACGAGCAGGCCACAGCCGTACGCGGCGTCGACGTGGAACCAGATGCCCTGGCTCTCGCAGATCGCGGCGATGTCGGCGACCGGGTCGATGCGGCCCAGGTCGGTGGTGCCGGCGGTGGCGACCACGGCCATCGGGATGCCGCCGTCCCGGCGCACGTCCTCGATCGCGGCGGCCAGCGCGGCGGTGTCCATCCTCCCGGCGCCGTCGGTGGCGACGCCGACCACCGCGCCGGCGGCCATGCCGAGGATCCCGGCCGACTTGCTGACACTGAAGTGGCTCTCGGTGGTCGCGAAGATCCGCAGCCGCGGGATCGCGCTCCGGCCCTCCAGAGCGGAGAGCGTCTCCTCCCGGGCCAGCAGCAGAGCCTGCAGGTTGGACTGGGTGCCGCCGCTGGTGAAGATGCCGTCGGCGCCCGGCCCGAAGCCGATCCGGCCGGCCGTCCAGTCGACCAGGCGGCGTTCGATGAGGGTGCCCGCGGTGCTCTGGTCCCAGGTGTCGACCGACGAGTTGACCGCCGAGATCAGCACCTCGGCGGTGAGCGCGGGGATGGCGACCGGGCAGTTCAGGTGAGCGACGTAGGTGGGCTCGTGGAACCAGACGGCGTTGTCCAGGTAGAGCTGGGCCACCTCGTGCAGTGCCGCGCCGGTGTCACCGAGCGGACGGTCCAGATCGACGGCGTCGACCTGGACCTGCAACTCGCCGACGGCTGCGCCGGAGTACGGCTGCCGCACCGCCTTCATCCGGTCGGCGAGCAGCGCCGATGCGTGCCACACGCCGGACGTGTAGCTGTCCAGCGTGGACCCGGACAGCAGGTGCGGGGAATCGGACCGCTCCAACGGAGGCCTCCAAATAAGGTAAACCTTACCTAACTAAGGGGAGGCTAACTTGCCGGTAGCACGAGCGAAACCTGGGTTGGAAGCTACGTGACAAGTGCCACATGACGGACGAAGCCCACCCTAATCAGGATGGGCTTCGTCGATGAAGAAGATCAGAAGGCGGTCAGTGTGATCCCGGCCGCACGCGGGTCTCCGTCGTGCACCAGGGACTCCTGGTTCTGCACGTCGTCGAAGGCGAAGGCGTACGCCTTGCCGTCGGCCATGTTGGCGTGGATCGCCTTCGCGTACGGGTTGGCCGGGCCACCGGTGTAGAAGTCGGCCGCGGTCCCGCCCGGCTGGGTGTCGATCCGGCCCAGCGTGGTCCGCCACAGCGCGGCACACAGCGTCCGGGCGATCGGCCCGACCACCTGGTCGTTCGGCGCGCCGAGAGCACCGTCACAGCCCCACACGTTCGCGGTCGACGGTTTCGTGAACGACGCCACCGTCCGGCCACTGGTGTCGGTGAAGTTCATGACGTTCCCGGAGGTCCGCCCGGTGTACTTCACCTCCGGACGGTCACCGAACGGCACGACGGTCAAATTCTTCGAGGTGTACGCGTTCCAGGCGCTCGTGATGAACGAGTCCAGGTAGGTGGCGCTCATCAGCCCGGCGTCGGCCGCCTTGCCCGGGGCGAGGACCCGCAGCACCGTGCCGTCGGACCGGGTGACCACGCTCTTCGCGAAGTCGGGGTTCGCCTTCACCGCGTCGATGACCTTCTGCCGGCCGTTCGCCACCAGGTCACCGGTCCTGGTGGTGACGCCGCTGCCGCCTAGCACCGAGACACCGTGCGGGACCGCGAACATGTCCACTTGCGAGCTGTTCAGGAACAGGCCGGAACCGTTCAGAGTGAACTCGCTCCAGTCGAAGAGGATGTCCCGGTTCGGGTCGCCGCCCGCCCACGGCGCCGGCTGGACCAGGCCGTCGGTGGTGAGCCGGAAGTCCAGCCTCTTGCCGAACGAGAAGTAGATGCGGCCGGAGATGTTCTTCAGCACCTTGATCGTGGTGCTCTGCCCGTTCGCCGGGCCCGGGATCGAGACATCCGGCGCCGGCACCGGCACCGGCCCGCCGCCGGTCCACGGGGTGAACACGCCGTTCGCGTTCACCGAGCCGAGCTTGCCGGTCTCCAGGTTGACGCCCAGCACGTAGAGGAAGACCTGCTCGTTGCGTCCGGTGCTGTTGGTGACAGTGACCGGCAGCGTGCTTCCGGCCGGCGGAACCGTCGGCGCCTTCGTGGTCGGCGCGGTCGTCGGCACCGTCGTCGCGGGGGTGGTGGCCGGCGGGGTGGTCGGCGCCGTCGTCGTCGGGACCACCGTCGGCACGGTCGTCGCCGGGGTCGTCGGCACGGTCGCTCCGCTGCCGCACGGTGCGCCGTTCAGCTTGCAGTTGACCGGCTGCCCACCGGCGCCGACGAATCCGAAAGTGACACTCGCGCCCACCGGGACCGAACCGTTCCAGGCACGGTTGGTGAATGTGCGGTGACTGCCGGAAGCCGTCATGTCGGCCTCCCAGAAACTGCCGACCGAACCGCCGGCGGGCAGATCGAATTCGACTTTCCAGGACGTCAGCGCGGACGTTCCGCCGTTGGTGATGGTGACCTCGTCCTGCCAGCCGGTGCCCCAGTCGGACACGGTACGCAGCGAGGCGGTGGCCGAGGCGGCCGAGGCGGGCAGGGCGATCCAGGCAGTGGTGAGCGCGGCGACCGTCGCCACAGCGGCGAGAATCAGGCTCCGTTTACGGCGCATGGGGGTGCGACCTCTCCGAGAGTGGGCGGTCCGGGACGGCCGCCATTGTCACTCTTGAGAAACCGCTCTCACAGAGCCTTTAAAGCTCCTTTAAGGTCTATTTTCCAGGACTTTCTCGATAACAGAAATCCCGGCTGGTTCGCACCGCTGTCCGGACGCCTCCGAGACAGCGGTGAGAACCAGCCGCGCGGGTCAGCGGGTGAAGCGGATCGCGGTCCAGGAGACGCGGGGCAGAGTGATCGTGGCGGTGGCGCCGTCGAGGGTGACCGCATCCGGGAGCGGGCGCAGGGTGACCCGCTCCGGGGCCTCCTTCGAGTTGTAGGCGTAGACGTCGTCGTCGGTCAGGGTCCACGACTCCGCCACCGCGAGGTCCGCGCCGAAGGCGGACAGGTCGACGGCGAGCTCGACCGGGTTCGAGACGTCGCGGTTCACCGCGAAGACCGTCACGTCACCGGTGGCCGGGTCGTGCGTGGCGACCGCGTCGACCAGCGGGGCCGCGCCGTACTTGGCGGTGTCGTAGGACGGGGCGTCGAGGTGCAGGCGCAGCACGTCGCCCTTGGCCAGCGCCGCGGTCTTGGCGAACGGGTGGAAGATGGTCTGCCGCCAGGCCGGCCCGCCGGGCTCGGTCATGATCGGGGCGATCACGTTGACCAGCTGCGCCTGGCAGGCGGCGGTCACCCGGTCGCTGTGCCGCAGCAGCGAGATCAGCAGGTTGCCGACCACCACCGCGTCGGCCACGTTGTAGCGGTCCTCGATGACCGGCGGGGCGACCTTCCACTCCTCGGGCAGCGGGGCGTTCTGGAAGCGGGACAGGTACCAGACGTTCCACTCGTCGAACGACAGGTTGATCTTCTTGGTGCTCTTCAGCCGGGCGCCGACCGCGTCGGCCGTGGCCACGATGCTGTTGACGAAGAAGTCCATGTCGACCGCGGACGCCAGGAACGAGCCGAGGTCGCCGTCGTGCTCCTCGTAGTAGGCGTGGCAGGAGACGTAGTCGACCACGTCGTACGCGTGCTCCAGCACCGTCGACTCCCAGGTGCCGAAGGTCGGCATCGAGGAGGACGAGCTGCCGCAGGCGACCAGTTCGAGGTCGGGTTCGGCCGAGCGGAGCGCCCGTGCCGTGCTGGCCGCGAGTAGCCCGTACTCCTCGGGGGTCTTGTGTCCGGTCTGCCAGGGGCCGTCGAGTTCGTTGCCGAGGCACCAGACCTTGATGCCGTAGGGTTTCTCCGCGCCGTTGGCGCGCCGCTGCTCGGAGAGCGCGGTCCCCTCCGGATGGTTGACGTATTCGTGGACGTCGAGCGCCTCCTGCACGCCGCGGGTGCCGAGGTTGACCGCGTACATGATCTCTACGTCGGCCTTCTCGGCCCATTTGACGAACTCGTCGATGCCGACCTCGTTGGTCTCGATGCTGCGCCAGGCCAGGTCACGCCGCCGGGGGCGCTGCTCGCGCGGGCCGACCCCGTCCTCCCAGCGGTAGCCGGAGACGAAGTTGCCACCGGGGTAGCGGACCATGGTGACGCCCAGCTCGCGGGCGAGCGCCAGCACGTCGGTACGGAACCCGTCCTCGTCGGCGAGGGGGTGGCCCGGCTCGTAGATGCCGGTGTAGACGCAGCGGCCCATGTGCTCGACGAACGAGCCGAAGGTGCGGCGGCTGACGGGCGCCACGACGGCAGCCGGATTCAAAACGACACGCGCACGGAGCATGGTTGTTCCCTTTACACAGAAAGAAGAGGAGATGCGCGGTTACTTGACGGAGCCGAGAGTCAGGCCGCCACGCCAGTACCGCTGCAACATCAGGAAGGCCACGATCAGGGGGACGATCGCGATCAGGGCGCCGGTCACGATCACGTTGAACGTGGCGCCCCCGCTGTTGCCCATGATCGCGGACATGTACCAGGCCCGCAGTCCGACCGTGAGCGGGTAGAGCTGGTCGTCGCTCAGCATCACCAGGGGCAGGAAGAAGTTGTTCCAGGACGCGACCATGCTGAACAGCAGGACGGTGACCAGGGCCGGTTTCATGGCGGGCAGGGCCACGCTGGTGAACACCCGCACCTCGCCGGCGCCGTCGATCCGGGCCGCCTCGAGCATCTCCTCCGGGACCGAGTCGGCCACGTAGACCCGCAGCAGGTAGACACCGAACGGGTTGAGCAGGGACGGCAGGATCACCGCCCAGATCGTGTCGACCAGATCCGCCTGCGACATCAGCAGGTAGGTCGGCAGCACCAGCGCGGTCGCCGGCACCATGATCAGCCCGAGGAGCAGCGCGAACAGGGCGTTGCGGCCCGGGAAGCGCAGCTTCGCGAAGGCGTAACCGGCCAGCGCCGAGATGACCGTCGATCCGATGCCGCTGACCACCGCGTAGAACGCCGAGTTGCGCAGCCAGGTGACATAGACCCCGTTGTCCTGCTGGAACAGCACCCGCAGGTTGTCGATCAGGTGGAAGTCGGAGAACCAGAGCGAGGCCGACTGGAAGAGCCCCTCGTTGTTCTTGGTCGCCGCCACCAGCAGCCACCAGAACGGCAGCAGGAAGTAGATCGCCATCAGGCCCATGACGACGTGCGCGGCGACGCTGCCTTTCTTGATGTTCATTGCAGCGCGCTCCGTTTCCGGGTGGCGAAGAGGAAGATGTACGACCCGACGAAGACCACCGCGCCGAGCAGGAACGAGATCGCGGCCGAGTAGTTGTACTGCTGGAACGAGAACGCCTGCTGGTACGCGTAGATGTTGGGCGTGTAGTGCCTGGTGATCGCGCCCGGGTTGAGGGGCTGCAGGATCAGCGGCTCGGTGAAGAACTGCAGCGTGCCCATGATGGTGAAGAGGGTCGCCAGGACCAGCGCGGAACTGATCATCGGAGTCTTGATCCGCAGGGCGATCTGCACCTCGCTGGCGCCGTCGATGCGAGCCGACTCGTAGGTCTCCCGGGGCAGGCCCTGCAGCGCCGCGTACAGGACGATCATGTTGTAGCCGGCCCACTGCCAGGTGACGATGTTGCCCAGCGACGCCAGCACCGTGCCGGTGGAGGTGAAGTCGATGCCGGTCCAGGCGAACGGGCCGACGCTGTCGCTGTACAGGAAGCCCCACATCAGCGTGCCGATGACCACCGGCACGGCGTAGGGGACGAACGCCGCCAGCCGGAAGAACCGGGAGAACCGCGAGGTCACGGCGTCGATCAGCAGGGCCGCGACGAGAGCGAGGACGATCATCACCGGGGTCTGGAGCAGCCCGAAGACCAGGACCCGGACCACGCCCTCGCGGACCAGCGGGTCGTCGATCGCCTGCTTGTAGTTGTCGAACCAGGCGAAGACCTCCCCCTCGATGAGGGTGGAGCGGTACAGGCTGATCTTGAACGCGTACGCCATCGGGAGCAGCAGGAACGCGATCAGCAGCACCGCGAACGGCAGGACGAAGAGCCAGCCGGTGGCCGCTTCCCGCACCCGCGCCGCCCGCCGGGTGCCGGTTCCGGCCGAGGGGCCCGCGGCCGCCGGAGCGGCCGCGGGGGAAGTCTGTACCTCGGTCATTACTGAACCTTGAAACCCTGCTGGGTGGCGTAGGTCTTGATGTTCTCCTGCGCCGTGTCCAGCGCCGCCGTCCACGAGGTCTTCTGCTCGATCGCCTGGCCCAGGGTGGTGGTCAGCTGGTTGAAGTTGTAGCTGTTGAACGGGCTCCAGTCGAGGTCGCCGACCCCGTTGTAGGCCGGCACGAAGACCTCGTTGACCTTCTGGCCACCGAAGAAGTCGTAGGTCTTGCCGGTGAACGTGTCCGCCTCCAGGACCGGGCTGACGGTCGGGAAGAGGAACGCCTTGTCGATGCCGATCTTCCAGGCCTCGGTGTTCTTGGCGCCGAAGATCTCGATGGCGACCTTGGCCGCGATGTCCGGGTACGGCGCCTGGTCGGTCACCGCGAACGACGAGCCGCCCCAGTCGCCCTGGGCGTTGGCGCCGGCGGTCCACTGCGGCAGCGGGGCGACCTTCCACTTGCCGGCCGCGCCGCCCGCGTTGGCCTGGATGTAACCGGGGCCCCAGCCGGCCGCGAGGTAGGTGGCGTACTTCTCCGAGCCGAGCCCGTTGTAGAAGTCCGTGGTGTGGAAGGCTGTGGTGTCGGCGAGGCCGGCGCCCACCATGCCCTCCCAGTACTCGAAGACCTTCTTGGCCTCGGCGCTGTTGACGTTGACGCCGATGCTGGCCGGGTTCGCGATGTCGTAGGTGTACGGCTTGGCACCGGCCTGCCAGAACAGACCGGTCATGAAGCCACCGTCGTTCGCGCCGAAGTCGGTCATGAAGCTCTTGCCACCGGAGGCGGCCTTCAGCTTCTCGGCCTGCGCCTTGTACTCGTCCCAGGTGGTCGGGACGGTCAGGTTGTACTTCTTGAAGATGTCGTCGCGGTACATCATCGCCATCGGGCCGGCGTCGACCGGGATCGCGTAGACCTGGTCACCGGAGCTGACCTGGCTCCAGGCCCAGCCGGCGTAGTCGCCCTTGACGTCGTTCGCGCCGTACTTGCCCAGGTCGACCAGGTGCTTGGTGAGCGCGAAGGTGGGGATCTCCTGGAGCTCCAGCATCACCACGTCGGGCGCGCCCTTGCCGGCCTTCAGCGCGGTCTGCAGCTTGGTGTACTGGTCCTGGCCGGTGCCCGCGTTCGTCCACTCGATCTTGACGTCGGTGTGGGTCGCGTTGAACTGGTCGACGACCGCCTTGAATTCCGGGTACCAGGCCCACACCTTGACGGTGACCGTGCCGGTGGGCTTCTCGGCCGGCTTGTCGTCGTCGCTGCCGCCGCTGCAACCGGTCAGCGCGAGGGCCGTGGCCGCGACCGCCGCCACAACTGATCGCCGACTGACTCTCCGTGCACTAAAGTTGCCGATGTTCACTGGGTCCTCACAGACGAGTAGATGCGTATCCAGTTGATCAGTTCTGAGACCCGTGCAGGGCTCAGAGAGCCGACCTCCGGTGCTGGCACACCGGGGGTCGGCCGTTAGGCCAGACCTCGCACGCCCGAACAGTTCGCACTGCTGGTCGAGCGATGTTGCTACGCTTTTGCAGCGCTGCAAAGCAAAGCATGCACGGCACCCTGAAACACGGCAAGGGGTAACCTGCCGGAAACTTGGGGCGGTCAGAGGGGGCAAGAATGCGTCGAGAAGTCACTCTGCGTGACGTCGCGGAGTTGGCCGGCGTCTCCAGCCGAACCGTCTCCAACGTGGTGAACGGATACGCCAACGTCACGGAGCACACGAGAGAGCGCGTTCAGCGCGCGGTGGAACAACTCGGGTACCGCCCGAACGTGCTCGCCCGGAACCTCGCGCAGGGCCGGTCCGGGCAGATCGCGCTCGTCGTGCCGTACCTGGACACCCCGTACTTCTCCGAGTTGTTGCAGAGCGTGATCCGCGCGGCGCGGGTCCGCGGCTATAACGTTTTGATCGACCAGACCGACGGCGATCCCGAGCACGAGCGCGCGTTCATCGCCCACGGCTCACGCCGGCTGCTCTTCGACGGCGTCATCTTCAGCCCGCTCGGGCTCGACCAGCAGGCCCTGGCCGACCGCGACCCGACGCTGCCGCTGGTGATCCTCGGCGAGCGCTCGAGCGACGGCGGTTTCGACCACATCGGAATAGACGACGTGGCCGCCTCCCGCGAGGCCACCGAGCATCTGCTCGGCCTGGGCCGGCAGCGGATCGCCGCGATCGGCGACCAGCCCTACGCCACGGGTGAGGCGGCGCAACGCCGCACCCAGGGGTTCCGGGAGGCGCACGCGGCCCGCGGCCGCACCCCGCGCGAAGAGATGATCATCAGCACGCCCCGGTTCAACCGGCCGGACGGCGCCCGGGCCATGGCCCACCTGCTGGATCTCCCGGAGCCACCGGACGCCGTCTTCTGCTACTCCGACCTGGTCGCGCTGGGCGCCATCCGGACCATCGTCTCGCGCGGGCTGCGCGTTCCCGAGGACGTCGCGGTGGTCGGCTACGACGACATCGAGGACGGGCGGTTCTCCAACCCGACGATCACCACCATCTCCCCCGACAAGGAGATGATCGCGACAACCGCGGTGGAGAGGTTGCTGCTGCGCATCGGCAGTGCGACTCCTCCGGAGGGTCTTGAGGTACGGGCACCGCACCGCCTGATCGTCCGGGAGAGCACTACTGGAAGAGTTTCGCCGCCGTGATCAGGGTCTGGATGACTCCGTAGCCCAGAAGGACGACCACCAGCCCCCAGGACAGCACCAGTCTCATGCGGCTACCTCCGTCTTCTCGGCCGGTTCGTGGTGGTGCTCGGGCACCGGGCGGATCAGCAGGTTCGCGACGAAGCCGACAGCCAGGACGCCGACCATGGTGAACAGCGCGGGGCGGTAGGCGTCCGCGGTCAGCGTGCCCGGTTTGCCCTGCGCGTCGAGGAACCCGTTGATGATCAGCGGGCCGGCCACCCCGGCCGCCGACCACGCGGTCAGCAGACGGCCGTGGATCGCGCCCACCTGGAAGGTCCCGAACAGGTCCCGCAGGTAGGCCGGCACGGTCGCGAACCCACCGCCGTAGAACGACAGGATCACCCCGGCCAGCAGCACGAACAGCGCGGTCGCGAGGTGACCGGCGACGGCCAGCGCGGTGTAGAGGATCATCCCGCCGCCCAGGTAGACCATGTAGATCGGTTTGCGGCCGATCAGGTCCGAGGTCGACGACCAGGCGAACCGGCCGGCCATGTTGAACAGCGACAGCAGGCCGACGAACCCGGCCGCGGCCGACACGGTGACCGTCGAGACGCCCGAGTCGTCCCGGAAGAAGTCCTGGATCATCGGGCTGGCCTGTTCCAGGATGCCGATGCCGGCCGTCACGTTGCAGAACAGCACGATCCAGAGCAGCCAGAACGAGCGGGTCCGGATCGCGTTCGCGGCGGAGACGTCGGCCGTGGTGACCAGCGGCTTCTCCCGTACCGTGGCCGGGTCCCACCCGTCCGGCCGCCAGCCCTCCCGCGGCACCCGGATGTTGAACACGCCGAACATCATGATCACGAAGTAGACGATGCCGAGGGTCAGGAACAGCGCGGTCAGCGCATCCCCGTCGGCGACCGAGGTGGCCACCGAGGGGTCGTAGTCCTGGTCGTAGAGCGACATCAGCTGCCGGGAGGCCGGGCCGGCGATCATCGCGCCGCCGCCGAACCCCATGATCGCCAGGCCGGTGGCCAGGCCCGGCCGGTCCGGGAACCACTTGATCAGCGTGGACACCGGCGAGATGTAGCCGATGCCCAGGCCGATCCCGCCGAGCACGCCGTACCCGAGGTAGAGCAGCCAGAGCTGGGTGGTCGCGATGCCGAGCGCGCCGACCAGGAAGCCGGTGGCCCAGAACGAGGCGGACACGAACATCGCCTTGCGCGGGCCGCTGCGCTCCACCCAGGTGCCGCCGACCGCGGCCGAGAGACCGAGCATGACGATCGCGATGCTGAACACGATGCCGATCGCGGTCTGACTGGTGTCGAAGTGCTGGACCAGGGAGTTCTTGTAGACACTGGTGGCATAGGCCTGGCCGATGCACAGGTGGACGGCCAGCGCCGCGGGCGGGATGAGCCAGCGACTGTACCCCTCGGGGGCGATGGTGTGTTCGCGGTCGAACACGGACAAGAGGGCCATCGCCGCACGATACCCATCGAGCCGTCTGAATTGAAAGGGTTACTTCGCGTTCAGAGTGAAACCATTCACCTCGCCGACACCCGCCGGATCGACCGGGTAGGAGGCGCCCCGCAGAGTGCGCTCGTCCTGCCAGGCGAGCGAGATCCCCGGCGACGATTTCGTCGCGACCGGCGCCACCTCGTGGTCGGCGAGCCGCCGGCCGGTGGCCACCTCGATCAGGGCGACCCGGCTCTCCAGCAGATGATCGGCGGTCTCCAGGTCGTAGGCGACGGCCAGCACCGCCCGTTCCGGCGTGCTGATCGGGGAGAGCCGCAGGTCGGACACGGCGAGGCATCGTGTTCCGGCGAGGGACAGCTTCGCGATCGCCCGGCCGGTGGTCACGTCGTAGACGAGGGGCACACATTCGTCCTGCATCCGGGTCACCGCCAGCCAGTTGCCCTGCATGTCGGACAGCCGCAGCTCGCCGAACACCTTGCCGAGGCCCAGCCGGATCCCGCTGACGACGAGCTGCTCCTTCCCGGTGGCCAGGTCGTGCATGACCAGCCCGGCCGGCCGCCACAGGTACGCCGAGGTCTCGTGGGCGGCCACCAGGATCACCGGCTCGCCCGTCCGTCGCAGGTCCCGCTGGACCCGGATCCTTCCGTCCGGGCCGGTCACCACCAGGCGGTACTCCAGGCCGGTGACGTTCGGGCCGTCGGGACGGTCGTCGCCCGGTTTCAGGTCGTGCGAGCCGAACGCGACCTGCGAGCCGTCCGGCAGGACCACCAGACGCTCCCAGCCGCGGGAGCCGACCACCTCGTGCGCGACGATCGTCCCGTCCGGCAGCAGTTCGCCGATCCGGCTGTCGCCGCCGAGCTCGACGGTTCCGCCGCCGGGCGCCCGGTAGGCGCCGACCGCGTCGTCCAGGATCAGCGGCTGGGCCGGCCGGGCGACCGCCGGCGTCGTGCTCGGCGACACCGCGGGGGCCGGGGCGCTGGTCGCCGCCGCGGGCAGTGGCGGCGGGGGCTGCCGCCACCGCCCGGCACCCACCACGGCGCCGGCGGCCACCGCCACCACTGCGGCGGCCGACAGGGCTGCCTGACGGTTGCGGCGCCGGCGGGCCCGGCGGTGCACGTCGGCGAGGTCACCCGGGTATCCCCGTGCGGCGGTCGCCGCCACCCGGACCGCCTCGGTCACGTCCTGCGGAATCCGGTCCATGCTGTCCATGGGGTCAGTCCTCGCTGTTCAGCTCGTGCCGGAGGACGGCCAGTCCACGGGCGAGGCGGCTCTTCACCGTGCCCTCGCTGATCCGCAGGGCGGCGGCGGTGTCGGCGGTGGAGAGGTCGAGCAGCACCCGGCAGGTGATCACGGCGCGCTGCGGCTCGGGGAGTCTGGCCAGGGCGTCCCGGGCGACCGTGATCTCCGGCGGCCACAGATGCGGATGGGCCGAGTCGTCGGCCGGCGGCCGTTCCCGGCGCACCTTGCGCCACCAGGAGGTGGACCAGTTGAGAGCGACCCGGAAGACCCAGCCGGCCGGATTGTCCAGGCGGCTGACCGTGGACCAGCGGGCGTAGGCACGGGACATCGCCTCGGCCACGGCGTCGGCGGCCAGGTCGTCCCGGCGCAGGGTGACCGCGAGCGCACGGTAGATCCGGTCGGCGTTCGCCCGGTAGAAGGCCTCGAAGCCGTCCTGTTCCGGGGCCACCGGGTCCGCGCCGATCATCTCCGGGCCGATCATCGCTGTCGAGGACGCCATGACCGGTACACGCCGGTGGCCACCGATCGGTTCCCGGCTATTCGGAGGATTTCTCGTCGGGGGTCTCCAGGCCCGCCTTCTCGTCGCGGTCGGCCCACTCCAGGAGGGTCTCCAGCGAGTACGCCTCGTCGTCGATGGCGGCGTGCAGGTCACCGAGCCGGGCGAAGCGCTCGGGCACCGTACGAATGGTGAAGTCTCCGGGGTTGAGATCTTGAATCTCGTCCCAGGCGACCGGGGTGGAGACGGTGGCCTCGGGAACGCCGCGCACCGAGTAGGCGCTGGCGATGGTGTGGTCGCGGGCGTTCTGGTTGTAGTCGATGAACAGCGCGGACGGGTCGCGGTCGCGGCGCCACCAGGTCGTCGTCACGTCGTCGGGGGCGCGCCGCTCCACCTCGCGGGCGAAGGCGAGCGCGGCCCGGCGCACCTCGGAGAAACCCCACTCCGGCCGGATCCGCACGTAGACGTGCAGGCCCTTGCCGCCGGAGGTCTTCGGGTAGCCGGTGATGCCGAGCTCGCCGAGGACCTCCCGGACGACCGGGACGACCCGCTGGACCGTGCCGAACGGGCAGTCAGGCATCGGGTCCAGGTCGATGCGCCACTCGTCGGGGCGCTCGGTGTCGGCCCGCCGCGAGTTCCACGGATGGAACTCCACGGTGGACATCTGCACCGCCCAGATCACGTCGGCGGGTTTGGTCACGCACAGCTCGTCGGCGTGCCTGTTGTACCGCGGGAACTTCACCCGGACCGTCTCCAGCCAGGGCGGAGCGCCGTTGGGCACCCGTTTCTGGTGCACCTTCGCACCGAGAAGGCCCTCCGGGAAGCGGTGCAGCATGCAGGGTCGCTCACGCAGCGCGCGGACGATCCCGTCGCTCACCGCCAGGTAATACTCGACCAGGTCGAGCTTGGTGGCGCCGAGCTCCGGGAAGTACACCCGGTCCGGGTTGGAGACCCGGACCTCGTAGTCGCCGACTTCGACGATCGTGGCTTTAGCGGCCATGCCTCACAAGCTAGCCCAACCAGGCGTCGTCCATGTCCCGAAGCAGGGTGTCGCCCGAGTCGAGCAGGTCCAGCATCGGGCCGATCCGGGGCAGCTCGTGGGTGACGAAGTATCGCGCGGCCAGGCGTTTGCCCTCGTAGAAGTCGCCCTGCTTGCCCTCGGCGGCCAGCTGCTGCTCCAGCCAGAGCCAGGCGATCACCAGGTGGCCGGCGGCGTCCAGATAAGCGGTGGCGTTGACCAGCGCCTTCGACGGATCGGCCCACAGCTTGGCGGTGGTCGCGGCGAGCCGGTCGCAGGCCGTCAGCACCGGCTCCCCGAGATCACTCTTGAGAGCGGTGGCCCGGATCCGGTCGAGCAGCAGCCCGAGCCCGGCGCCGCCGTGCTGGGTGACCTTGCGGCCGAGCAGGTCGAGGGCCTGGATGCCGTCGGTGCCCTCGTGGATCGAGTTGAGGCGGTTGTCCCGGTAGAACTGCTCGACCGGGTACTCCCGGGTGTAGCCGTAACCGCCGTGCACCTGGATGGCGTGGTCGTCGGCGAGACGGCACCACTGCGACGGCCAGGCCTTCACGATCGGCGTGAGCGTGTCCAGCAGCAGGTCGTTCTCCGGCGACGGCTCGTCCAGCAGTTTCGCCGCGTAGAGGACCAGGGCCAGACCGCCTTCGACGTACGACTTGGAGGCGAGCAGCATGCGGCGGACGTCCGGGTGCTCGACGATCGGGACCGGCGGCGCGGCAGGGTCCTTGTCGCCGATCGGCCGGCCCTGCTGCCGCTCCCGCGCGTAGGCGAGGGCGTGCAGGTAACCGGTGTAGCCGAGGGCGACCGCGCCGGAGCCGACCCCGATCCGCGCCTCGTTCATCATGTGGAACATGTAGGCCAGCCCGCGGCCCTCCTCGCCGACCAGCTCACCGACGGCGCCGTCGAAGGCGAGCACGGTGTTGGTGGTGCCGCGGTAGCCCATCTTGTGGTTGAGCCCGGCCAGCACGACGCCGTTGCGCTCGCCGGTCTCCAGGTTCTTCTTCGGCACGATGAACAGCGACAGGCCCTTGACCCCGGGCTGCGCGCCGGCCACCCGGGCCAGCACCAGGTGGATGATGTTCTCGCTCAGCTCGTGGTCGCCGCCGGAGATCCACATCTTGCCGCCGTCGATCCGGTACGTCCCGTCGTCCAGCTTGACCGCCTTGGTGGCGACGTCACTCAGCGAGGACCCGGCCTGCGGCTCGGACAGGCACATGGTCCCGGTGAACCGGCCCTCCAGCATCGGGTGGACGTACCGGCGGATCTGCTCCTCGGTGCCGTGTGTCATGAGCAGGTGGGAGTTGCCCGCGGTGAGCATCGCGTACGCCGAGGTGCCGGTGTTGGCGGCCTGGAACCACAGGAAACAGGCCCGCTGGAGCACGTGCGGCAGCTGGAGCCCGCCGTGCTCGGCCGGGAAGCCGGCGGCGATCAGCCCGGACTCGGCGAAGACCTTCAGCGCCCGGCTGACCTCGGGGATGATCGTGACCCGCTCGCCGTCGAAGGTCGGCTCGTTGAGGTCGCCGGTCCGGTTGTGCGGAGCGAAGTCACGCTCGGCGATCTGCTGGGAGACGTCGAGGAAGTCGTCGAACGTCTCCCGGGAGTGCTCGGCATACCGCTCACGGGCGGTCAGGGCCTCGGCGTCGAGCCATTCGTAGAGCAGGAAGTCGAGATCCCGCCGGGAGAACACCTTGGACACCGCGGCCACCACCGTTTCGTCGGAACTTAATGCACCCAGTGTGCACGAAGTTTAGTCCGCCGCACGGTGCCGGCCCACCCTGACCGTCACCCCGGCCGGAATCCGGCTGGAGTGCTTGATCTCGTACATGGCGTGGTCGGCGGCGCGCAGGGCCTCGTCCGGGTCGGTCGCCGCCGGGGCCAGGTGCACCCCGACGCTCGCGCCGATGCCGATCTCGTGCCCGTCGATCCGGAACGGCAGCTCCAGGACGTACCGTACGCGGCCGGCCATCGCGATCGCGTCGTCGGGCGCGACCGTGCCGGGCATCAGGATGACGAACTCGTCACCACCGACCCGGGACAGCACGTCCTCGGTACGCACACAGGCGCTGAGCCGGTCGGCCACCTGACGCAGCAGCTCGTCGCCGATCTCGTGCCCGTGCCGGTCGTTGACCGGCTTGAACCCGTTCAGGTCGACGAAGAGCACCGCCACCGCGTCGGCCCGCAGCGTCGAGTGGAGCTTGTCGGTCATCCGGCGCCGGTTGGGCAGGCCGGTCAGCGGGTCGTGCTGCGCCTCGTGCTCCAGCCGCTCCTGGAACGCCCGGTTCTCCGAGATGTCCCGGGCGTTGATCACCACGCCGTTCAGCGACGGGTTGGCCATCTGGTTGGAGGCGGTGAAGTCGAACCAGCGGAACTGGCCGTCCGCGGTGCGGACCCGGCATTGCAGGCGCATCACCCCGGCCGGGTCGGCGAGCAGGGCGAACAGCTTCTCCCGCATCTGCGGCTGGTCCTCGTTGTGCACCACGTCGAAGACGCTGTGCCCGGCCAGCGAGCCGGACGGGAACCCGAGGATCGAGGTGGTGCTCGGGCTGCTGAAGATGATCCGGCCCTGCCCGTCGAGCACCGACACCAGGTCCGGGGCGTGCTGGAAGAGCGCCTGGAAACGTTCGTCGGCACGGCGCCTGGTGATCTGGGTCCGGTAACCGAGCAGAGTGATGCCGACCACACCGATCACCAGCATCGCCAGCAGCGTGAGGTTGAGGGTCTGGCTGCGGTTGTAGACCACGCCGTCGAAGGACGCCTTCGTCTGGGTACGGACGTAGTACCAGCCACTGTGATCGATGTCGATCACCACGGCGATCATCTTCTCCTCGCCCTCGAGATACTCCACGAAGGCAGAGGTCCCGCTCCGGCTCTTCAGGATCTCGGGGTTGACCGTGGTGCCGAGCACCTCGTCCAGGCTGGCCGCGCCGACCCGGCCGCTGGTGTCCACGATCGTGGTGCGGTGGTAGTCGCTCTTCAGCTCCCGCATGTACCCCTGGAGTGAGGTCGACGAGATGTGGTTCAGCCCGATCAGGTACCCGGCCAGCACACCGTTCCGCTTGAACGGCACGGCCACCGCGGACACATAGGAGCTGGGCTTGGCGGCGTCGCCACCGGCCACCTGCATGACGTTGGAGAAGCCGTAGTCATCCGTGTCGGAGGTGTTCCCGGCGGCGGTTTCGAGCTGCGCCCACATCCGCTGCCAGCCGGTGTCGTCGGTCGCCGGCAGCGCCGAGTCACCGCTCGCCAGCAGGACGTTCCGGTTCACATCGGTGATGAGCAGGCCGTACTGGAAGGTGTTGGTCTTCTTGGCGGCGGCCATCAGGGCCGCCTTCGCCTGCTCCGGGGTGGTCGCGCCACCGGCTGCGAGCAGCGCGGCGATCTTCCCCAGCTCGACAGTCGAGTAGAACTGGAGCTGACCGGTCAGCTCCGCGTTGTTGTCGCCGAGCGCGGTGGTGTCGGTCCGGTGCACCTTCTCGACCGCCTGGACGGTCGAACGGTTCACCAGAATGCCCGCGACACCGGCCCCAGCCAGCAACAACACGCTGACCAGCACCGCGATCCAGTTACGCAGCCGCATCGAGTTCCTCCTCACCGCAAGTCATCGGCAGGCGAGGCCCGAAGTGAATGAACCCCGGAGAAGAAACCAGGGAATACCCCGAGGGAAATGAGGCGGCGTTCAACGGGATCGACCACGATGATGGATAAGCAACGCATCGGGTCGATGTCGTGACACCCGGTGTGGGACCGGCCCGACGAAACGGAGCCCCGGATGCTCAGACAGGTGGTTGCGTCCCCGCCCGGCTGGTCGAGGGCGCTGCTCTCCCGGATTCCCTCCCCCCGCCGATCCCCCGAGGACACCCCGCTCCCCCCGGCGCCGGCCGGCCCGCGGCGCATCGTCCGCTCCGGCCTGAGCGTCACCGGCGCCGGCCTGGCCGCACTCTTCTACTGCCTCTCCTTCACCCCGTCGCTGCTGCCGCGCGCCTGGTTCCTCCAGGGTGTGGTCGCCGGGATCACCGCCGCCATGGGTTACGCGCTGGGCGCCGCCGCCGGAGCGCTGGCCCGCCGGCTGCACGGGCCGTTCCTCGCCCGGACCGCGCTGATCGCCTGGGCGGCGCTCGCCGCGGTGGTGCCGGTGATGGTGGTGATCTTCCTCTGGCTCGGCACCCGCTGGCAGCGTGACCTGCGAATCCGGCTCGGCATGGAGCCCGTCCCGGAGTACGACATCGCCCGGACCGTCGGGGCCAGCCTGCTCACCTTCGGCCTGCTGCTGCTGATCGCCCGGTTTCTGCGCCTGTCCACGTACGGTTGCGCGCTGCTGTTCCGGCGGATCGTCCCCCAGCGTGCCGCCTACTGCGCCGGCACCCTGGTGGTCGCCGTCCTGGCGTATTCGGCGTTCGACGGCCTGCTGATCGCCAACCTGTTCACCACCGTCGACCGCCTGGCCGCCGTGGAGAACAACGGGACCGGCAGCGGCGTCACGGTTCCGGCGTCCACGCTGCGCTCCGGCGGGCCGCAGTCGTTCGTCAGGTGGGACACGCTCGGCCGCCAGGGCCGGACGTTCGTGGCCGGGACGCCCACGGTCGAGGAGCTGTCCACGTTCGCCCGGCGGCCCGCGATCGAGCCGATCCGGGTCTACGCAGGCCTCACCTCGGCCGACACCCTCCAGGAGCGGGCCGACCTGGTGGTCCGCGAGATGGACCGGACCGGCGCCTTCGACCGGGCGGTGATCGCGGTGATCACCCCGACCGGCACCGGCTGGGTGGACAACAAGGTCCCCCGGTCCCTGGAGTTCATGTATGCCGGGGACACCGCGCTGGTGTCCATGCAGTATTCGTACCTGCCGAGCTTCTTCGCGTTCATGGGCGACCGGTCCGAGGTCGCCGACGCGGCCGACGCGCTGATCAGCGCGGTGCGCGCGAGGTGGGCGGCGCTCCCGGCGGCGACGCGGCCGCGGTTGCTGCTGTTCGGCGAGAGCCTCGGGACGTACGGGATGGAGATGACCTTCGGCACGCCGGAGCGCCTGGTCGACGGGGCGGACGGCGCGCTGCTGCTGGGCCCGACGTTCGCCAACCCGACCCACCGGGCGCTCACCGAGGGCCGGGCCGCCGGCAGCCCGATCTGGGACCCGGCCTATCCGGCGCTGCCCGTGGAGTTCGCCGACGACGCGGCCGAGCTGCGTGACATGTCCGGCCCCCGGCCGAAAGTGGTCTACCTGCAGAACGCGACCGATCCGGTGGTCTGGTGGAGCTGGGACCTGCTGTGGAAGAAGCCACAGTGGCTGATCGGGCAGCGGGCGCCGGACGTCACCCCGGACATGCACTGGTACCCGGGCATCACGTTCTGGCAGATCACCTGCGATCTGGTCTTCTCCAACAAGGTGCCGACCGGGCACGGGCATTCGTACCGATCGGAGACCGTCGACGGCTGGGCCGCCCTGGCGCCGCCACCCGGCTGGACCACGGCGGACAGCGTTCGGCTGCGCGCCCTGCTGGACGGCTGAGGCCGGGCCGGTTGTTCGGCTGATCCCTGACGAGTGATGCCCGTCGAAGCCTTCCGCCCGTTGAGAATCGAGGTGGGGAGCGCCGAAAGGGGACCGCCGATGGATGACGCGCTGAGCGGGTTCCGGCGAGTGCCGGGACGACGACGGCCCCGGCCGGTGTCACAGGGACTGCTGGCCATGATCGCCGCGGTGCTGATCCTGGGCTGTGGCCTGCTCGCCGGGCGGTTGCTGGCCAACGATGCGCCGGTTCCGGGCCCGGCGCCGAGCCCATCGAGATCCGCCGCTTGACACGGTAGGTTCCCGGGCATGACGTTGCATCGAAAGCTGTCCATCGCAGTGCTCGCCCTCGTCGTGGCCGGCGGCACCGGATTCACCCCGGGTCCCGGACTGTCCTGGCAGCTCACCGACACCGGCTCGACCGCACGGTTCCGTGGGCTGGCCCCGGTCAGCAAGAACGTCGCGTGGGCGGCCGGATCGGCCGGGACGGTGCTGCGGACCGTGGACGGCGGGCGCACCTGGGCCTCGGTCGGCCCACCCGACGCGGCCGCCCTGCAGTTCCGTGACATCGAGGCCTTCGACGCCCGGCACGCGGTGGCCCTGACCATCGGCAACGGCCCGGACTCGCGGGTCTACTCGACGTCGGACGGCGGCGCCTCCTGGATCGAGACGTTCCGCAACGACGATCCGGCCGCCTTCTACGACTGTCTGACCTTCCTGGACCGGCGGCACGGGCTGGCCCTGTCCGACCCGGTGGGCGGGAAGTTCCGGATCCTGGCCACCCGGGACGGCGGGCGCACCTGGCAGACCCGGCCGACCGGCGGCATGCCCGACGCGCTGCCGGGCGAGTTCGCCTTCGCGGCCAGCGGCACCTGCCTGGTCTCGGCCGGGCAGCGCGCCTGGTTCGCGACCGGCGGCGACGCCACGGCCCGGGTGTTCGCGTCGAAGGACGGCGGCTGGAACTGGTCGGTGACCGATTCACCGGTGCCGAGCGGCCCCAGCGCCGGCATCTACTCGCTCGCCTTCCGGGGCCACGGGCAGGGCATCGCGGTCGGTGGCGACTACGCCGCGGAGACGTCCGCGCCCGACGGCGCAGCGGTCACCCGGGACGGTGGGAGGCACTGGACCGTGTCGAAGAAGGCCCCTGGCGAGTACCGGTCCGGGGTGGCGTGGTGGCGTGGGCGTACCGCGCTGGCGGTCGGCCCGACCGGCAGCGACGTCTCCTTCGACGGCGGGGTGACCTGGCGGCGTTTCGACACCGGCAGCTTCGACGCGGTGGCCTGCACCGGCGACGGCGCCTGCTGGGCATCCGGCCGGGACGGGCGGATCGCCAGGCTGACGAGCTGAGCCGGAAAGAGCTGAGGGCTCAGGCGTTGAGATAGGTCAGCACGGCCAGGACCCGGCGATGGTCGTCGTCCGAGGGCGGCAGGCCCAGCTTCGTGAAGATGCTGCTGATGTGCTTGCTCACCGCCTTCTCGCCGACGAACAGTTTGGCGGCGATCGCGCCGTTCGACCGGCCCTCGGCCATCAGCTCGAGCACGTCCCGTTCCCGGGCGGTCAGCCCGGACAGCGGCGAGGAGTGGCGGGCGAGCAGCTGCGAGACGACCTCCGGGTCCATCGCGGTGCCGCCGCCCGCCACCCGGCGCACCGCGTCGACGAACTGGGCCACGTTCGCCACCCGGTCCTTGAGCAGGTAGCCCACCCCGCCCGCCCGGTCGGTCAGCAACTCCCGGGCGTAGAGCGGCTCGACGTGCTGGGAGAGCACCAGCACCGGCATGCCGGGCACCTTCTGCCGGGCCTCGATCGCCGCCTGGAGTCCCTCGTCGGTGAAGGTCGGCGGCAGCCGCACATCCACCACCGCCACGTCCGGCCGGTGCTCCAGCAGCGCCGGCAGCAGTGACGGCCCGTTGTCGACCGCCGCCACCACCTGGAAGTCGAACGCCTCCAGCAGCCGGGTCAGCCCGTCCCGGAGGAGGGCGAGGTCTTCGGCGAGGACAACGCGCACGGCAGCTCCATGGTCACGACGGTCGGTCCACCCGGCGGGCTGGACAGGCTCATCGTGCCATCGAAGGCGGCAAGACGGCGTTCGATGCCTCGCAGCCCGGTGCCGCCGGACGGGTCGGCCCCGCCCCGGCCGTCGTCGCTGACCCGCATGACCAGCGTCACCCCGTTGTGCCACAGCTCCACGGCGCCGTTGCGGGCGGCGCCGTGCCGGACCGCGTTGGCCAGTGCCTCGGCGACCGCGAAGTAGGCGGCCGACTCGACCGGCGTGTCCAGCCGGCCCGGCAGCTCGGTGGTCACCGTGACCGGCATCGGCAGGGCCATCGCGAGCGCCCGGACCGCGCCTTCCAGACCACGCTCGGCGAGCACCGGCGGGTGGATGCCGCGGACCAGGTGACGCAACTCGACCAGGGCGGCCGAACTGCTCTCCCGGGCCTCGGCCAGCAGCTTGCGGGCGGTGGCCGGGTCGGCGTCGACGATCTCCTCGGCCAGCCCGATCGTCATGCCCAGGGCGACCAGCCGGGCCTGGGCGCCGTCGTGCAGGTCACGCTCGATCCGGCGCAGCTCGGCGGCCTGGGCGTCGACCGTGTCGGCCCGGGTCACGGTCAGCTGGCTGACCCGCAGGCGCAGCTCGGCGGACCGGGTCGGGGCGAGAAACAGCCTGTTGAAGAGTGCGTCGACATTCCGCAGGTACGGCGCGGCCGCGACCCCGATCGCCAGGATCAGCGCGCCCTGCGGCAGGGAGAAGAAGCCCTCGCCGAGCGTCTCGATCGGCCAGACCATGCCGTAGCCGTACTCGCCGGTGCCGAGCCAGATCCAGAGCGGGATGAGCAGGATGCCCTGGGCGCCGTAGGCCGGCAGCGCCAGCGTCAGCACACCGAGCACCAGGCCGGCCAGCGCGCCGGGCAGCAGCCAGCCGACGTCCCGCCAGGTCGCCGGGTCGGTGATCACCCACCGGTAGTGGCGCAGGCTCCCGAACACCACCCGGTCCGGGCGGGGCCGATAGGGCCTGGCGATGTGCACGCCCCGGGCGGCGGCGAGCCGGCGGGCCGCGTCGGCCCGCGCCCGGATCAGCAGGGTCACCAGCGGCAGCACCAGCAGCCCGATGCCGAGCACCGGAGTCAGCACCAGACCCACCACGAACAGCGCGAACAGCGGGATGTTCACGATGGCGAGGGGGACGGCGAGCAGCCCGCCGGCGACGGCGCGGAGCCCGTCCCGGATCCAGTCACGCGAGTCCATGCCTTCATCCTGGCCACCCGATGCGAGGTTGTCGGTAGGGCCAGCCCTACCGCCGTTCGGTGGCCTGGCCCTCCTGACCGGGGATCACCGAACCGGTTCGCTGGGAACATGACGACGACAGCAGCAGGGACGCGGACCGCGGGAAGCGACTTCGCCGAGCTCAATCGCCGGATCAACGCGGCCGGCCTCCTGCGGAGGCGGCCCGCCTACTACGCCGTACGCCTGAGCCTGGTCTCGCTCGCCCTGATCGGTGGGTGGACCGCCTTCGTCCTGGTCGGCGCCTCCTGGTGGACGCTCGCCGTGGCGGTGTTCCTGGCCGTGGTGTTCGCGCAGGTGGCGCTGGTGGCGCACGACCTCGCGCACCGGCAGGTGTTCCGCACCAACCGGCCGAGCGCGCGGGCCGGCCGGATCGCCGGGAACCTGGCGATCGGCATGTCCTACGGCTACTGGATGGAGAAGCACACCAAGCACCACGCCAACCCGAACCACGACGACCTCGATCCGGACGTCGGCCCGGACGTGCTGGTCTGGTCCCGGGAACAGGCCCGTGGCCGGGGATTCCTGGTCCGGCACCAGGCGTGGCTGTTCTTCCCGCTGCTCACCCTGCTGGGTCTGTCCCTCAAACGGGACAGCGTGCGCGCGCTGGCCGGCGGCACGATCAAGAGCCGCGGCCTGGAGGCCGCACTTCTGACGATCCATTTCATCGGGTACGCGTCCGCGCTGCTCCTGGTCCTGTCGCCGCTCCAGGCGCTGGCGTTCCTGGTGGTGCACCAGGCGCTGTTCGGGATCTACCTGGGTCTGACCTTCGCCCCGAACCACAAGGGCATGCCGCACCCCGACGGCACCGAGGACTTCCTGCGCAAACAGGTCCTCACCTCACGCAACGTCCGGGGCGGGCGGTTCGTGGACGCGGCGCTCGGCGGGCTGAACTACCAGATCGAGCACCACCTGTTCCCGGCCATGCCGACGCCGAACCTGCGGCTGGCCCAGCCGATCGTGCGCGGCTACTGCGCCGAGATCGGGGTGCCCTACGAGATGACCGGGCTGATCGAGTCGTACCGGCAGGCGCTGCGCCATCTGCACGACGTCGGAGCGGAACTCCGGGGCCGGGCGTAGAGTGTCCTATACCGCACATACCGATACCGTGTTGTGACTACCGAGCAGTATCCGACTACTGGCCGCCTTGATCGGCATTACCCCAGGTAGTAACGCTGGTTCACCGGCGGGCCACATAGCGTTTTCGAAGGATTAAGGTCTAAAGTGCCGCGCGTGAAGGTGACCTTGCAGGAGATCCGGGAACGGACCTACAAGCCGGTCGACGCGTGGTGGACCGTGCTTCTGGTCGACCCGCTGGCGTCTCGACTGGTGCGTCTGGTTGCACCGTACCGATGGATCACGCCCAATGTACTGACTCTCATCGCGTCGATCTTCGGATTCGGCGCAGCGGCTTGTTTCGCCACCGGGGAGCGCTGGGCGCTCGTCGCCGGTGGTGTCCTGTTCCACATCAGCTTCGTGGTCGACTGCATGGACGGCAAGATCGCGCGGTTGAACGGGACGGGCACGATGTTCGGGCAATGGCTCGACTTCGTGCTGGACCGGGTGCGGGTCTTCTTCATCGCGCTGGCCCTGTTCGGTGGCCAGTGGGCGCGGACCGGCGATGTGGCGTACCTCTGGCTGATGTCGGTGGCGATCTTCCTGGACCTGTTCCGCTATCTGAACAGCGCCCAGATGTCGAAGGTCCGGCTCGCCATGCGGACCCAGATCAACGCGTACCGTCTCCCGGTCCCCGGCGAGGCCGAGTCCGGCGCCGACATGGGCGAGCCGGCCGACGAGATGCCCGCCCCGGCAGCCGGTGGCGGCTCGCTGAAGAGCCGGATCGGCCAGACGCTGCGCCGCAACCGGATCCGCACGCACCTGATCAGCGGTATCGAGTACGAGATGTCGGTCTTCATCATCGCCCCGATCACCGGCCTGATCTTCCCGGTCACCATCGCGGCCGGGGCCGGGCTGCTCGCCTTCGAGGCGTTCCTGATCTTCAAGCTCTACCGGGCCTGCCAGCAGTTCCCCGGCAAGCTGGCGGCCGCGAAGGCCGCCTACGAGGAGCACGACGAGACGGAGCGCATCCCGTCCTCGGTCTGAGGTCACACCCGCTCTGCGCACCCCCGGCGTCGACACGGCGCCGGGGGTGCTCCGTCTTCTGCCACCGAGAAGATCTCAGCGCCCGCCGATCGCGGGCGATGAGACCGCCATGACAGAGCCCACACCCGGCGTGCCCCTCACCGTCAAACTGCGGCTGGTGAGCGCGAACTCGGGCCGCCCGCGGACCGGCTGCGCGGTCAGCCTCTGGCACTGCGGCGGCCACGGCCCGGCCGGCCGGCAGGTCGCCGACCCCGCCGGATGGGTGTCGTTCGGCAGCGCGTTCCCGGAGGCGCAGGCCGGGCGGTGGCCGCACGTGCACTTCTCGGTCGACGACGGCGACGAGGTGCTGCACACCGCCCAGCTCGCGCTGCCGGGGGACGCGTGCGCCAAGGCGTACTGCGCGGCGCAGCGGCGGCAGCTCGACGGGATGAGCATCGGCCGGGACGGCTGCTTCACCGGAGGGTGGGCCCTGGAGATACCGTCGGTGACCGGCGACGCGACCCGTGGACTGGTGGCCACCCGCACAGTGGGCGTGTGACCCGGGCCCGGCTAGATTGGCCCGATGCCACGACGCCGCTTGATCTACGTCCTGGCAGTGCTGGTCATGCTGGGGCAGATGGCGTTCGCCATGTGGACCACCGCGATCCAGCAGTCGCCGACCATCGACGAGCCGGTCTACGTGGCCACCGCCGAGGTCTACCGGCAGCAGCACAGCCTGCGCTACAACCCGGAGCACCCGCCGCTCGGCAAGCTGATCATCGCGGCCGGCACCGCGTTCGCCGGCGCCGACCTGGACCCGGCCTACGCCGGCAACCAGACCCGGCTCGGGCGGCATCTGCTCTACGAGACCGGCAACAACCCGTTCCAGCTGATGCTGCTGGCCCGGCTGCCGGTCATCCTGCTCACCCTGCTCTTCGGGCTGGTGGTGCTCTTCTTCGCCCGTGACCTGGCCGGGCCGTGGGGTGGGCTGATCGCCCTCGCGATGTACAGCTTCTCCCCCGACGTGATCGCGCACGGCTCGCTGGCCACCCTGGACGTGCCGGCCGCCGGGATGCTGCTGACCGCCTTCTGGGCCGCCTGGCGCGCGCGGGACCGCCCCACCCTCTGGGTTCCGATCGCCGGGGCGGCGCTCGGGGCGGCCCTCGCCACTCGCATGAGCGTGCTGCCGGCCGTACCGCTGCTGGTCCTGCTGGCCGGATGGTCCACCTGGCGGGCCGTGGCCGGAGACCTGAGGCGACGTCTGCTGATCGCCGCCGGCGCGGCGCTGGGCGCCGGGGTGATCGCGGTGGCGGTGGTGTGGTTCGTCTATCTCGTGGTCGATCCGCGGCTGCGCTGGACCACCCCGCCCAACCTGCCCGACGTGCAGGGGCTGAAACGGCTGGCGGTGGACTGGCTGCCGTTCCCGCAGGCCTACACCGACGGCATGCTGGTCCAGTTCAAGTTCGAGAACCGGCTGTTCAACGGGTTCCTGCTGGGCGAGTCCTACAAGGGGTCGCCGTGGTATTACATGCCGGTCGCGATCCTGATCAAGACGCCGCTCGGGATGCTCGCGCTGTGGATCGGCGGGCTGTTCACCATGCTGATGGTGCCGCGGCTGCGGGTGGCGCTGCTCTACCTGCTGCCGGTGTCGGTGGTGCTGCTGCTGGTCACGATGACCGGGGCGCGCAACTACGGCACCCGCTACGCGATCCACCTGCACCTGTTCCTGGCGGTCGCGGCCGGGGCGGTCGCGTTGATCAGATTCACGCCGTCGCGGGTCGCCGCCGGGCTGCTCGTGCTCTGGGTCGCGGTCAGCTCGGTCCTGACATTTCCCTACTATCTGCCATATTCCAATGAGGCCCTCGGCGGGACCGCGCAGACCCACCTCAACCTGCACGACGCCAACGTCGACTGGGGTCAGGACCTGGCCCGGCTCAGCGTCTACCTGCGCACCGAACACCCGGGCGAGCAGGTCTGGCTGGTCTACAAGGGTTCCGGGGTGCCCGCCTACTACGGGATCGAGTCGCGGGATCCGTACTCGGTTCCGCTCGACGAGGTCCACGGTCTGCTCGTCGTCTCGGACTCCCGGGTGGCGCTGGCCGGCCCCCGGCTGAAGCAGATGATCGCCACATCCCAGGAGATAGGCGACGTCGGGCATTCGATCAGGATCTATCGCCGCTGACCCTTGTCGGTTACTCGCCGGTAATGCTTAGGTGACACGATGACGCACTTCGACATCGTGATCGTGGGCAGCGGCTTCGGTGGCAGCGTCAGCGCTCTGCGGCTGGCGGAGAAGGGGTACCGGGTCGGCGTGCTCGAAGCCGGCCGCCGGTTCACTCCGGACACCCTGCCCAAGACCTCCTGGGACCTGCGCAACTTCCTCTGGGCGCCCCGGCTCGGGATGCGCGGCATGCAGCGGATCACCCTGCTCAAGGACATCATGGTGCTGTCCGCAGCCGGGGTCGGTGGTGGCTCGCTCGTCTACGCCAACACCCTCTACGTGCCGCCCGCGCCGTTCTTCGCCGACCCGCACTGGTCCGGGATCACCGACTGGGCGGCCGAGCTCGCACCCTTCTACGACCAGGCGTCCCGGATGCTCGGCGTCGTCGAACAGCCGACCATGACATCGTCGGACGTCGTCATCAAACAGGTCGCCGAGGACATGGGCGTCGGGCACACGTTCCGGCGCACCCCGGTCGGGGTGTTCTTCGGCGAACCGGGCAAGACCGTGCCCGACCCGTACTTCGGCGGGGCCGGACCCGAACGCACCGGCTGCGTCGAATGCGGCAACTGCATGATCGGGTGCAAGGTCGGCGCCAAGAACCGGCTCGACGTCAACTACCTCTACCTGGCCGAACAGGCCGGAGTCACGGTCCACCCGGACACCGAGGTCACACTGCTGCGGCCGGACGACGACGGCTGGCGGATCGAGACACGGCGCGGGGTCTTCACCGCCGGGCAGGTCATCCTCTCCGCCGGGGCGCTCGGCACCCAGCGGCTGCTGCACGCCATGAAGGACCGTGGAGTGCTGCCCGCCCTCTCCGATTCACTCGGGCAGCTCACCCGGACCAACTCGGAGGCGCTGCTCGGGGCGGCCACCAAGGACGTGCCGGAACAGCCGTTCTCCCAGGGCATCGCGATCACCTCGTCGTTCCATCCGGACGCCGACACCCACATCGAACCCGTCCGCTACGGGCCGCGCAGCAACGCGATGGGACTGCTGTCCACGATCCTCGTCGACGGGGGCGGGCGGGTGCCCCGTCCGCTCCGGTTCCTCTGGCAGGCGCTGCGGCATCCGGTCGTCCTCGGGCACTCGCTGTCGGTCCGCCGGTGGAGCGAACGGACCATCATCGCCCTCGTCATGCAGTCGGTGGACAACTCGCTGACGGTTCGGCGCACCCGTACCGGGCGGCTCACCACCACCCTCGCCCACGGCAGGGCCAACCCGACCTGGATCCCGGTCGGCCACGACGCCGTCCGCCGGATCGCCGACCGGATCGGCGGATACCCCGGCGGAACCGTCGGCGACATCTTCAACATCCCGCTGACCGCGCACATCCTCGGCGGCGCGACCATCGGGGACTCGCCGTCCACCGGGGTCGTCGACGCCTACCATCGCGTCTACGGATATCCGGGGCTGCACGTCATCGACGGTTCGGCGGTCCCGGCGAACCTCGGCGTCAACCCGTCCCTGACGATCACCGCCCTCGCCGAACGGGCCGTCGCCCTCTGGCCCAACCAGGGCGAACCCGACCTCCGGCCGGCGGTCGGCGCCGCCTACCAGCGCCTCTCCCCGGTCGCGCCGCGCTCCCCGGCCGTCCCGGCCCACGCACCGGCCGCGCTCCGCCTGATCCCACGCCCCCGCACCGCCTGACCCCGCCGCATCTCCGGCCCCTGCCCCGCATCGCCTGGCCCCGCCGCATCTCCTGATCCTGCCCCGCACCGCTTGGCCCCGCCGCATCTCCGCCGCGCACCCGGTTTCGCGCCTAGCATCGATGGGCATGACGCTTTCTCTCACCGGAAAGACCGCGCTCGTCACCGGAGGATCCCGTGGCATCGGCCGGGCCGTCGTCCAGCGGCTGACCGCCGACGGCGCCCGGGTCGTGTTCACCTACCATGCGGCGGAGGCCGAGGCGAAGTCGGTCACAGCCGAGACCGGCGCGGAGGCGGTCCGTTGCGATCAGGCTGATCTCGGCACCCTGCCGGCGATCTTCGAACCGGTCGCCGACGGCCTGGACATCCTGGTCAACAACGCGGGGATAGCCTTCGGAAAGCCGATCGCCGAGATCACCTCGGAAGATTTCGACCGCCTGATCACGGTAAACACGAAATTTCCGACATTTGCTATTCAGGCGGCGATTCCGCTGTTGCGGGACGGCGGCCGGATCATCAACATCTCCAGCATCAACACCGCCGTGCCGGCCCCCGGCGGCGCCCTCTACAGCGCGAGCAAGGCCGCCCTCGAACAGATCACCAAGATCGCCGCCCGCGAACTCGGCCCCCGCAACATCACGGTCAACACCGTCTCCCCCGGCGCCACCGACATGCTGCGTTCCGTCAACACCCCGGAAGGCCTCGAACGAGCCGCCGGCGTCACCGCCCTCCAGCGCCTCGGCACCCCGGCCGACGTGGCCGCGGTGATCGCCTTCCTGGCCGGCCCCGACTCGACATGGATCACCGGCCAGAACATCCACGCCGGCGGCGGCTTCCTGATCTGACGAAGCAACCTCATCCGGTACGCCGTCCGCCCCTCCCAACCGCAACCCGCCCCGTCCCGTAGCGCGAGCCGTCGCTCACGTCGGTTTCCGGGACGCCATTACCGCAGTGAACGACGGCTGGCCGCCTGCCGCACGAACCGCAAACCGCGAGCCGTCGCTCACCTCGGTTTCGGGGACGCCATTACCGCGGTGGGCGACGGCTGACGGCCTGCCGGGCGTACCGCAAACCGCGAGCCGTCGCCCACACCGGTATCCGGGACGCCATTACCGCAGTGAACGACGGCTGACAGCCTGCCGCACGAACCGCAAACCGCGAGCCGTCGCTCACACCGGTATCCGGGACGCCATTACCGCAGTGAACGACGGCTGACAGCCTGCCGCACGAACCGCAAACCGCG
>NZ_JBEZXU010000027.1:85396-110567 GCF_040638175.1 Actinoplanes sp. NPDC026670
ACGCGAGCCGTCGCTCACACCGGTATCCGGGACGCCATTACCGCAGTGAACGACGGCTGACGGCCTGCCGGGCGTACCGCAAACCGCGAGCCGTCGCTCACACCGGTATCCGGGACGCCATTACCGGGGTGGGCGACGGCTGGGGTGAGTGCCGCATATGCCCGGCGGGCGCGGTGGAGGCCGGGAGTGGGCAGCAGCGTCGCGTGGTGGCTACGGGACGGGTGGTTGCGGTTGAGGGAGGTGGGGCCGTACCCGAAAAGGGGTCAAAGAACGAAGGCGTCGGTCCACAGCTGGCGGGAGCGGCCGGACAAGGCCTCCATCAGGCCGACTGCCTGGCTGTCGGTCAGGCCGGCCACGAAGTCGATCACGGCGCGGCCGCGGGCCCGGGAGAGGCGGTCCGGGGTGCCGGCGGGGAGTTCGGTTTCGGCCAGTTCGACCAGGTCGCGGAGGCGGCGTGGGAGGCGCTGGGCCTCGTCCGGGTCGGTCAGCCAGGCGATCAGCGCCTCCACCAGGGAGGCCAGCAGCCGGGCCTGGCCGCGCTGGTGGAGGGCGAGGTCGGGGCGTTCGAGGACGAACCGGTTCTGGACGAACTTGAGGATCTGCACCTCGTGCCACTGGGCCCGGGCGAGTTGGGCGTGGCTGCTGCGGATCGCGGGCTGGCCGACGAGTTCGACGGAATCGACCAGGCGGCGGGTCCAGTTGGCGGAGAAGGCGGCGACCCGGGCCTCGGCCTCCAGCGAGCCGTCGAAGGGGCGGGCCAGGAGGCCGTCGACGAGTTCGGCGCGGACCAGTTCGACGGCGTCGGCGAAGGCCTCGTCGTCGGCGATCCAGTCCTCCTTGCGGCACAACTGGCGGCGCAGCGACTCGATGGCGCCGCCGGCCCGGGTCAGGTCGGACTCGCTGCCCCAGCGCTGCCAGGCCATCAGCTCGGTGGCGACCAGGCCCTGCTGGAGGACGCCGACCCGGTGCACGTCCTCCAGGTCGTGGATGGCGTAGGCGATGTCGTCGGCGGCGTCCATCACCGAGGCCTCGACGGTCTGCTGCCAGTCGGCGACCCGGCCGGCGAACGGGGCCCGGGCGGCGCGGACGTCGGCGATCTCGGTCGAGTAGGCGCCGAATTTGAGGGAGCCACCGTCCGGGTCGTCGGGGACGACGGCGGCGCCGCGCGGGGGCGGGTCCATGAAACGCGGGTGCGGGTCCGGGTGGTTGAGCCTGGTCCACGGGTACTTGAGGATGGCGGCCCGGACCGCGTTGGTCAGGTTGAGCCCGATGGTGGCCTGGCCGCCGATCTCGGTGCTGGTGACGATCCGGTACGACTGGGCGTTGCCCTCGAAGCCGTCGGGCAGCCCGAGCCGGTGCCGGGCGAGCCGGTCGAGGACCCGTTCGCCGAGGTGCCCGAACGGCGGGTGGCCGAGGTCGTGGGCGAGCGCGGCGGCTTCGACGACGTCCGGGTCGCAGCCGCCGAGCTTCTCGGCCAGGTCGGGTGCGCCGGCCCGGAGGCGTTCGGCGACGGCCCGGCCCACCTGGGCCACCTTGAGGCTGTGGGTGAGCCGGTTGTGCACGAGGAGTCCCGCCCCGCCGGGGCTGATCACCTGGGTGACCCCGGCGAGACGGGCCAGGAACGGTGAGCTGACGATCCGGTCCCGGTCGACCCGGAACGGGCTCTGCGCCAGATCTCCGGGAGCTACCAGACTGTCACCGAAGAGGCGTTGAGCACGTGGATCGTCCATGCCCGCAGAATCTACCGACTCTGCAGAGCGTCCAGCGCGACGGCCATCGCCACCACGAGGCGGCGGTCCAGGTACTGGTCGTAGATGCTGACCTGGTACGTGTCCCGCAGCCCCCACTTGCGGACGACCGAGAAGGCCGGCCGGCCCTGGATGGTGAAGTCGAAGTGGTACGGCAGCCAGGACAGGTAGTCGATGAACCGCCGCAGCACCGCGACCCACGGGTTGCGCTCCTGCCCGGCGATCTCGCCGTAACCGGGCTGCTCGACGACCCAGCTGGAACGCAGCAGGGAGGCCGCGAAGTTCTTCCGGAACAGGCCGATGGGCTGCCCGTTCGCGTCGAACACATCGTAGGTGGCACCGAGGTCGATGACCTGCCGGGCCTTGAAACCGAGCACCGGGTACTGCTTGGTGTCGTCGGTGTAGAGGGTCACCTGCTCCTTGAACGCCAGCCGCTTCTGCTGAGCGAACGCGAGGATGCCGGCTTCGTCTCCGGTCGGGGAGACGGCGTGGACCTCATATTGGTTGACCATGAGGCGGATGCGCTGACGCACGATGAGGTGTGTCTGCTGCTGAAGGGTGTCTTGCGTCACCGCGCGAGTGTGTCATACCGGTCACTTGCTGAGGCAATGCTGAGGGCAGCGGTGGCCGTGGCGAACCGTTGCAGGTCAGACTGGAGACCATGGCGAAACGAACGCGTACCGTGTTGGCTCTGGCGCTCGCTGCCGCGGCGGTGTGGGCCGCCCGCGACATTCCCGCACAGTTGGGCGCCCGGGCGTCCGGTTCCCGGCGGTCCCGGGTCGAGTCCTCGCCGCAGTATTCCGGCGGAAAGTTCCGCAACACGGTTCCGGCCACCGAGGTCACCGCCGCGTCCATGCCGCGGCTCGCGGTGGCGGCCGCCACCGGCCGCGAGGCGCGGCGGCCGCATCTTCCGGTTCCGCTGGTCACGCCGGCTCCGGGCGGCGATGCTCAGGGACTGCACATCACCTGGTACGGGCATTCGTCCGCGCTGATCGAGATCGAGGGCCGCCGGGTGCTGCTGGACCCGGTGTGGAGTGACAGGTGTTCGCCGTCCCGGCTGGCCGGCCCGCGACGGCTGCACGAGCCGCCGGTGGCGCTGCGTGACCTGCCGCCGATCGACGCCGTGGTGATCTCCCACGACCACTACGACCACCTGGACATGACGACCATCCAGACGCTGGCCGACCTCCAGGCGGCGAAGTTCCTGGTGCCGCTGGGTGTCGGGGCGCACCTGGAGCGCTGGGGCGTGCCGGTGGGCCGGATCATCGAGCTGGACTGGCAGGAGCGGGCCGTGGTGGCCGGGGTCGAGTTCGTGGCGACACCCGCGCGGCACTTCTCCGGGCGCGGTCTGACCCGGGACGAGACGCTCTGGGCGAGCTGGGTGATCAACGGCCCGACGCGGAAGGTGTTCTACTCGGGCGACACCGGCTACTTCACCGGGTTCGCGGAGATCGGCGCGGAGTTCGGGCCGTTCGACGCCACGCTGGTGCAGATCGGGGCGTACGGGGACGGCTGGCCGGACATCCACATGACGCCCGAGGACGGCGTCGCCACCCACGTCGACGTGCGCGGCGGGCTGCTGATCCCGGTGCACTGGGCGACCTTCAACCTGGCCCTGCACGACTGGGCGGAGCCGGCCGACCGGACCTGGCGGGAGGCGAAGGCACGGGACGTGTCGCTGGCCGTGCCGCGCCCGGGTGAGCGGGTCGACGTCGACAATCCGCCGCCGGTCGACGGCTGGTGGCAGCAGATCAGCTGACCTTTCCGGGTACGCAGATCCGGACGGCGGCGGGCACCACCTCGGCGGTGAACGTCTTCGTCCGGGCGCGGGCGCCGCCGTCCAGTTCGTACTCGAGTTTCGACGCCAGGGCGACGTCGACGCGGCGGGCCCGGGTGGTCCGCACGAACGGCGAGTGGTCGGAGCGGCTGACCGCCATGGTGCCGAGGGCGCGCGCCCACTGGAGGGCGTTCTGCGCGGTGGCGACGCCGACGTCGAGCCAGCCGTCGTCGGGGAGGGCGTCGTCGAAGGCGTGGATGCCGCCGGTGATGGTGCCGACGTTGCCGATCAGCACACAGCTGGCCTCGCCGTCGAACCAGTCGGTGCCGTCGATGCGGATCTTCGCGTGCGGCGCCTCGCCGTTGACGTGCCGCAGGCCGGTCCAGACGTAGGCGAGTTTGCCGAGCCGGTCCTTGAGCGCCCCGTCGGCGTCCTTGATCATCGCGCCGTCGAAGCCGACCCCGGCCATCACCGCGAAGTGTTCCCCGCCGAGCCGGCCCAGGTCGTAGCGGCGGCGCTGCCCGGTGAAGGCGATGTCGACGGCCTTCGCCAGGTCGGTGGGGACGCCCAGGTTGCCGGCGAGCAGGTTGCCGGTGCCGGCCGGCATGATCGCGACCGGGGTCTTCGACCCGCCCTTCTCGTGGGCGAGCACGTCCAGGGTGCGCTGGACCATCCCGTCGCCGCCCCAGACGACGAGCAGGTCGGCGCCCGCCCGGAGGGCCTTGCGGACCTGCTTCGGCGCTTTGCGGCTCTTCGGGACCTCGTACCAGAGCAGCTTCTCGACGTCCCGGCCGGTCAGCAGCCGGCGCAGTTCGTCGAGGCCGCCACCGAGGGTCTTCCGCTGGTGGGCGACGACGGCGATGGTGCGAGGGGTACGCATATCGCCGCCGTTACCCGGTCCGGGCGCCACCCGAAACCAGCGGTCAGTTGACGGTCTCCCGCATTCGCTGCTCGGCGGCCGCGCTGCGGATCACCATGAGCCGCAGCTCCAGCTCGTCGGCGACGATCGAGGCGAGGTGCTGGAGCGCGGTGAGCTGGCGCGGGTTCGTCTCGCGGGGCACGCTGTCGATCACGTTGACGGTGCCGAGGCGGTAGCCGTCGTGGGTGCGGATCGGCGCCGCCGCGTAGAACCGCAGGCCCAGCTCGCCCCGGACCAGTGGGTGCTCCAGGGTGCGCGGGTCCACGGCGGCGTTGTTGATCACGTAGACGTCGTCCTGGGCGATCACCGAGGCGCACAGGCCCGGCTCCTTGCCGATCTCCCGGATCCCGGTCAGCCCCTGGCAGGCGGCCAGCCACACCCGGTCCTGCTCGACCAGGGAGACCGTGGCGATCGGCGTGCCGAAGAGGGCGCCGGCCACGTAGGCGATCCGGTCGTACGCGTCCTCCACCGGCTGGTCGACAAGCCGGTAGCGGCGCACCGCGGCGAGCCGGGCCTGCTCCCGCGGGTCCACGTTGTCCAGATACTCGTAGGCGTTCGACGACTCTGTCATGGACGGGAGCCTATTCCCGGAACGGCCGCCGGAATCGCACAGATCGTCAGTCGTTTTCCGCTGGGTGCGCACGGACCCGTACCCCGGTGATGGCCCGGCCGGTCACCTCGGTCACCTCGGCGGTGAACTCGGACAGCGACACCACCTCCCCCGGCCCGGTCGGGATGTGGCCCAGCTTGGCCAGCACCATCCCGGCGATCGTGGTGTAGTCGCCCTCCTCCTGGTGGTGGCCGTGGAAGCCGACGTCGGGCAGGTCGTGGATGGGGAACGAGCCGGGCATGAGCAGGGCGCCGTCGGGTTCGCGGACGGTCGCCGCCACGTCCCGGTCGGTCTCGTCGTAGATCTCCCCGACGATCTCCTCGACCAGGTCCTCGATGGTGACGATGCCCTCGATGGCGCCGCGCTCGTCGACGACCAGGGCGAGCGGCTGCCGTTCGACCCGCAGCTGTTTGAGGGCGTCGGTGACCCGCAGCGTCTCCGGCAGGAACAGCGGCGGCCGGGCCAGGTCGTCGACCGGGCAGTCCACCCCGACCAGGTCACGCAGGTGCACCACGCCGATCACGTCGTCCAGCCCGGCCGGGCCGATCACCGGCGCCCGGGAGTGCCCGCCGTCGATCAGCGCGCGCAGCGCCTCGGCGGCGGGCCGGCCGCTGGGCAGGGAGAGCACGTCGCGGCGGGGCACCAGGATCTCCCGCAGGATCCGGTCGGCGATCTCGAACGCCCCGGAGATGATGGTCCGCTGCTCGGCGGAGAACTCCTGCTGGGCGGCGACCAGGTCGCGGATCTCCTCGGTGGTGACCTCGTCGCGCTGGGCGTGCGGGTCGACGCCGGCCAGCCGGACCACCACGTCGGTGGCCTTGCCGAGCAGCCAGACGGCCGGGCGGGAGATGTTCGACAGCACGTCGAGCGGCCGGGCCACCAGCATCGCCCAGCCCTCGGCCCGCTGCATCGCGATCCGTTTCGGCGCCAGCTCGCCGAGGACCAGGGTCACGAAGGTCAGCACCAGGGTGGTCAGGAACGTGGCGACCGGCTCCGCCGCGAAGCCGAGGAATCCGAGACGCGCTTCCAGGGGCTGGGCGAAGGTCTTGGCGGCGACCGCGGCGGCCAGGAACCCGCCCAGGGTGATGCCGATCTGGATGGTGGCGAGGAACCGGTTGGAGTCACGGGTCAGCAGGGCCAGCACCCGGCCGGACCGGGACTCCCGTTCGAGGCGCTGCACCTGGCCCTCACGGAGCGAGATGAGAGCCATCTCGCTGCCGGTGAACACGGCGTTGAGCAGGATCAGGAGGAACACCAGAAGGACCGGAACGCCCAGGCCATCCATCACTTCGCCCTTCGGGACAAATCACACATTCCCGAACAATTTAGCGAGCGGTACGGGTCAGAACCTGGAGAACGACCGCAGCGGCATCCGGGGACCGAACTTCGGCGCGCTGATCCCGCCCAGCGCCAGCAGATCGCACACCCGGCCACGATGCCCGCGGAACGGCTCCAGCAGCTCCAGCATCCGATCGTTGGTGCCCCGCGCCTCACCGGCCAGCGCATACGCCACCGTGTTGGGGATGTGGAAGTCGCCGACGCTCACCGCGTCCGCGTCGCCGTGCGAGAGGCGCACCGTCTCGGCCGCGGTCCACGGGCCGATCCCCGGCAACGCCGTCATCCGGGCCGTCGCCTCGGCGGCGTCGGCGCACTCCTCCAGCCGGGCGGCGACCTGGGCGGCACGCAACAGGGCCTGAGTACGGCGCTGCTCCACCCCGAACGGATGGAACACCCAGTAGGGGGTGGCCGCCACCGCCGCCGGATCAGGTGGCAGGACCAGGCCGGCCGGGCCCGGCGCGGGCTCACCGAAGTGCCGGCAGACCGCACGGTACGACCGGTGCGCCTCCTTGCCGGTCACCTTCTGTTCCAGGATCGCGCGCAGCAGACGGGGGAAGACCCGGCCGGTGGCGGGCAGCCGTACCCCAGCGAAGGTCTTGGCCAGACGATCGACCAGCGGATGCCGCGCCGCCAACGCCGGCAGACCGCTCACGTCGTCGCGAAGGCCGGCGATCGCGTCCGCGCGGTCGGCGGCCCAGGTCGCGCCGGGTCCGTGGGCGGTCGCCACGAGCTCCCCGGCGGACCGGGTCAGATTGAGGGTGGCCGGGCCGTCCGGCGTCCGCATGGCCAGCCAGAACCCGTCGTCGCGGACGACGCCGCACGGATCGTGTCTCGGCACGAGCAGCGGCCGCACCGAGGGGCCGAAGGCATACCGCTCCGGTGGGCTCAGCCGGCGGGTCACGGTCACCGCGCAACTATGCCACTTCCGGGCCGTCTTCAGCGGGCACGCCGATGGCCCTGACCATGCTCCGGGGTCAGGGCCATCGGGCCGTGACCGGACACCCGAGAAAGGTCCGGTCACCCTGTACGGAACCTCCGCCGGCGTCCGGCAGGGGGAAGGACGCCCACCGGCGCTGATGGGGGGGCCCGGTCCGGGTTCGGGAGAACCCGGACCGGTTCAGCTCCGGCGGAACGGCTTCGGTTCCGCGGTGGTCGTGCCGGTCAGCGGACCCGGACTCGGATCGAGTCGAAGGCCGGCGTCTGGTTGGCGCGCTCCATCATCGGGATACGGTGCGAACCGTCACCGGCCCACGAGGAGCACTGGAACTCGCCCGCCTGGGGCAGGCCCGGCACCTGGATGGCGACGGTGTCCGGCTGAGCGCCACCGCGGCTGTCCTCGGTCGCGACGAAGAACGCCGGGACCGGCTCCGGAGCGGGCGCCGCGTTGCGGTTGTCCAGGATCCGGCAGGCGGTGTGGAAGTGACCGCGGACCAGACCGCCCTGCAGGACGCTGGACTCCACGTAGTAACCACCCTGGCCGGCCGCGAGGAACCGGTCACGGATCAGGTTGCGGGTGCTCACCTGGATGGTGAACGGGGTGTTCCGGTTCACCTGACGGGGGGCGTTGGTGATCAGCAGGGTGGGGTTGTTCGCAGCCGCGCCGACCTCACCGAACTCGGTCGAGACACACCGGTTGCCCTTCTGGAAACCGTCGTGCGCCTCCAGGTCGGAGGTGTCACAGCTGTTGGTGAGGACACCGAGGCCGGCGCCGGGCGGCGGGGTGACAGCGCCACCACCGTTGTTGCCGCCGTTGTTGTTCCCACCGTTGTTGTTCCCGCCGTTGTTGTTGCCGCCGTTGTTGTTGCCGCCGTTGTTGTTGCCGTTGTCGGCCGGCGCGGTGGTGGCCTGGGTGGCAGTGGCGGCCGGGCTGGCGCTGGCACCGGCGTTGCCGCCGTTGTTGTTCCCGCCGTTGTTGCCCTGGTTGCCGCCGTTGTTGTTGCCACCGTTGTTGTTGCCGTTGTTGTTGTTGCCGTTGTTGCCGTTGCCACGGCCGCGACGGGCCAGCGTGTTCGCGTCGGTGGTGCTGGACACGTTGTTCGTGACCCATTCACGGCAGCGGGCCTGGAGCTGAGCAGTCGTAGCCACGTCGCCGGCGCCGTCGTCCGCGTGCTGCGTGACCTGGCCGTTGTTCGTGGTGTACGTGCCCTTCCGGGTCTGCGTCGAGAGACGGGACCGAGCAGGCGCCTGCAGGTTTCCACACGCCGCGAGGGCTTGGTCGGTGACCGTGTCCCCCTCGGTGGCAGCGTTGGAGATCTGCGTGACGGTCACGACGCCACCGAACGCGGCCAGGGCGGCAGCAGCGACGACGACTATGCGGCGCCGACCGCTGAACCACGCCGGGGAGTTGGCGCGCCGGTACTTGGACCTTCGCATGGGTGACACCTTTCTCTGTCGCCGTGGGTGGGCGATGTTTGACTACCGCGCGCGGAAGATGCGCATGGTAGTGACGACCCCGACCACCAGCGCGGCAGCGAGGACCAACAGGATCACGGTGTTGCTGAGACCGGGGACACTCTGGCCCTCGGTCGCGGCGAGGAGCATCTGGTTGTCGATGGGCACGGGGCCCTGGCCGGGTGCCGCCGGCGCCGGCGCTGTGGGCAGCGCCGCGTAGTCGACGATGCCGCTGCTCTCCAGCAGCGTCATGTGCGTCATCACGAACTGGTTGGTCTGCTGGGCGAGCTTGCGGACCGAGTCGTTGCGGGTGGTGCCCCGGATCGTGGCGATGGCCGGGAAGATCTTGCCGTGCGCCGCCCGGAGCCGGTCGATGAAGATCTGGTCGAGCTGCTCCGGGGTGGCGGCGTTCTCCATCTCGTTCAGCCAGGCCTGCTGGTCGCCGTTGGGCCCGTTCGGCAGCATGATGCCGAGCTTCGCGGCGACCGCGCGGTCCAGGGCGTCCAGCGACTCGTGCTGCTTGGCGATGTCCGCGCCGATCTTCTTGATGACCGGGTTCGACCCCTTCTCCGCGACCAGGTTGCCGGCCGGGATCTCCCAGAGACCGGCCAGGCGGACCTTGACCACGAAGTCGCTGTCAGCGGCGCTGACGACACCCTTGCCGCTGTCGGTGAGGCCGGTGTTCGGCGGGATCGGCACGGGGTTATCGGCGGCGTGAGCCGTTCCGGCCGGCGTCACGATGAACGCCAGGGACAGCGCCAGCGTGGCGACCAGCCAACGGGGGATCCGGCGGGTCCTCATGTGTTCTCCTCCAACCTTTCCGGTGCCAGTGCCTGGGTCAGTAGCTGTAGTCGCTGCCGGCCTCGCCACCAGAGGTGTCGTCGGCAGGCGGAGCGACGGGCTTGGAGACCGCGGGGAGGCAGGTCAGGTTCTTCGTGCCGTTCGGCTGGATCACGAACCAGGTGCCGCTGACGTTCTGGCCCTTCCACTGACCGGCCTTCTTGTCGCCGATGTAGCGGTAGAGCGGCCAGCCCTTGAGGGTCAGCTGCTTGGTGCCGTCCGCGCGGGTGACCGTGCCGACGAGCGACTCGTCGACGCCGGTCAGCGTCGGCTCGCCGTCGTTGGTGAGCGCCGCCGGCCAGATCTTGGCGCATTCGTCGTTGCAGTTCGACTTGGCCGGGCTGTCCTCGTCCTTGTCGAAGCGGTAGAGGACGAAGCCGTTCTGGTCCTGGACCGTGGTGCCCATCCGGGCGACCTTGGTGGCCTTGAGTTCGGTGGTGGTCAGCTCTTCGCTGATCTCCGGGGTGTTCGCGTCGCCCGGCGCGGCCTCGGCCGTGGCCTCCGCGCTCGGGTCGGTCTCGGGCTCGGCGCCGGCGGTCGCGCCGGGCGTAGCCACCACGTCGTTGGATGCCGGCTCAGCGGCGTTTCCGTAGTCGGCGGTGTCGAGTCCGGCCGGGGCGCATCCGGTCAGTGCGATCGCCGCAACCAACGACGCGCCGAGAACCTTCAACTTCCGCTTCTCCGGTGCCACGGGGCCCTCCAGCTGATTCATGGCTCTGGCATTTCCGGGCTGTAGTACGGAGCGAGGTTCAACGCGGTTGAACATTCGGGTCGATCAAATCAATGTTTTTTCGGTTGAACCTTCTGACCGTCCGGCACGTAATTGGTAGACCCCGGACGTGAAAAATGGCCCGGCCGCTGAGCGGCCGAGCCATTTCCGTGTTCGTACGGTTACGGAACGCGAACCAGGGTCTCCCCCGCGCCGCTCGCGGTGATCTCCTGCACCTGCACGTGGGCGATGTCCGCCGTCGGGGTGTTGGTGACCGCCTGGAGCATCAGCGGAGTCGGGTTGGCCGCCGTGCCCCAGCCGGTCTTGCCGACCGTCCAGGCCGCGACCTTCTCCGAGGTGCCGTCCCGGCGAACCAGGTACAGCGCGCACTCCTTGGGCCCGGTGACTCCGGAGACCGCGAAGGAGACCTGGGTGCCCCAGTCCTTCTTCAGCAGGCCGACCACGGCGCTCACACCGGTCCGGGTGTCGGTGGCCGTGTAGTTGTCACCGGGGAGCTTCGTGCCACCGATGGCCACACCGGCCGCCGGCAGCGGGTCGAGCTGGCTGCCCGCCTCGGCGGTGCCGTTCGCCGGGGCGTTGTCGTCAGGCGCGAGCCACTGACCGCCGGCGAAGAGCGCGCCGATCGACAGCATCGCGAAGACCACCACGGCGGCGGCCAGCGAGTAGAGCCGGCGGCTGTTGGCCCGCTGCCGCTCCACGCCGACCTCGCGCAGCATCTTGTTCAGCACCGCACCGTCGCGTTCGGCACGCTCGGCGGCCTCGAAGGCCTCCCCGTCGACGGTCGCGAGCACATCCGCCACCTCGACGAACGACTCCAGCTCGTACGCGCACTGCGCGCAGTCGATGAGGTGGTCCTCGAAGCGGGCCGCGTCGCGGTCGTCCAGAATGCCGAGGGCGTAGGACGCGACGTCGTAGTGCTGGTCCTGCGTCATTCCGTCACCCCCCGCTGCTGGAGCGCGGTGCGCAGGGCACGCAGCGCGTAGTAGACCCGCGACTTCGCCGTGCCGAGAGGCAGGTTCAGTGCCTCGGCCGCCTCCGGCACCGTGCGTCCGCGGAAGTAGGTCTCGATGAGAATCTCCCGATGCGAATGGCTGAGCTGCCGGAGCGCGTCCGACACCGTCATCGACTGCAGAACCTTGTCGGTCTCGTCGGACGTGGTCGGGAAGCTCTCCAGCTCCCGATCATACGTCTCGGCGGGGCGGGCGTTGGCGCTGCGATGCTCGTCGATGGCGATCCGCCGGGCGACCGTGACCAGCCACGGGCGCAGCGACTGCTGCCCCTGCGCGCCGAGCCGGTGCGCGTTGCGCCAGGCACGGAGCAGCGTCTCCTGCACGATGTCCTCGGCGCGCTGCCGGTCACCGCCGGTCAGCCGCAGAACGAACATCAGCAAGGGGCCCGCGTGCTCCTCGTACAGCAGCCGGACGAGGGTGTCCTCGTGACCCGGAGTGCTGTTCGGAGCGGCCTCGTGCCGCGGCGTCTGTCGCGGGATCACCGTGCCCTCGTCGCGGTTGTTGCCGCCGTCGAGAGCCTGCCACCTACCACCGGAGTGTTGCCGTGCCATCACACGCACCCTCTCCGGCGCGAGCCGATCCTCGGCCACCGCATGCATCGATACCTCCGCCCGGACCTTTCCCCGTCGCCCGATATACGGCCGGGAGGCCCGGCCGGGATCAAAGCCGGGGCGAGAATTTCCGGGACACTTGGTCTCAACGGTCCTCCGCTGCGTTCGAGAGGTAGGGCGTACCCCGCCGCCGATCACTGTCCGTATTGATCAACGCCGATTGGGACGCCAGGTAAGGGCGAATACTACTCAGTGACAATCGGCCCTGGACATGTCCCCGAGAATAATTCTCGCTGTCGGCGGAGAGCGTGATCTCGCAGCGTGAACGAGCGATTCCGCTCCGTTGTCACACGTGCGTAATGTGCGGTGAATGGGCGCTCCGGCGACCCGAACGGGGGATGCTCGAATGACGGTCGGACCCTTTCGGGCGACACCCGTCGGGGAGCGCTCCCAATTCCGATTCCGCAGTTGGCGGCCCTGCGCCGGCCGGCTCTCCGGGCCTACTCACGGGCACGGCACGAGAGCCGGCGCGATCGACTCCGCGACTCCGCGACGGCGTTCCGGGATACGGATCGACATCCCAGCAAGCGGGACGGAGCGAACTTTTGTGAGATCGCCCCGGCCCACTTGGCGGGAAGGATGTGTGCACGAGCACAGACAGCGGCGTGCTCAGCGGGTGTGACTGGTCGCCAGTGACAACGCACGGTGCAGGACCCGGGCGTCGCCCAGCATCCCCCGCAGGCGCCGCTCCAGCCCCGCGATCGGCACCAGGTTCTGTGGGGCGCGCGGATCCTTGTACGCCGACGAGGCGAACCGCGGCAGCGTCGCCACCGACACGTCGGCCAACTCGATCGCCTGCTCCGCGGTCAGCTCCGGCGAACACTCCACCCGCACGATGCCGGACCACGGGGCGCCCGACGAGCCGGGCAATCGCAGGTACCACGACCAGCCGCCCCACACCGACCCCAGATGGAAGACCGGAGTCCGCTGGCTCGGCTTCAGGCGGGGCACGATCGCCTCCTGCGCGGCCGGCAGATAGTGCTTCTGCTGGGTCTTCACATAGCCGATCGTGCGCGGCAGCTGACGCCTGTTGCGCAACGGCCCGTCCACCACGAGCAGGTCGGCCCCGTCCGAGCCGCCGTCCCGGGCCGCCGCCGAGATCTCGATCTCCAGCGCCGTCAGCGGGGCCTGCACCGCCGCCGGCAGCTTGCTCGCCTCACCGTTGCCACCGACCCGGTGCACCTCGTAACGCACCGACCCGGCCTGCACGTCGGTGGCCGACGGGCTCGCCGTGAACAGGCCCCGGGCCACCCGGGCGCCGACCAGCTCGGCGGCGCCCCGGGCCAGGTCACAACGGACCACCCCGGCGGCGTACGAGGCAGCCAGCCCCGCGTACGACGTGCCGTCCTCCTCGGCCGTCCACAGCCCGGCGTCGTTGCGCCGCACCCCGTCGACCAGGAACACCACGTCCGGCACGGTGGCCGTCCGGGACACGTCGATCGGCGCCCACTCGGCGGCCGGCACCTCCACGTCCACGTCGACCTGGGCGCTGCTGGACGAGCCGGGCCCGTCCCCACCGCCGTCGCCCTCGAAGGAGGCGCCGTAGGACGGGTCCCACGCGTCGACGAACATCCTGGTCACAGGCCGACCCTCTCCACGTGGGCAGTACGTGCGTCCTTGTGCACCTCGAACCGGACCGGCACCCGTTCGGCGAGCGCGTGCACGTGGGTGACCAGCCCGACCATCCGGTCGCCGCGGGCCGCCAGATTCTCCAGAGTCGCCGCAACCACGTCGAGGGTGGCCGCGTCCAGGGTGCCGAAGCCCTCGTCCAGCACGATCGACTCCAGGCTGGCCGCCGTGGTGCTCATCCCGGCCAGCTGCTCGGAGAGGGCCAGCGCCAGCGCCAGCGACGCCTGGAACGTCTCGCCGCCGGACAGTGTCCGCACCCCGCGGCGCAGTCCCGCGTCGTGGTGGTCGACGACGAAGAACTCGCCCTTCTCGTGCATCAACTCGTACTGCCCGCCGGTCAGCTCCCGCAGGATCCGGGACGCCCCATCGACCAGCAGATCGAGCGCCTCCTCCAGCAGCCAGCGCTCGAAGTTGTTCGCCCGCAGGTGCCCGGCCAGCGATTTCGCCACCCGGCTCGCCCGCAGCAACGCGTCCCGCTGCTCCAGCGCGGCCCGCGCCTGCTCCCGGCGCTCGGTCAGCCGCTGCCAGGCCGCGCCGGCCCGCTCGGCGGTCACCGCCGCGGCCCGGATCAGCCCGGCCTCGTCCGCGGACGCCGGGCCGGGCGCGCCGGCCGCGGTGAACAGGTCGACGATGCCGGCGCGGGCCCGGACCGTCTGCTGGTGCGCGGCGGCCACCTTGCTCTCCGCCTCGTCCCGCGCGGCCAGGCGCCGGCCGTGCTCGCCGGCCGCCCAGCCGACCAGCGTGCACCAGGCGCCGGCCAGATCCTCCCGGTCGGCCGGCGGCGGGCCGAACCGGGCCAGGCCGTCCCGGGCCGAGTCGAACGTGCGCCAGGCGGTCCGCTGCCGCTCCTCGGCCGACCGGACCACCGACTGCGCGGCACGCAGCGCCTCACGGGCCCCGCGCACCGCCGTGCCGGAATCCTCCAGACGGTGCTGAAGCGCGCCCAGCTCGGCCAGCCGCTGCTGGAGCGACTCCACTCCGGGCAGCGCTTCGACTGCCTTGCGGACCTCGGCGAGCCGGGTCAGGTGATGCTCGTACTGCCCGCGCTTGCGCTCCAGGTCGAACGCCGCGTTGCGGGCGATCGCGTCCCGCTCGCGCCAGCGGGCCTGCGCCGACTCGGCCTCCTCGCGGGCCACGTTGCCGGCCTCCTCGGCCAGCCGGACCGCGGACTCCCGCGGCACCTCCGGCACCACGCCCACCGTCTGCTCGCAGACCGGGCAGGCGTCCCCGGCCGTCAGGTGGCCGCGCAGCGCCGCCGCCCGGTCGCGCTGCTGGGCGTCCCGGTAGTCCTGCCGGGCCTGCTCCAGCAGCTGCTGGGCGCCGAGGTTCTGGGCGTGCGCCAGCTCGGCGGCGGCCTGGGTGTCCCGGTGCTCGACGTCGGCCACCGACACCTTGCCGGCGAACCACTCCTCCTGCTCGATCAGGCGGCCCAGCTCGGTGTGCCGGTCCAGCGCCACCCGGAGCTGCCCGGGGTCACCCGCCGTGGCCAGCTCACCGCGGACCTTCTCCTCGGCCTCCTCGGCCGCCTGCACCTCGGCCGCGGCCCGGTCGGCCGACTCCCGCGCCGCGGCGACCGCGCCGGCCGCCTCGTCCAGGCCGTCGGGGGCACGCACCGAGCCGAGCGCCGCCAGCTCGGCGTCCACCGCGTCACGCGCGTCGGACGCGGCCACCTCGGCCTCCCGGGCGGCTCGCAGCCCCGGCACGGCGGCCTCCACCGCGGCGGTCAGCTCCCGCATCCGCTCCAGCTCGGCGGCGGCCTGCCCGACCGCCTCGTCGGTGGCGTCCTCCAGGGCGCCGAGCTGCTGCTCGACGACGGTCAGCTTGGCCTCCGCGTCCTTGCCCCGCTCGGCCGCCTTGACCTGCACCTCCTCGTAGACGTGCAGGCCCAGCAGGTTGACCAGGATCTGCTGCCGGGTGGCCGGTTTCGCGTGCAGGAAGTCGGCGAACTGGCCCTGCGGCAGGACCACGCAACTGGTGAACTGCTCGTAGGGCAGGCCCACCGCGTCCAGCACGGCGGCGTCCATCTCGGCCGGGGTGCCGGCCAGCACCTCGCCCAGATCCGCCAGGTCCATGCCGGTGTCCAGCTTGGTGACGTCGAAGCCGGGCGGCATCAGCTGCAGCCCGGCGCCCGCCGTCTTCACGTTGCCCCGGCCGTCCCGCCGGACCACCCGGGTCGCCACGAACCGGTCGCCGGCCGACTCGAAGACCAGGCGCACCCGGGCCTCGGCGGCCGACGGCGCGAGGGCGTTGCCGATCCCCCGCGTGCCACCCCACCTGGGGACGGTCCCGTAGAGGGCGAAACAGATCGCGTCGAGCACGGTGGATTTGCCCGAGCCGGTCGGGCCGACCAGGGCGAAATAGTCGGCGTCGGTGAAGTCCACGGTCGTCTGGTCCCGGAAGACCGTGAAACCGGCCATGTCGAGCCTCAGTGGCCTCATTTGTTGCTGCTCACCTCGTCGTACAACGCGTCGAAGAGCTCGCGGACGCCCTCCTCGGCGTTGCCGCGACTGTCCAGGTAGTCGCCGAAGAGCTCACGCGGGGACCGGCCGGCCCGCTCGGCGCTGCGGCCGCCGTCGCGGCTCGGCAGCATGTCCGGGTCGATGCGCACCTCCAGGGCGTTCGGCAGGAGCTCCTGCACGTCCTCGCGGAGGCCGGGCCGGGGCGCTTCCCGCACCAGGACACGCAACCAGGCCTCCGGAAGGTTCACCGTGGCGAGCTGCTCCAGCGTGCCGCGCACGGTCCGCAGGGTGAGCGCCGAGGTCACCGGCACATCACGGACATGGGCTGCCTTGTCGGTGGAGACGTCGACGATCGCGACCGAGCAGACATTTTCCTCCTCGCCGAAGTCGATGGCGAGCGGGCTGCCGCAGTACCGGGTCGGGCACGGCGAGATCACCGTCTGGTTCCGGTGCAGGTGGCCCAGGGCGACGTAGTGCGCGTTGGCCGGGAAGACCGTGGCCGGCACGGCGTAGCCCATGATCGTGTGCGCCTCGCGCTCGCCGCCGCCGGTGCTCGCTCCGACGATCGTCAGGTGCGCGGTCAGCAGATTGACCACCCCGGGCTCCGAGAACGGCTCGCTGAGCTTCGCGATCAGGCGGGCGACCAGGTCGGCGTAGGTCTGGTTGGCCTCGGCGGCGGTCAGCTCGTACATCTCGGCGGCCCGGATCGCATACCGCTGGGAGAGGAACGGCAGCGCGACGAGCCGCCACCGCTCACCGCTCTCGGTCGTCCCCTCGATCAGAAGATCATTCAAATCACCCTTGGGGTACGACCCACGCAGCTCGATGCCGGCCGCGTCGGCCCACGGGCGCAACGCGTCGAGCGCGGCCCCGTTGTCGTGGTTGCCACCGATCGCCACCACCCGGGCGCCGGTCTTGCGCAACGCGGACAGGGCCCGGGTGACCAGCCGGGTCGCCTCGGCCGTCGGCGCGGCGGTGTCGTAGAGATCACCGGCCACGATCACCAGATCGGGGCGCTCGGCCCGGGCGATCTCGACGACCTGGGCGAGAACCTTGATGTGCTCCTCGTTGCGGTTCTTGCCCTTGAGAACCTTGCCGACGTGCCAGTCGGAGGTGTGCAGGATGCGCATCGCTGAACCCTAGTCCGCTCGCTAGAAGGGAATGTCGTCGTCGCCCCCTGGTCGCCCGCCTATCACCGCGAAGGGGTCGGCGCCCTGGACGATCGACCGCAGCGTCTCGGCCGGCGGCGGGCCGGACTCCGACTTGCGGGTGGCCCAGGCCGGGAACGGGAACTCGACACAGAGCGGGACCGGGATGTCCGGCTGGTTCACGAACATCGTGCCCGGACGGGCCAGCAGGGCACGCTGGCGCATGGCCGGGGGCAGGAATCCATACTCCGGCCTCGACGCCTCGGCCGGGTCGAGCCGGCCGACCACGCGGATCGCCGAGTTCGTCACGATCCGCCGCTCCACCTCGCTGGCCGTCTGCTGGGCGCCGATCAGGATCACCCCGAGCGAACGGCCGCGCTCGGCGATGTCGAGCAGCACCTCCTTGATCGGGGAGGAGCCCTCGCGGGGGGCGTACTTGTTGAGCTCGTCGAGGACCACGAAGAGCAGTGGGCGGCCGGTGCCGGACTTCTCCTTCTCCTCGAACTCGGTCTTCAGCGTCACACCCACCACGAACCGCTGCGCCCGGTCCGGCAGGTTGTGCAGGTCGACCACAGTGACCTGGGCGCTGTCGGCGGTCTTGATCCGGTGCGGGCGGCGCTGGGCCAGGTCGCCGCGGATCAGCCGGGACAGGTCGCGCTTGCTGCCGATCAGCCGTCTGGCGAACGCGTTGACCGTGCCCATGTTGACCGCGCTGCCCGCCCAGGTGGACCGGGTCTCGTCGTCGGTGAGCTGCTCGACGACGTGATCGACCAGATCCTGGTACGAGCTGATCCGCTTGCCGTCGATGCTGATGCCGCCCTCGGCGGGCACCGCGTAGCGGTTCAGGTGGGCGGTCACCGAGTGGACCACCATCGTGTACTGCTGGCGCTCGTCGTCGGCGTCGGCGAACACATAGGGCAGGAGTTTCTGCTCGCAGAACTCGGCGAGCGTCCAGTAGAACGCGTCGACCCCGGTGAGCCGGCTGGCCACGTCGGGCGCGCCGGACGAGTCGCCGGCCCGGGGCGGCGCGTAGACCCGCACGTCCGGGAAGGGGGCGGCCGGCAGACCCAGCAACGCATACGCCTCGCGGGTCTTGTCGTCGAGCTTGGTGTTGGGGTGGTCGAGGAAGAGCAGATCCTCGCCCTTGACGTTGAAGATCAGCGCGCGGGCGTTGGTGCCGTCGGCGCCCAGCTGACCGGACCGGAACACCGAGTAGAGCAGGAACGTGGCGAAACTCGTCTTGGTCGCCACCCCGGAGATGCCGGAGATCGACACGTGCGCGCCCCGGGTGCCGTCGAGGAAGTCGGCGTTGAGGAAGACCGGCACCCCGTCACGGCCGGTGCCCATCGGGACCCGCCGCTCCATCCGGTCGAAGTGCAGCGCCGCGTCACGGGCGTCGCCGGAGGCCCGGTGCACCACCGCGCCGGGGGCCGGCGGCACGTAGAGCTCCGGGTCGACGCGGGTGGTGGTGATCTCGGCCGCCTCCTGCACCATCGCGGGCAGCGTGCCGTCGGCGATGGCGAACACATCCGAGTCGAACTGGGCGCCCTCGTGTCTCGCGCGCACCTGGGTGACCACGCCGGCGATCGTCACCGGCTCGCGGTCCGGCAGATCGCGCTTGGTCACCACGACGTCGTCGAGCTGGAGGTAGCTGCCCGGGGTCACGGCCGTCCAGAACTGAAGCGGGGTCGCGTCCGCTGTTCCGAGCACCCGCCCGACGGGGGAAGTTTCGTCAGACACGGGGATCATGGTGCCTCAGTGGTACGACAAAATGCCCGCGCCCTTCGTTGTCCACAACTTCTGGTGTCCATCCACAGAGTTATGCACAAGATCTTGCCCGGATAACGGAGGCGCGCCCTGATGTGCACCGATCGGCCGGTATCGGTGTCCACCTCAATTCTGGACGCTCCGGGCGTACCGCAGAAAAAGCATGTCCTGATGGGTGAGCGAGTGCCGCAGCGACATCCGTCGCGGCGGCGTGGGCGCGCCGTGCGCGATGCGGCCGGCCGGGCCGCCGGCCAGCAGCGGGGCGACCGTGAGGCACAGCTCGTCGACCAGGTCGGCGGCGATCAGCGCGCCGAACAGGCCGGGACCGCCCTCGCAGAGCAGCTGGGTCGCGCCCCGGCCGTGCAGCAGCCGGACCCCGGCGGCCAGGTCGACCTCGCCGTCGCCGACCTCGATCACCTCGGCCACGTCCCGGACCGGGGCGGCGGCCGGCGCCCCGGGACGGGTCAGCACGATCGGCCGCACCGGCGCGTCCGAGAAGATCAGCTGCCCCGGGTCGAGGTCGAGCGAGCCGGAGACGATCACCATGAGCGGGAACTCGGGCAGCCCGGCCGACACCCGCCAGGCCCGCGCCGGGGCGGTCAGGCGGAGCGCGTCGTACCCCTCGGCCCGGACCGTGCCGGCCGCGACGATCAGGGCGTCGCAGACCGTGCGCAGATGGTCGAAGATCTCCTTGTCGCCAGGGCCCTGCAACCCGGCCGAGAGACCGTCGACCGAGACTGCCCCGTCGGCGCTGGCGATGAAGTTCGCCCGCAGGACCGGCCTCGTGGCGCGCGGATAGTGGGCGAGCAGCTCCTCCCGGGTGAAGATCACGGGCCGGGCGGGCCGGTGACCGGCGGGGTCGGCTCGGGCTTACGGTGCTGGCAGTCGCACCAGGACGCGCCCCGGCAGTCCTCGTGCCGCCGCTCCCGGCAGTCCTTGCAGATCATCCCCCGACGTTAGCCCGCGTCCGTTTTCCGTGGGGCTCGCACCGTCTTTCCGCGCGGCCCTCACCGTCTTTCCGTGGGGCTCGCACCGTCGCCTCGAGAGCGCCGAGACGGCGATGCGCACCCCACAGGGCACGCCCGATTCCCGCATTCTGGGAAGAAGATCCACTCTTCGGGAGGATGGCACTGTCCGACACTCGACCGGCAAACCGGCCGGACCGGCGCGAACTTCTACTCTGAGTTGTGATTTCGGGCATATGCCGCCAGCTTGACGGCCGGGACACGGCCACGCAACGGGTCCGAAACGCCAGGTCGGCAGGCTGTTCGACAGGGACGGCGCCACCGGCCGTCGCGACGGGAGGAGTTACATGTTGCTGCGGGTTCGAGTCACCCTGCCGGACCGTCCCGGCGCACTCGGGCAGGTCGCGCGCACCCTCGGGGTGGCCGGCGCCGACATCGTCCAGGTCGTGGTGCTGGAGCGGCTCGGCGGCCGGGCCGTCGACGACTTCACCGTCGTGTGGCCCGGCGCGACCCGGGTCGAGCGCCTCCTCGCCGGTCTCGCCGCCATCCCGGGCGTGCAGGTCGACGGCGTGTGGAAGGCGATAGGAGCTCCGGTCAACGGCGGCCACGACGCCGAGCTGCTCGCCCAGGTCGCGGCGAACCCGGTGGACGGCCTGGCCACGCTGGTCGACGCCGTTCCGGGGCTGCTCGCCGCCGACTGGGCCGCGGCCGCCGTGGTGCCCGCCGACTGGGCCGCGCGCAGCGGATCCGGCGGCGGCAGCGAGCCGTCCGTCGCCTACGCGAGCTGGCGTGCCCCGGCCCCGCTGCGGCTGCCCGAGGTGACCCCGCTGCGGGCCCGCCCGATGGCCGAGCCGGGTGGCGCGCGGTATGCGGTGGCCCCGTTCGGCCGGGGAGGCCTGGTGCTGGTCGTCGCCCGTACCGACGAGGACGATCTGCCGGCCGCCGCCTTCCACATCACCGAGGTGGACCGGGTGGCGCAGCTGGTCCGGGCCGCCGCGGTCATCCTCGGCGACCGGCTGGACTCCGTCCCCACGCCGGCCGCCGTCAACCGGGTGTGATCGTCCTAACCACGGTTTTCGCAGCTCAGGCAATACCCACGCAACAACGGGGGTGCACTCTGGAGGTGGAGGAAAGGAGTGCCCCAGATGGCCCTGTGGCGTGTTCGGGCGACGGTCGACGACCGGCCCGGTTACCTCTCGGTGCTGACCGCGAGCCTGGCCCTGCGGTCGGTGAACATCCTCGCCGTCCAGGTCCACACCACCGAGGACGGCGCGGTCGACGACTTCCTGGTGGACGCTCCGGACCATCTGACCGAGGCTGATCTGCTGGCCGCGGTGGCCAAGGGCCGCGGGCGCGACGCGTTCGTGGCCCGGGCCGAGGCGCAGGGCCTGGCCGATCAGCCGACCCGGTCGCTGGCGCTGGCCGGGCGGCTCGTCCACGAGCCGGATTCGCTCGGCGAGGCGCTGGTCACCCTGCTCGACGCGACCGAGGTGCGGTGGCGGCCCCAGGGCAGCGACCTGCCCGGCTTCCACGGCGGGCGGATGACGCTCACCGACCCGGCCGGCGGCTCGCTGGAGGTGCTCCGGGCGCTGCCCGCGTTCACCCCGGCCGAGTTCGCCCGGGCCCAGGCCCTGGTCGAGGTGGCCACGGCGGTCCACCGGCGGCACCGCGAGCAGGTCTCGCTGCTCCTGCCGGACGGCGCCGAGATGGTGCTGCGCGCCGCCGGGCCGGACGATGTGGCCGCGGTCGGCGAGTTCCACGACGAGTGCTCCCCGGCCACGCTGCGGCAGCGCTATCCGGCCGGGGTCCCGGTCGACGCCCGGCTGCGGCGGCTGCTGGAGCCGGCCGGTGGGCTGACCCTGCTCGCGGTCGCGCCCGGCGGCGCCGTGGTGGCGATGGCGACCCTGCTCGCCGAGGGCGACCTCGGCGAGGTCCGGGTGCTGGTGGCCGACGACTGGCAGCGGCGCGGCCTCGGCACGGCGCTGCTCCGGCGGCTCCGGGCACACGCCGCGAAGATCGGGGTGGCGGCGGTCGTCGCGCACATCGGCGCCGGGAACGCGGCGATGCTGCGCACGCTGCGGCGGGTCGGCGCGGGCCCGATCGAGCGCGACGGCGCGATGGTCACGGTCACCCTGCGGACGGCCGGGCCACGCGTCAACGACGAGACACCGGCCGCGTCGGCGTGATCAGGAAACGCCGGCCATCCGGCGTGATGGCGCCTCGGAGTTGATCAAGGCTCCCGTCGCCTCCAGGTGAGCGGGTGAGAGGGGTGACGGCGGGCTCAGTCCGCCGTCACCCAAGGGTCTCAGCCTCGGCGTTCGCCGTGCTCGACGCAGGTGGCGGTCCAGCCGGTCGGGACCACCTGCACCTTCATCCGGCGCCGGCAGTCGGAGCAGTAACGCGGCGGCTCCAGCTCGCGCGCGGCCGCGCACTCCGGGTGCGAGCCGGGCTCACCGCAGCGGTCGCAGTACATCAGAAGGTCGCCGACAGGGACTTGACCGGCATCTTCAGATCTTTCAGGAGCTCCAGGTCGGCGGTCGCCGGACGGCCCAGCGTGGTCAGGTAGTTGCCGACGATCATCGCGTTGATGCCGCCGAGCAGGCCCTCCCGGGTGCCCAGATCGCCCAGGGTGATCTCGCGCCCGCCCGCATACCGCAGGATGGTCCGCGGCATGGCCAGCCGGAACGCGGCGATCGCACGCAGCGCGTCACGGCCCTCCACCACCGGACGATCCCCGAACGGGGTGCCCGGCCGGGGCGACAGGAAGTTCAGCGGAACCTCGTGCGGGTCGAGCTCGGCCAGCTGGGCGGCGAACTCGGCCCGCTGCTCCAGCGTCTCCCCCATGCCGAGGATGCCGCCGCAGCACACCTCCATGCCGGACTCCCGCACCATGGTCAGCGTGCTCCAGCGCTCCTCCCACGAATGGGTGGTCACCACGTTGGGGAAGTAGGAGCGGCAGGTCTCCAGATTGTGGTTGTAGCGGTGCACACCCATCTCGACCAGCTCGTCGACCTGCTCCTTGGTGAGCATGCCGAGGCTCGCCGCGACCTGGATGTCGACCGCCTCCTTGATCGCCCGGACGCCGGCGCGCATCTGGTCCATCAGGCGCTTGTCCGGCCCGCGGACGGCGGCGACGATGCAGAACTCGGACGCCCCGGTGGCCGCGGTCTGCCGCGCGGCCTCCACTAGGGAGGGAATGTCGAGCCACACCGCCCGGACGGGGGATGCGAACAGGCCCGACTGTGAGCAGAAATGACAGTCCTCGGGACAGCCACCGGTCTTCAGCGAGACGATGCCCTCGACCTCGACCTCCGGGCCGCACCATTTCATCCGGACGTCGTGGGCGAGCTGGAGCAGCTCTGGCAGGTCCTCGTCGGGTAGACGAAGAACCTCCAGAAGGCCCGCCTCTTCGAGGCCGGCGCCGTCGTCGAGCACCCGGGTACGGGCGTGGTCGAGGATCTCTGGCATGCCCGTACCCTACAGAGTTCCCAGTCCGGTAGGACTGTCGGAGCTGGGTGATAGTTTGCCAGTCTGGTGATCAATGGGGGTGTCTTGGCGGACTGGTTGGAGGCGCTCGACCGGCTGGCCCACGAGCGGGCCAAGGCGGGGCTCACCCGTCAGCTACGGCCGCGGGCGGCCGGTGACACGGTCATCGATCTCGCCGGAAACGATTACCTCGGCCTTTCCGATCACCCCCGGGTGGTCGCTGCGGCACGGCAGGCCCTCGAGACGTACGGTCTGGGCGCCACCGGATCCCGCCTGGTCCGCGGCACGACCGACCTGCACGCCGCCCTCGAGGAGGCCCTGGCCGGCTGGCTCGGCTGCGAGTCGGCGCTGGTCTTCTCCTCCGGCTATCTGGCCAACCTGGCCGTGGTCCGGGCCCTCTCCGCGGTGTGTGACCTGGTCGTCTCCGATGCGTACAACCACGCGTCCCTGATCGACGGCTGCCGGATCTCCGGCCTGCCGGTGAAAGTGGCGCCGCACAACGATCCGGCCGCCGTCGCCGCCCTGCTCGACGCGCATCCCGGCCGGGCCGCGGTGGTCACCGAGTCGGTGTTCTCGGTCGACGGCGACCTCGCCCCGCTCGCCGCCCTGCACGCGGTCACGTCGGCCCGCGGCGCGCTGCTGATCGTCGACGACGCGCACGCCCTCGGCCTGCTCGGCGTGTCCGGGTCGGGCGGGGTCGCGGCGGCCGGGCTGGCCGGCGCACCGGACGTGATCGTCACCGCGACACTGTCCAAATCGCTCGGCGGCGCCGGTGGCGTGGTGGCCGGTCCGGGCCAGCTGGTCCGGCACCTGGTCGACACCGGGCGCAGCTTCATCTACGACACCGCCCCGCCGCCGGCCGTGGTCGCCGGGGTGCTCGCCGCCGTCGACGTGGCCCGCGCCGCCGACGACAGGCGGGCCGTGCTGTTCCGCCGGGGCGCGCATCTCGCGGCCGGGCTGCGGTCGGCCGGGCGGCCCGCCGCCGATCCGGCCGCCGGTGTGCTGTCGGTGCCGGCGCCGGGCCCGGAGGCCGCCGTGGCGTGGGCCGCCGACTGCCGTGACCGGGGGGTGGCGGTGGGCTGTTTCCGGCCGCCGTCGACACCGGACGGCAGTTCGAGACTTCGCCTGACCGTGAACGCGGGCGTCCCCGAGGAGGCTTTCGCCCGAGCCCTGACCGTGATCCTGGAGTGCGCACCATGACCGCCGACCCCCCTGAGGCGACATCCCGGCCCCGTCTTTCGCTGGTCTCGCCACCGGCCCGGCCCGAGCGTGGGGGCGGAGGCCACGGGCTTCCGGTCGCCGCTCCGGCGCCGGTCCGGGTCCTCGCGGCGGTTCCCGATCCGCTGCAGAAACACGGCGGCGGGCACCGGCTGGAGCCACGGCCGCTCCCGGTGGCCCCGCAGCCCGCGCCGCATGCCGAGGACGACACCGCGGCCGGACCGGACACCGGGATCACTGCGGAACCGAACGCCGGCGCCGCGACCAGACCGGGCCGCGGCTCCGGGACTGAGCCGGACCACGGCGGCACCGCCCTCCCGGACACCGGCACCGCGACAGAGCCGGGTCGCGGCGGCACGGCCCACCTGGACACCGGCACCGTGACAGAGCCGACCCACCGCGGCACGGCCCTCCCGGACACCGGCACCGAGACAGAGCCGGGTCGCGGCGGCACGGCCCACCTGGACACCGGCACCGTGACAGAGCCGACCCACCGCGGCACGGCCCTCCCGGACACCGGCACCG
>NZ_JBEZXU010000027.1:110664-140882 GCF_040638175.1 Actinoplanes sp. NPDC026670
CCGAGACAGAGCCGGGCGACGGCGGCTCGGCGCAGCCGGATGTCGATGGCGCGCCGGGGTCGGACAGCGGGGCGGAGACTTTCGACGGCGACGTCGAAAGGCCTGGTCCTGACATCGGGCCGGGCGACGAGACCTCTCTCGTGGAAGCGGGCGCGGCGTCGTCCGTACCGGATGAGGAAGAAACAGCGACCCACGACGAACCAGAAGAGGACCGCGGGCCGGAGAGGGCGCCGGAGGCGGCGAATCCGCCTGAATGGCACGGAATCGTGCTGGTCACCGGCACCGACACCGAGGTCGGCAAGACCATCGCGACCGCCGCGATGGCCGCGGCCGCCCAGGCCGCCGGCCTCCGGGTCGCCGTGATCAAACCCGGTCAGACCGGCATCGCGACCGGTGCGCCGACCGACGCTGACGTGGTCACCCGGCTGGCCGCGCCGGACACCGTGCGGACCCTCGCCGAGTACCCGGAGCCGCTCGCCCCGCTCGCCGCGGCCAAGGTCGCCGGACTGCCGGCGCTGGACCTGTTCGACGTGGTCGACGCGATCCGCGCGGAGGCCACGAAACACGACCTGGTGCTGGTCGAGGGAGCCGGTGGCCTGCTGGTGCCGATGGGCCTGCGGCCGTCCGGGGAGGCGTGGACGTTCGCCGATCTGGCCACCACGCTCGCCGCCGGAACGATCGTGGTGTCCCGCGCCGGCCTGGGTACTTTGAATCACACCGCGCTGACCCTGGAGGCGCTGAACCGTCGCGGCGTGCACGCCAAGGTCATCCTCGGCGCGTGGCCGGCCGAGCCCGAGCTGGTGCACTGGGCGAATCTCGGTGAACTCGTTCCGCACCTGGTCGGAGCGTTGCCGGCGGGCGCCGGATCGATGGATCCGGGCGTTTTCCGGCGATCCGCGCCGGGCTGGCTGACGCCTGCGCTGCACGGGGTTCTGGACAACTGGCGGGTCTGGGCGGAGGAGGCGGGCTGACCGGACACCCGGCACAATTGCTGTCCGGGGAGGTGATCCGCATGCACACTGGCCGGGTGGCATTCACCCTGACGATCGACTGTGGCGGCGGCGGCATCAAGGGTTCCGTCCTCGACGAGGCCGGAACGATGCGGGCCCAGCCGATCCGGGTGCCGACCCCCTATCCCCTGCCGCCCGAGTTGTTCGTCAAGACGCTCGTCGCCCTCGGTGAGCAGCTGCCGCACGCGGACCGGGTCACCGTCGGCATGCCCGGCATGATCCGGCACGGCGTGGTGGTGGCTACCCCGCACTATGTGACCAGGTCCGGGCCGCGCACCAAGGTCGATCCCGAGCTGGTCCAGGCGTGGCACGGCTTCGATGCGCGGACCGCGCTGGCCGACGCGTTCGGGCTGCCCACGCTGGTGCTCAACGACGCCGAGGTGCACGGCGCCGGAGTGGTCGCCGGCACCGGCTGCGAGCTGGTGCTGACCCTCGGCACCGGGCTGGGCTGCGCGCTCTTCGACGGCGGCGAGCTGGCCCCGCACCTGGAGATGTCGCAGGCCCCGGTGCGGTGGGGGATGTCCTACGACACGTACATCGGCGAGCACGAGCGCCGCCGCCTCGGCGACGCGCTCTGGTCGCGGCGGGTCCGCAACGTGGTCGACGGGTTCCGGCCGGTCTTCCTGTGGGACCGGGTGTATCTGGGCGGCGGCAACTCCCGGCTGATCACCCCGACCCAGCTGGCCCGGATGGGCGACGACGTGATCGTGGTGCCGAACACGGCGGGCATCGTCGGCGGGGTCCGCGCCTGGACGCTGGGGCAGCGCTGATGGTGATCCGGCCGGCGGCGGTCCTGCTGGACTTCGGCGGGGTCCTCGCCGACGCCCCGTTCCGTGCCGAGCGTCCCGACCTGGTGCTGCGTCTCTACAACCTGATCGAGGGCGCGCTCTCGCCGGGCCGGATCCAGCAGTCGCTGATCGACGGCGGCGCCGCCTACGCCGCCTGGCGCGACGAGGACTGGCCGGACGAGCTGTCGCACCTCGCCGTCTGGGAACGGTTCATGATCCACGACTGGCCGCCGCTGGCACAGGCCAGGGTCCGCGCCCAGATCACCCGCCTCAGCTACGACTGGGCCTGGCGTGAGGGCTGGACGCTGCGGCCGGGCATCCCCGAGTTCCTCACCGCCTGCACCGAGAAGGGTGTCCCGCTCGGTGTCGTCAGCAACACGCTGTGCGGGGCGGCGCACCGCGACTACCTGGCCAAGGCCGGGGTCGGGCGGCTCTTCGCGGTGCAGGTCTACAGCGACGAGGCGGGCGTCCGCAAACCCAACCCGCAGATGATCTGGAACGCCACCGACGCCCTCGGCATCGCCCCGTCCGCCTGCTGGTTCGTCGGGGACAGCCGCCGGCGCGACATCGCCTGCGCCCGGCGCGCCGACATCGGCGCGGCCATCCTGATGCCGTCCGGCCGCGAGGACTGCGGCGGGGACCAGGCTTCACCGGACGCCGTCGTGGCCGACGGTTTCGAGTTGCTCGCCCTCTAGGCGGCGGTGACCTGCCACACCGTGGTGCGGCGGATCGGCATGCTCTCCAGCTCCTCGATCACCGGGACGTCGTAGACCGCCCGGTGGATCAGGCCCTCCGGCAGGTAGGCGCGGCCGGGGTCGCCGACCAGCACCAGCGAGCCACGGCCGGCGGCCCGGCGCAGGAACGGCAGCACCCGGCCGGCCATCTCCCGGCTGTAGAAGACGTCGCCGGCGAGCACGACACCATACCTGTCGTCGCTGTCCAGCAGGTCCGCTTCGACGGTCGTCACCCGTACCCCATTGGCCTCGGCATTGGCCTGTGCCGCAGCGAGCGAGAGCGGATCGATGTCGTTGGCTGTCACCGGCGTCGCGCCGGCCTTGGCCGAAGCGACCGCGACCAGGCCGGAACCCGTCGCCAGATCGAGGACGCTGCGCCCGGCGACCAGGTCCGGGTCGTCGAGGACGTGCCGGGCCAGTGCCTGACCGCCGGCCCAGGCGAACGCCCAGAACGGCGGTGGCTGCGGGGTCCCGGCCGACTCGGTCGCCTCCCACAGGGCGATCGGGTCCTCCGCCTGGAACAGCGAGACCTCGGGCACGAACGGGACCGGCGCCAGCACGGTGTGGGCTTGAACGAACTCGAGAAGCACGCCTGCGATTGTGCCGTCGCCACTCAGATGTGCGGCAACCGGGCCGATCAGTTCGACAAGGGGGTACGTCGGGAGGGAGCACCGATGCCGACACGGTGGCCTGCCACCATCTTCGGCGCCTGGATGGTGGTGCTCGCCGTGGCCTTCGGGCTGCAGCCGGGCCTCCAGGCGCCCCTGCGACTGGTCGCCGGGGTGTCCGCCGTGGTGGCCCTCTCCCTGGGCATCCGCCGGAGCCGCCCGGACGACGTCAAACCGTGGTGGGTGCTGGCCGGAGCGGTCGTCCTGTCGGCGATCGGCGGCGCCGCCGCGTACGCCCCCTCGTTCATCACCAACTGGCTGACCTGGCTGGAGCCGTCCGGGATCGCGCTGCTGCTGGTCGCGTATGCCGCGCTGGCCGTCGCCCTGGCCGGTTTCGTGGACCGGCGCACCAGCGCGTCCCGGGACCTGGCCGGCCTGCTCGACGCGCTCACCGTCACCTCCGGGGTGGCGCTGCTGATCTGGACGTTCGTGGTCGGCCCACGGCTGGAGGGGTCGGCCGCCACCGGCTGGACCGAGATCGCCATGCCGGTCGCCGACCTGCTCTGCATGGGGCTGCTGGTCCGGCTGGCGACCATGCCGGGCCGGCTGGTCGCGCCCGGCTACCTGCTCGGCGCCGGGGTGGTCGCGCTGCTCGTCGCCGACGTGGGCCGGGCCTCCGGGTTCGGTCATCTGGCGCTCTACACCGCGGCCGGGCTGGCCGCCCTGATCCCGTCGATGGCCGAGCTGACCCGGCCGGCCGAGACACCGCCCGCCGAGACCAGTCACGCCCGGCTGGCGCTGCTCGGGTTCGCGGCCATGGTCGCGCCGACCGTGCTGCTGGTGAAGATGTTCCGGGACGGCCAGTTCGCCGGCCTGACCGTGGTGGCGGCGCTCAGCACGCTGATGGTGGCGCTGGTGCTGGCCCGGATGGCCGGGATCATGGCGAGCTTCCGGCAGGCGATGTCCCGTGAACGGGCGCTGCGGGAGGCGTCGGCGGTGCTCGTCTCGGCCGTCGACAGCGAGGCGGTGGGGCTGGCCGTACGCACCGCCGTCGCCCAGCTCATCCCCGGTGACGTGCCGCACGGCGTGGTCCTGGCGATCGCGATCGCACAGACCGAGCCGCAGTCGCCGGAAGCCGCCGCGCAGGCCGCCGTGGACCGGGCCACCGGCACCGCCGCCCGGCTGGTCACCACCCGCGACGTGGACTGGGCGGTCGCGGTACGCCTCACCCAGTTCACCAAGACGCTGCGCTGCCCGATGGTGCTCAAGGACCGCCCCGGCGGCGACCCGCTGGTCGGTGTCCTGCACGTGGGCGCGCCGACCTGGGCGCTGCTGGAGCTGCAGCGGTCGGTGGAGGTGCTGGCCGCCCAGGTGGCGCTGGCGCTGGAACGGATCGCACTCGGGCACGAGGTGGCCCGGCGCAACAGCGAGACCTACTTCCGGACCCTGATCCAGAACACCGCCGACGTGATCACGATCCTCGACGAGGACGACCGGATCCAGTACGCCAGCCCGTCCGCGGTCGGAGTCTTCGGCAGCGACCCGACCGGGGCCCTGCTGCCCGAGGTGATCCACCCCGGCGAGCGGGCCCGGCTCGGTGACGTGCTCGCGGCCGTCCGTGGCGGCCACCAGCTGGAGCAGCAACTCGACTTCCGGGCCCGGGGCAACCGGCGTACCGAGGTGCTCCTCGAACTGCACTGCCGGGACCTGCGTACCGAACCGACGGTGTCCGGCCTGGTCATCACCATGCGCGACGTCACCGAGCAGCGCCGCCTGCAGAACGAGCTCACCCACCAGGCGTTCCACGACGCGATGACCGGCCTGGCGAACCGGGTCCTCTTCAACGACCGGCTGGCCCACGCGGTGGCCCGCAGCACCCGCGACGGCTCGGTGATCGGTGTGCTCTTCATCGACCTGGACGACTTCAAGATGGTCAACGACACCCTCGGCCACGCGATCGGCGACCAGCTGCTGATCGAGGTGGCGCACCGGATCGCCGGGGCGCTGCGGGCCGACGACACCGCGGCCCGGCTCGGCGGCGACGAGTTCGCCGCGATCGTGGAGAACGTCAACGACCCCGGCGCCGTCGAGGAGACCGCCAACCGGATCTTCACGGCTCTCTCCGAGCCGATCATGACGGACGCCAAGCCGCTGTACGCGATGGCCAGCATCGGCATCACCACCACCCCCGAGGGCAGCGACGCCGACGAGTTGCTGCGCCAGGCCGACCTCGCGCTGTACGTGGCCAAGGGCGCCGGAAAGAACCAGTGGCGCCGATACCAGGCGCACCTGCACAACGAGATGGTCGAACGGCTGGAACTGCGGTCGGCGCTCGACCACGCCGTCAACGAGGGTCACTTCCTGCTGCACTACCAGCCGATCGTCGACCTGCCGTCCGGCACCGCCGTCGGGTTCGAGGCGCTGGTCCGCTGGCACCACCCGAAGCGGGGCGTCGTCACGCCGGACCAGTTCATCGAGGTCGCCGAGGAGAGCGGGCTGATCCTGCCGATGGGCCGCTGGGTGCTGGAGGAGGCGCTGCGCACGGTCGCCGAGTGGCGGCGCATCCTGCCGGCCGGGCAGGCGCCGTACATGAGCGTCAACGTGTCGGTCCGGCAGTTCCGGGAGAGCGGGTTCGTCGAGCAGGTCCGGACGGCGCTCGCGCACACCGGGGTTCCGCCGGAGTCGCTGATGCTGGAGATCACCGAGACGCTGCTGGTCAAGGACGACGAGCGGATCTGGACCGACCTGGGTGTCCTGCGTGAGATGGGCATCCGGATCGCGATCGACGACTTCGGCACCGGGTACTCGTCGCTCGGCTATCTGCGGTCCCGGCCGATCGACGTCATCAAGATCGATAAGACGTTCATCGACGACATGATCCTCGGGCAGCAGCCGATGGCCCTGGTCAGTGGGATCGTCAGCCTCGCGCAGTCGCTGGGGCTGACGGTCGTGGCCGAAGGTATCGAGGACGTCGCCCACCGGGACGTGCTGGTTCGGCTGGGCTGCCCGCTGGGTCAGGGGTTCCTGTTCTCGAGTCCGCTCGGGCCGACCGAGGTGCTGGCCTGGCTCCGAAGCCCTCAGTCCATCGCCGTCTGACCTCACCCGACCGCGTGACGACCTGCGGTCCGCTCCGCACCGTGGTGACCTGCGGTCCGCTCCGCACCACAGGTCACCACGCCGGCTTCGGGGTCAGGCGTCCGGGCCCCGGCGGCGGAGCTCGTCGACCTGGGTCATGGCGGCCCGGAGGTCGGTGAGCCAGTCCTCGGTGTGCCGGCCGACCAGCTTGACGCACCAGGCCAGCGCCTCGGACCGGGACCGGGCCACCCCGGCGTCGACGAGAGTGTCCAGGACCTGCCGCTCCGGCTGGCGCAGGCGGGTCATGACCGGCGCCGACAGATGGGTGAACAGCTCCGACGCGTCGCCGCAACGGGCACCCCAGGCGACCTTGCGCTGGTAGCGGTGCTCGACCTGACGGGCCACCCGGATCCGGGCGTCCCGGGTGTCCTCACGGAACTGGGCGATCCGCCCGGCCTGGGCCGCGGCCGCATCGGCCTCGGTGACCTCGTCGCCCAGCTCGGGCCGGGACAGCCGGCCCCAGATGATGATCTCGTCGCGATCGATGACGACTTCGGGCCGCTCGGCGAACCAGCCATCCGGGACCGCACCGGCGATCCAGGCGGCGGCGTCGTCAGCGGCGGGCGGCTCAGCACGACCACCCTGTTGGGCAAAACGAACTCGCATCTCAACCTCCCGAACTTACGTGATTACATGCTTACATCCTTTCCAGTGTTTCGGCCACCTCGCGGGCTGCACCTGACACCACGAATCGCTCGGAGCCGCCAGCACAGGGGCGAACGGCGAGGAATCCACGTCGAGGCGACCGAGCGGCGATCAGGTCCAGAAGGAGCGACAACGGCCGAGCGGTTCGAAAGCTCCCGCCTCCCGGATCTTGAGCGGGCCGCCACTGTCTTGAAGCTTCTTCAAGGCTTTCGCCGCACCTGGGGCAATCCCCCCTCTGCTGTGCGATGACTGCGCGCCTGGCCTGCGGACTGTCGAACCGGTCACGCAGGCGACCGGGACACCGGGCCGAGGCGGGAATGTTGTGCCCGCAGAGGATCCGGGCCCCGGCCGACCTCGCAGATCTTGCACGGTTCTCCATACTCGCGGCGATCTTGCATGGTTCTTCACGCCTGGGCGTGTTTTGTCATGCAAAGTCCACCAGGCCGGGGAGACCTTGCAGCTTTCTTCACGTCAGGACGAGGAAAGGGCTGCAAGATCGGCGCGAGGGTGAAAATTCGTGCAAGATCCGCGACCGGCGAGCGATGGGAAGCGGCCAGCCTTGGACAACGAGCCGGGACGGCCAGCCACGGACAACGAACCGGGACGGCCAGCCACGGACAACGAACTGGGACGGCCAGCCACGGACAACGAACCGGGACGGCCAACCGCTGGGAGGCGCCACGGGCAACGAGCAGCAAGAAGGCGTCACGGGCGACGAGCAGCCGGGGAGTCGTCGCCGGGCGAAGAGATGCCTTCCGCCTGAGGGCCGCCTTTCTCAATCTGAGGTGGCTGCGCATCTGAGGTGGCTGCGCAGAAGTCTCTTTTCGGTGGCCGGTCGCTCGTGAACGACGGGATCGCAAACCTTGGCGGACGCCGGGCCGGCCACTCCCCCGGGTGATCATTCGCCGCGCCGGAGCGACCGGCCACCCATCGACGCGGCCAGGAAGGCCGAGTGCCGACAGCCGCCCGCGAGAAACGGCGAACCGCCCCGGCACCGGAGAGTCGGCGACGAGGCGGCTCGGGTCGAAGGCCACCGGGCGGTGGCGTCAGGCGCGCAAGGTCCACTACGCTGCGGAGCCAGCGCTCCACCCCCAGAGGAAGTGGGAGCGCTCCCACCTGCGACGTTACCGCACATTCACATCGGCGAAAAGACCTGCGGGCCGGTTGGTACCAGGCAATTGCGACATGCCAGAACGGGCAATTTGCACTGGCTGCCTTCCGGACGACAGAATGAATGCGACGACGAGCATTCGCGAGCTGGACTGGCGTGTGCGCGCAGCGTCAGCCGAATAACTCGCTGTAGGAGTCGAAGAACCATGGCCAAGCAGATAATTACTGTGCTGACCGACGACCTTGACGGTACGGAAGCGGACCGCACCGTCGAATTCGGCCTCGATGGGGTCAACTACACGATCGACCTGTCCGAGAAGAACGCCGGCAAGCTGCGTAAAGCCCTGGAACCGTTCCTCTCCGCGGCCACCCGGCTGGGCCGGAACGGTAACGTTCCGACCCCTGCCCGTCGTGCAGTTCCGGCCGTCTCGAGCCGTTCCAGCCGCGACCAGAATCAGGCCATTCGGGAGTGGGCCAACAAGAACGGCTTCACCGTCTCGGAACGTGGACGGATCCCGAGTGAGGTCGTCGAGGCGTACCACAGCAAGCGCTAGTTTCCTCGAGCAATCGGCGCCACCCGGCAACGGGTGGCGCCGTTTGCCGTCGAAAGGGGAGGTTCGTGGCCGTCGTCATCGTGACCGGGGCGTCGAGTGGGATCGGGCGGGCCATCGCCGTGCGACTGGCGGCCCGTGGCGACACCGTGATCCTGGCCGCGCGCCGTGCCGCTGAGTTGGAATCGGTGGCCGCGGAGATCCGGTCGGCGGTGCCCGTGCCCACCGACGTCACCGACCCGGCCGCCGTGGATGCGCTGGTGGAGCGGGCTCTGACGGTGTCCGGCCGGATCGACGCCCTGATCAACAACGCGGGGATCGGCGGCGACAAGTCGGTTCTGGCCGACGAGGCCGAGGTACGGGCGACGGTCGAGGTGAACCTGCTGGCCCCGATCCGGCTGATGCGGGCGGTCGTCCCGATCATGCGGGAGCAGCGGTCCGGTTCGATCGTGAACATCGGCTCGGTGGCCGGCGAGATCGGTATCAGCGGCATCTATTCGGCGACCAAGTTCGCGCTGCGCGGGATGAACGACTCGGTACGCCGGGAACTGGCCGGCACCGGTATCGGTGTCACTCTCGTCGAGCCCGGTCACATAGCCACCGAGATGACCGCGCACCGTTCCGGTCTGCCCGGCCCGGAAATCGTGGCCGCCGCCGTGGAACGGGCACTGACCCGGCCGCGCCGGCGCGTGGTCGTTCCCGGAAAGTATCGGGCCGCCATCCTCCTGGCCAATGCCCTGCCGGCGATCCCGGATCGGCTCTACGCGGGCAAGGCGGCCGGAGAAAAGAGCCCGACCACCGGAAACACGGACCGGACGGCCGGAAACGAGGACCCGATCGCCGGAAAGCGGAACGGGACCAATTCCGGATAGCCGGCCCGCAGCGCCCGTCTTCGATAGCGCCCGCTCACAGGAAATCCACAACCGCGCCCTTTCGAATGGAACGCCACCGGCTCGACGTAAACCGACCACCGAAAAGGGCGGTTCAACGTCCCGCTCAGGGGTACCGCAACACCCATGCGTGTAGTGATCGTGGGCGCCAGCGGGAACTCCGGCACCGCCCTGCTGCGCCGCCTGCGCTCCGAACCCGATCTGGAACTCGCGGGTGTCTGCCGCCGCCCGCCGTCGCCGGTCGGCCCGTACGCGGACGTCTCCTGGCATCAGATCGACATCGGCGCCGACGACGCCACCGACCGTCTGGCCGAGGTGTTCACCGGCGCCGGCGCGGTCGTGCACCTGGCCTGGCAGATCCAGCCAAGCCGTGATCAGCGGCGGCTGTACCTGACGAACGTCCTCGGCAGCCGCGCCGTCTTCCGGGCCGCGATCCGGGCCGGTGTCCCGGTTCTGGCGCACGCGTCGTCGGTCGGCGTCTACGCGCCCGGCCCGAAACGGGCATTCGTCCGGGAGACGTGGCTGCGCACCGGTGTGCCTGAATCGTCCTACAGCCGGCACAAGGCACTCGTGGAACGGATGCTCGACGAGATCGAATCGGACCACCCGACGATGCGGATCGTCCGGCTCCGCCCCGGCCTGATCTTCCAGCGCGACGCCGGCGCCGAGATCGCACGCTACTTCGCCGGCCCACTGCTGCCGGCAAGCCTGCTCCGATTCGGCCGCATCCCGGTCGTCCCGCAGCACCCGGGACTCCGCATGCAGGCGGTTCACGCCGACGACGTGGCCGACGCCTATCTCCGGGTGCTCCGCGCCGACGTGCGGGGCGCCTTCAACCTGGCCGCCGGCCCCGTACTCGACGCCGACATCGTCAGTCGCGCCTTCCACGGCGTACCGCTGCGGGTCCCTGGTCTGTTCTTGGAAGGCGCCGCCGCGCTGACCTGGCAACTCAGAATGCAGCCGGTCGACCGGGGATGGGTGCGCCTGGCGCTGAAGGCGCCGCTGATGAGCTGCGACCGCGCCGCCGCCGACCTCGGCTGGCGCCCGAAAACCGACGCGGTGAGCGCTTTCCGGGAACTCCTGACCGGCGTCGCAGACTCCGCCGGCACCGAAAGCCCATCCCTGGCGGGCACCCCTGACCTGCCCGGACGCTTCGGCGGCCGGCTGCGAGGCCGCCTCCCAGGAACCAAAAGCCCAAACTGATCCGGTACGCCCCACACCCACCCAACCGCAACCACCAGCCCCGAACCTCCCACGCATGGCATTGCCCACTCCCGCCCTCCAACGCGGCCGCCGGGCATATCCGCCGGTCACTGAAGGCTCGCCCGGCCGTCTAGAGCCGGATCTTCGTGACTGGCTCTCACCGCTGTCTCGTGGCCACGGAGACAGCGGCGACGACCAGCCGGGCGTGATCCACCGCAGACTGGACAGCCCACCTCGGCCCAACCGGGGCGGTAGGCGAGGGGGCTGGGTTGGGGTGGTGGGACCGGCCGTAGGGTGGGCGGCGTGCTTCGTGAGGTCACTGCAATCCGGTATGTCACGCCGTTGCGGGAAGGTGGGTCGCTTCCCGGTGTGGTCGAGGCCGACGATCTCGGGACCTATGTGGTGAAGTTCCGCGGGGCCGGCCAGGGGCCACGGGCACTCGTCGCCGAGGTGATCGCCGGGGAGCTGGCTCGGCGGCTGGGGCTTCCGGTGCCCGAACTGGCCCGGGTCGAGCTGGATCCGGTCGTCGCTCGGGCTGAGCCGGACGAGGAGATCCAGGAACTGATCAAAGCCAGTGCCGGCGGCAATCTCGGGATGGACTTCCTGCCTGGAGCACTCGGGTACGACCCGGTCGCCCATCACATCGAGCCGGGGCTGGCCAGCCGGGTGATCGCGTTCGACGCGTTCGTGGAGAACGTGGACCGCAGCTGGCGCAACCCGAACCTGCTGATCTGGCACGGCGGACTGTGGCTGATCGACCATGGGGCAACCCTCTACTTCCACCACAACTGGCCTCGCGCGGAAAGTGTCGTACACCGGCCCTACAAGTGGGACGACCACGTGCTGAAGCCCTACGCCACGGAGCTCGCGGCCGAAGGGCCGGCCCTGGCCGGGCGGATCACCCCGGAGCTGCTGGCGGAGGTGATCGCCCTGGTGCCGGAGGAATGGCTGGAGGACGGTGACCGGGACGCCTACCTGAACCACCTGACGCAGCGGGCGGCGCGGCCGGAGGCGTGGCTGCCGTGACGAAACTGACCCCCTACGAGTACGCGATCGTCCAGGCGGTGCCACGGATCGAACGTGGTGAGCTGATCAACGTCGGCGTGCTGCTCTACAGCCAGCGCCACGACTTCCTCTGCGCGCGGACGCACCTGGACGAGGCCCGGCTGCGGGCACTGGACCCGGCAGCCGACGTCGAGGGCATTCGCGCGGCGCTGGAGGCGTGGGCGCGGACCTGCACCGGCGACGGCGCTTCCGGGCAGATGCGCCTCGGCGAACGCTTCCGCTGGCTGGTGGCCCCACGCAGCACGATCCTGCGCGCCGGCCCGGTGCACATGGGCTTGACCGCCACCCCCGCCGACGAACTGGACCGACTCGTCGACCTGCTGGTCCGCTGACCCAAACCAGCCTGACCAAGACCGAGCCAGCCCGAGTAAGGCCGGGCCAACCCGAGCAAGGCGCAGTCTCAGTCGATGGGGGCGCAGTCTCAAGGGATCGCCGGGGATGGGCGGCGGAGGTCGACGTCGTAGGCGAGGCCCCGTGGTGAGTGGCAGGTGACAGTGTCGCCGACGTGGACGCGCGGGTCGACGGCGTAGAGCTTGGCCGCGCGGTCCTCGGCTGAGGAGTCGCCGGCGTCGGCTGCGACAAGCAGTTCAGCGATCTCGTCAATCAGGGTTACGTCGCCGGAGTCCCAGGAAGGCAGGCCGGGCCACGCCTCGACGAGCGGGCGTCCGCCCAGGTCGCCGAGCCAGGCCGCGTCGGGCCCCCAGAAATCCCACAGCAGGGTTTCGTCGCCGAACCGGTGGGCCAACTCGGTCAGGACATACTTCCTGATCATGAGAGGGCCGTGGAGGGGCACGCCGGGGCCCACCCCATATGTGTCGGGATCGATCTCGCCTCGCCGGAACGCGAGCCAGCACTGGGCGGCGGGACGCAACCCGCCGGGGCCCAACGGGACATCCGTGACGTCGACCGGGAACCCGTCATCGGGGGCGAGCTGGGTGTCGGTGGCGATCCATCGGTCGCCGTCGTGGAACTCGGTGATCACGTGATCGACGTGGAAGTCGGGATCGAAGTAGTCGGCGAAACCGACCCGGCTGCGGGCCGGAATGCCCCTGGACCGCAACGCCGCGACGGTGAGCAGGGTGAAGTCGCGGCAGCAGCCGACGATCCGCTGGTCGGCCGGGCGGGGCTCGTCGAGTGGCTGATCGAGCGGAAGGGTGTCGAGCAGGGCCTCCACCCACCGGCTGTCGATCTCGGCGAGCCGGGCGGGCGGAAAGTCCAGCCCGGACGCGCGGTAGTGCACGACAAGGTTGCGAACGGCCGCACCGACCCCGGCGACGACACCGGAAAGGGCGCCGGCACCAGAAAGTGCGGCCACACCGGAAGAGCCGGTAGCGCGGGAAGAGGCGGCAGCGCCGGAAAAGGCGGCAGCGCCGGAAGAAGCGGCAACGCTGGGAAGATCGGCGCCGGAAGAGGCGGCTGGAAGAGCGGCAGGACCGGCGAGGGCGGCGAGGCGGGGCAGGTGGCGGCCGGGATCGGAGAAGCGGGTCTGTCGTGTGTAGTCCATCGGTTTCACCCTTCGAAAGGTTGGGCCACGTGCACGAACGGGTCGGTGGCGGCGAGCCTGTCCCAGCTGTCCAAATAGATCTCGCGGGGTGGGGCGGTCACGATCAGCCCGGCCGCCCGGACGTGTTCGCTGACCGCCTCATACGCGTGCACGATGCGCGGATAGAAGCAGTCGTCACGGGTGACCACGGCGTAGGCGACCAGGCGCTCCGGCTCGATCCGGAGGGTGATCCGCCCGGCCGGCTCGAGGCGACCCGAAAACGGCACGCAGACCTCGACCCGCGCCTCGCTGTCGGGGGTCACCTGACCGTGATAAATCGCCCAGTGCTCACCCGTCGCGGTGGCGCCCTGCTCCTCGAGATGACGGCGGATCTCCCACTCGGCGGCGCCCAGCTCGGGCACCAGATGCTCCTGGTCGACCTCGACACTCAGCGTCGCGACCTTGCGGGCCGGGCGCGCGGCGATGTGGACGGCATGACGCCGGTCCGGCTCGTCGCCGTGCAGCAGCCGGGTGCGCAGCCAGATATAGCTCTCCCGCCGGGCCGAGGCGGCCGCCTCCTCAGCGGCCCACCACCGATCGAGGCGGCGGACCGCCCCGTCGTCGGGCTGGTCGAGGGTCTCGGCGATGACGGCGAGGGGCATGCCGAGCCGGCGCAGCAGGCCGATCCGCGCGGCCCGGTCGAGCTGAGCCGCCGTGTATCGCCGGTAGCCGCTGGGATCCACCTCGGCCGGTGGCAGCAGCCCGGACCCCTCGTAGAGCCGCAGCGCCTTGATGGTGAGCCCGGCCCGCCGGCCGAACTCCCCGATGGTCATCGTGGCGGTCCCCCGTGTGTTCATGAATCTGATGGTGGAGCCTGCCCCAGGGGCCGAGTAAAGGGGGCACACTGATCGAATGCAGCTCCCGCTGAACCCACCGGTCAAGCCGATGCTCGCCAAACCCGTCGCGGACATCCCGCCCGGCCAGATCTACGAGCCCAAATGGGACGGGTTCCGGTCGATCGTCTTCCGGGACGGTGCCGAGGTGGAGATCGGCAGCCGTAACGAGAAGCCGATGACCCGCTACTTCCCCGAGGTGGTCGAGGCGATTCTGGCGAACTTCCCGGAGCGCGCCGTGATCGACGGCGAGGTGATCGTGGCCGACACCGAGCGGAACACACTCGACTTCGAGGCCCTCCAGCAGCGCATCCACCCGGCCGCGAGCCGGGTGAAGCTGCTGTCCGAGCAGACCCCGGCGGGTTTCGTGGCGTTCGATCTGCTCGCGCTCGGCGACGAGGATCTGACCGAGCTGCCGTTCCACAAACGACGCGACATGCTGGCGAAAGTCCTCGAGAACGCCAAACCTCCGGTGTACGTGACTCCGGCGACCGACGATCTGGAGACGGCCCGCCGGTGGTTCGCCGAGTTCGAGGGCGCCGGGCTGGACGGCCTGATCGCGAAGTCCCGTGATCTGACCTACCAGCCGGACAAACGGGTGATGGCGAAGATCAAGCACAAGCGCACCGCCGACTGCGTGGTGGCCGGGTACCGGGTGCACAAGTCGGCCGAGAACCGGATCGGCTCGCTGCTGCTGGGCCTGCACGACGAGCGTGGCGTCCTGGTGAGCGTCGGGGTGATCGGCTCGTTCCCGATGAAGGTCCGGGAGGAGCTGTTCGAGGAGCTCCAGCCGCTGGTCACCACGTTCGAGGGACATCCGTGGAACTGGGCGGCGCACGAGCAGGGCGAGCGGACCCCGCGCAAGAACGAGGTGAGCAGGTGGAACGCGGGCAAGGACCTGTCGTTCACACCGCTGCGCCCCGAACGGGTGGTTGAGGTCCGCTACGACTACATGGAGGGTGTCCGGTTCCGGCACACCGCCCAGTTCGAACGGTGGCGTCCCGACCGCGAACCGCTGACCTGCACATACGAGCAGTTGGAGCGGCCGGTGCGGTTCGATCTGGCCGAGGTGCTCACCAGCCGCTGACGGGGCTTCGGGCGCGGACCGGATAGGGTCGTTGCGTGGATCGTCGCTCACGCCTGGCAGTCGCAGTCCTCTCCGTGCTGGTCCTGACGGCCGGGTGCACGCTGCCCTCGTTCGCTCCGGAGGGCTCGGACGAGCCGGCCCGGCAGGGCGGCACGAGCGCGCCGGCCCCGTCCGGCTCCGGTTCGGCGACCCGGTGGAAACCGTGCCCGGAGGTGCCCCGCGAGTTGGTCGGCCGCACCGCGGACGGGATGACCTACGAGTGCGCCACGGTGGATGTGCCGACCGACTGGGCGAAACCGGTCGCCGGGGAGACGTACGGCATCGACATGATCCGCATCCGGTCGAACAAGCAGAAGGAGCGGATCGGCTCGCTGCTGCTGAACCCGGGCGGGCCCGGTGGCTCGGGTATCGACGTGGCCGTCTACCTGACCTTCGGGCAGGCGTTCGGCGGCCTGCCGGCCGAGGTCACCGACCGGTTCGACATCGTCGGGTTCGACCCGCGCGGGGTCGGCGAGTCCGATCCGGTGAAGTGCATCTCGGCGAAGGATCAGGACGCGAGCTTCGCCGCCGACCCGGATCCGGCCGATCAGGCCGAGTTCGACGAGGTCGCGGCGCTGAACAAGAAGATCGCCGACGGCTGCGCCAAGGAGTACGGGCCGAGCCTGCGCACGTATTCGACCGAGCAGGCGGCCCGTGACCTGGACGCGCTGCGTGCCGCGGTCGGCGACGAGAAACTGACCTACCTCGGTTTCTCGTACGGGACGTTGCTCGGCGCGACCTATGCCCAGCTGTTCCCGAAGAACGTGCGGGCCCTGGTGCTGGACGGCGCGGTGGACCCGACCGAGGACTACGTGTCCGGCTCGGAGCAGCAGGCGAAGGGCTTCGAGCGGGCGTTCACCAACTTCACCAACTGGTGTGCGCAGAACGCCACGAAGTGCCCGATCGCGCCGGACGCCCGGGGCGCGGTGACCGACGCGATGGCGAAGGCCGAGGTCTCACCGGTGCGTGGTCCGGACGGGCGGGACGCCACTCCGGGCTGGATCTTCCTCAGCGTGATCTCGTCGCTCTACACCGAGTCGGGCTGGACCAGCCTGGCCGAGGCGATCGACGGGCTGGCCGCCGGTGACGCCGAGGGCGTCTTCGAGCTCGCCGACTCGTACGCGGAACGTGAGCCGGACGGCACCTACTCCAACCTGTTCGACGCCAACCTGGCGGTGAACTGCGCGGACACCGACAAGGCGCCGACCGTGGCGGAGGTGCGGAGACTCCAGGGCGAGTGGCGCACGAAGTACCCGATGTTCGGCGCGGCGCTGGCCATCGGGATGCTGCCGTGCACGTACTGGGGTGGCGAGCGCGACCCGTATCCGGCGGGCAAGGCCGAGGGTGCCCCGCCGATCGTGGTGGTGGGCACGACGGGTGACCCGGCGACGCCGTACGAGAACACCGCCGACCTGGCGAACATGCTGGGTGTCGGGCATGTGCTGACGTGGGAGGGCGAGGGGCACACCGCCTACCCGTCGACCGCCTGCATCCGGAACGCCGTGGACGCGTACCTCATCGATCTGAAGGTCCCTCAGGAGGGTTTGCGCTGCCCTCCGAAGTGACCGGGCCGCTCTGACGTTCCTCGAGGATCGCCCGGATCACCCTCAGGTGATGCTTGATCTCCTCCTGCTCCTCGTGGCGGAAGGCGTCGTTGTCGACGATGAGCCGGCTGGCGAAATGCGCGGTGATCAGCGGGATGACCAGCAGCACCATGACCGAGATCAGCAGCCCGGCCATCAACCGGCCCTGCCAGGAGGTCGGGGAGATGTCGCCGTAACCGACGGTGGAGGCGGTGACGACGGCCCACCAGATCGAGTCGCCGATACTCCGATGCTCGAAATGCCGATACAAAACACCGCAGACGACGATCAGGATCGAGTACGCGATCAGCAGTGTCTTGGGTGAGTTGGCCAGCCAGACCACGGCGCGGTACAGCAGTCGCGGCAACCAGAGCAGCGCGTCCATGAGGTCATCGTGCCCGACGTGAAGGCGCCATGACAGCCTGTGACAGGCTTTCGATCATGCAGATCCGGATCGCCACCCGTGCCGATGTGCCAGCCGTTCTCACCCTTTTGGCCGATGACCAGATCAGCCGGGACCGCGGGTTCGGCCTCGATGAAGCCGTCGTTCCGGAGGCGGTCGACGCGGCGGTGTGGGCCGCGTTCGAGGCGATCGACGCCGACGACGGCAACGAGCTGATCGTGGCCGTCGACGGTGCCGAGGTGATCGGGACGTGCCAGCTCACCTTCATCCCAGGCCTGAGCCGCAACGGCGCCTTACGGATGCTGATCGAGGCGGTGCGGATCGACTCGGGCCGGCGCGGTCAGGGCCTCGGCGGCGAGCTGATCCGCTGGACGATCGACCGGGCCCGCGAGCGGGGCTGCGCGATCGTCCAGCTCACCACGGACAAGCGGCGCACCGACGCGCACCGCTTCTACGCCACCCTCGGCTTCGAGGCCTCCCACGAGGGCATGAAGCTACTGCTTTAGGTCGCGGTCCTTGGAGGGCTGCACCCGCTTGGGCTCGCCGGGCATCTTCGGGTGGTCCGGCGGGTACGGCAGGTCGCCGAAGCCGGCTTTCTCGTCGCGCTCCACCCACTCCAGCAGCGGGCTGAGATCGTGGGCGACGTCGTCGATGCCGGCGTGCGGGTCGCCCACCTCGGCGAACCGGGGCGGCATGGTCCGCAGGTCGAAGTCGTCCGGCTCGGCGGAGGCCAGTTCGTCCCAGGTGACCGGGGCGGAGACGGTGCCCCGGGCGTTGGCCCGCAGCGAGTAGGCGCAGGCGATGGTCCGGTCCCGGGCCATCTGGTTGTAGTCGAGGAAGACCCGTTCGCCGCGCTCCTCCTTCCACCAGGAGGTGGTGATGCCGGCCGGGTTGCGGCGTTCCACCTCGCGGGCCAGGGCGATGGCGGCGCGCCGCACGTCCACGAACGACCAGCGCGGGGCGATCCGCACGTAGATGTGAACGCCACGGCCGCCCGACGTCTTCGGATATCCGGTCCAGCCCAGATCGGCGAGGACCTCGCGGACCACTCCGGCGGTGGCGATCACGTCGGCGAAGCCGGTGCCGGGCTGCGGGTCGAGGTCGATGCGCAGCTCGTCGGGCTCGTCGGGGGTGGCGGCGCGGACCGGCCAGGGGTGGAAGACCACGGTGCCCATCTGGGCGGCCCAGGCGACATGGGCCAGGTCGGCCGGGCTGAGCTCGTCGGCCGTACGCATGCTGGGGAATTTGATCGTCGCGGTTTTGATCCAGTCGGGGACGCCGCGGGTGGGGATCCGTTTCTGGTAGAACGCCTCGCCCTCGATGCCGTCGGGGAAGCGCTGAAGCGTGGTGGGGCGGTCGCGCAGCGCCCGCAGGATGCCGTCGCCGACCGCCAGGTAGTAGTCGAAGACGTCCCGTTTGGTGAATCCGCGGCCCGGGAAGACGATCTTGTCAGGGCTGCTCAGGCGCACGATGTGCCCGGCGATCTCATGCTCTTCAGCGGCTGCTTTCGGCATGTCCCGAGCCTACGGGGCGGAACGCCGGTAAGCCGCCCGCCTCGGCGTCGCCCGGGACCCGGGGTCCGAAAAGCCGGCCGGGCCAGGGGTCCGAAAGGCCGCACGGCCGCCCGGCGAACCGGGCGGCCGTGCGGAAATGATCGCCTGTGGAGGAGTCAGGCGCTGCGGCGGCGACGGGTGTACCAGACCGCGGCGGCGCCGCCGGCCAGCATCAGGCCGCCGAGGGCGAGCGTGCCGCCGAGCGGGGCGCCGGTAACCGCGAGGCGGGTGCCCGAGCTGACGCCCTGGCCGCCGGCGCTGGCGGAGGCCTGCGGGCCGGCGGTCGCCGAGTTGACGCCGGTGCCGGGGGTCTGCTTGATGGTGCCGGTGGGCAGGCTCTGCGTGACCGACGGGGTCGGCGACGCGCTGATGCCGTGCGACGGCGTGTAGCCGGGGCCGCCACGGGTCGGGCTGGTCGTTGCGGTGTTCGCCGCCTTGACCGTGCCGGCCGGGGCCGGGGTGGTCGCGGCCGGCGCCGGAGTCGTGGTGGCGGGGGTGCCGGGCACTTGCTGGACCGTTCCGCCGTAGCCCGGGTTGCCGCGCTGGTCCCCGGTGTCGGGGGTAGGCGTGATGATCGCGTGACCGGCCTTCACCATGGCGTCAGCCGCCAGGGCGGGGGCGCCACCGAGGGCCAGAGCAGCGAGAACTGAGGCACCGACCGTGGCGATTCCAGCGGCCGGACGGCGCGAAAAGCTCATGAGGAGTATCCGTTCTGTTGCGGAAGGTACGTTCCATGGTCGCACGGGAGCTTAACGGTAATTGCCCGTTTTACCCGGAAACAACCTCCGGCGGGTCTTCAGCCCGGAAGACCACCGAAACGGTGACTCCGCCACAAATGGGACAGAGCGAACAGCTTGAGCTCGAACTGGGGATCCGCCGCGAAGAGTCCCCCGCTGTACGGTGCGTGCAGCTGCACGCTGGCCCCGGAATCCAGATAGACGGAGACCACCGTCCGCCGCCCGCGCCGCTCGGCCCGCAGGTCCACCACCCGGCTCCACGGCGCGACACCCTCTTCGAAGACCGATGAGGTACGGATACCCCGCGCGCCCACCTCGACCCCGGTCCGGTGCCCGGCCACCAGACCGGCGACCGCCCCTATGACCAGGGGTGTCAGGATCAGCACGGCCCACGTCCAGCCGGGTGGGCCGGACCACAGGAGCGCGATCATCACCCCCGTCATGACACTCGCCACAGCGCCGAGCACGCCGAGGTAGAGACCGTGGCCGAGACCCTGCTGCCAGGTGGGCCGGAACGTCGCGGGGGATGCACCTTCCATGACCGGTCAACTCCGGGTGAACATCACTCCTGGCGGACCGGGCGTGCGACGTACGGTTGACAGCATGACGACCGATCTGCCTACCACTCAGGACGAGTGGCGCATCCGCCTGTCCCCGGAGGAGTTCTACGTGCTCCGCGAGGGCGGGACGGAGCGGCCGTGGAGTGGCGAGTACGTGGAGACGAAGACCGAGGGCGTCTACAACTGCCGGGCCTGTGGCGCGGCGCTGTACGAGAGCGGCAGCAAGTTCGACAGCCACTGCGGCTGGCCGTCCTACGACGACGCGATCCCGGGCGCGGTCCGGGAGATCGAGGACCGCACCCTCGGGATGGTGCGCACCGAGATCAGGTGCGCCAACTGCGACTCACACCTGGGTCACGTGTTCCGGGGTGAGGGCTTCACCCCGAAGAACACGCGGCACTGTGTGAACAGCCTGTCGATCAGGCTGGATCCCGCCGCCTGAGATCCTCGATCACGTAGGAGACACCGTTCTCCGCGGTGATCGTCCCGCTGGACTCGGTGACGACCCAGTCGTCGCCGAGCTCCGGAGCGAGGACGTCGCCGGTCACGTCGAGCTCGATCCTGGTCCGCACGATGTGGCCGGCCCGCGGCAGGAAGGCGGCGTAGACCTCGCCGCCGCCCATCACCCAGAAATCATCGGCCTTCACCTCGTCGAGCGAGTGGGCCACGGTGGCGCCGGGCGCCGACCAGTCCCGCGAGCGGGTGAGCACGATGTTCTCCCGGCCGGGCAGCGGACGCCGGGGCAGCGAGTCCCAGGTGGCCCGGCCCATCACGACCGCGGCGCCCATCGTCCGTTCCTTGAAGGTCCGCTGCTCACCGGGCACCCGCCAGGGGATCGTGGCGCCGGCGCCGATCACCCGGCCACGGGCCTCGGCCCAGATCATGTGGATCGTCATACCGCGACGGGCGCCTTGATCAGCGGGTGGTGCCGGTAGTCGACCACGGTGAAGTCCGCGAACTCGTGCTCGAAGAGGCTCTCCCGCTGCTTGATCTCCAGTTCCGGGAACGGGTACGGCTCGCGGGTGAGCTGCTCTTTCACCTGCTCGATGTGGTTGGTGTAGATGTGCACGTCGCCGCCGACCCAGATGAAGTCACCCGGCTCCAGTCCGACGTGCGCGGCGACCAGCCGGGTGAGCAGGGCGTAGCTGGCGATGTTGAACGGCACCCCCAGGAAGAGGTCGGCGCTGCGCTGGTAGAGCTGGCAGGAGAGCTTGCCGTCGGCCACGTAGAACTGGAACAGCGCATGGCAGGGCGCGAGCGCCATGTCCGGGATGTCGGACACGTTCCAGGCGGACACGATCATGCGCCGGGAGTCCGGGTTCGTCCGGATGCTCTCCACCACCTCGGCGAGCTGATCGACATCACCCCGTGACGTCGGCCAGGACCGCCACTGCTTGCCGTAGACCGGCCCGAGCGAACCGTCCGGCGCCGCCCACTCGTCCCAGATCGTCACGCCCTGATCGCGCAGCCACTGCACGTTGGTGTCCCCGCGGAGGAACCAGAGCAGCTCCACGGCGAGCGACTTGAAATGCACCCGCTTGGTGGTGACCAGCGGGAAACCCTGGGACAGGTCGTAGCGGAGACGCTCACCGAAGAGGCTGAGCGTCCCCGTACCGGTGCGGTCGCTCTTGGGAGTGCCGGACTCCAGGACGCGCCGCAGAAGGTCTTCGTATTGGGTGTCGACAGCCATGCCGACCAAACTAGCGGAGCTTGCCGCCGATGCTGACGATCCGCTGGGCCAGGTGATCGAGTGCCGCGTGCTGCGTGTCACCCAGCGGGGCGTCGTTGCTGCCGCCGGTGACGTGCGAGACGCCGTACGGGTTGCCGTCGGCGAACTTCAGCGGATCGGTGTAGCCGGGCGCGACCACGACGCCACCGAAGTGGTAGATCGTGTTGTAGAGCGCCAGCAGCGTCGACTCCTGCCCGCCGTGCTCGGTCATCGAGGCGGTGAACCCGGCGTACGCCTTGTTCGCCAGCTGGCCCTGCGCCCACTGCGGGCCGAGCGTGTCGAGGAACTGTTTGAGCTGGCTGGCCACGTTGCCGTACCGGGTGGGTGTGCCGAAGAGCACAGCGTCAGCCCAGACCACGTCCTCGGCGGCCGCCTTCGGCTCGTTCTTGGTCCGGTCGAAGTGCTGGCTCCACGCCGCATTGGAGGCGATCGCCTCGGCCGGCGCCAGCTCGGTCACCTGGCGCAGCCGCACCTCGGCCCCGGCCTTCTCCGCCGCCTCGCTCAACCGGGTAGCCATGGAGTGGATGGTGCCTGTCGACGAGTAATAGATGATCGCCAGTTTCACATCAGCCATGACTAAAGGAGATCTCCCCGGGGCCCCGGCCGAAACGCTTATAGATGAAGTTCGCTGCCGTCCTCGTCGTCCAGCCAGACCCCGTCGGTCGCCAGGTAGCGGAACTTGTAGTGGCCGGGCTCGAGCGGCACGCTGACCGTCCGGGTGCCGTTGCGCCGCACCTGGAGCTCGTGCTTCCCGGGCTCCCAGCCGTTGAAGTCGCCGACCACGCTGACCGTCCCGGCCGGCTCGTCCGCCGGCAGGGAGAAGGTCACCCGCGTCTTGCTCCCGAACAACTTACTCGTCTTGATCATGAAGCCCTCCCTTCACCGGTACAACGTCGCACTGCCGCGTATGTTGTGCCGATGCATCCCGAACCTCATGACGAGCTGCGCGTGGCGTCCTTCCGCGACCTGGACACCACCACCCTCTACGAAATTCTCAAGCTGCGCAGCGAGGTCTTCGTGGTCGAGCAGGAATGTGCCTACCTTGATCCGGACGGACGGGACGACGAGCCCGGAACCCGGCATCTGTGGTTCGCTCAGGGCAAGAAGGTCCGGGCCTACCTGCGGATTCTCAGCGACCACGGGGTGGAGCGGATCGGCCGGGTGGTGACCGCCCCGGACGCTCGCGGCGCCGGCCTGGCCGGGCGCCTGATCACCGAGGCGATCACCGTGATCGGCAATCGCCCCAGCGTCCTGCACGCCCAGGCCCACCTGAGCGGCTTCTACGGCAGATTCGGGTACGTCGTCGACGGCCCCGAGTACCTGGAGGACGGCATCCCCCACGTGCCCATGATCCGCGATTGCCGCCGGTGAGTCAGGGTCGGTTTTTCGACGGCCGCCGGGTTTGCGGATGACGGGAAACCGACCCTGACTCACCGGTTACAAGGCAATCGCCGCGGAGCGAAGCGGAGCCAGCAAGCTAAGGCAGGTTCGCAACCAGCTCAGTGACCGAGCGACGGCGGCCGGTGTAGAACGGGACCTCCTCGCGGACGTGCAGCCGCGCCTTCGAAGCCCGCAGGTCACGCATCAGGTCGACGATCCGGTGCAGCTCGTCGGCCTCGAAGGCGAGCATCCACTCGTAGTCGCCGAGCGCGAACGACGCGACCGTGTTGGCCCGGACATCCGGGTACGGCCGGGCCATCTTGCCGTGCTCGGCCAGCATCGCGCGGCGCTCCTCGTCGGGCAGCACATACCAGTCGTAGGAGCGCACGAACGGGTAGACGCACAGGTAGGCGCGGGGGTCCTCACCGGCGAGGAAGGCCGGCAGGTGGCTGCGGTTGAACTCGGCCGGGCGGTGCAGCGCCATCTGCGACCAGACCGGCTCCAGGTGACGGCCCAGCGCGGTGCGGCGGAACAGCCCGTAGGCGTCCTGCAACGCGTCCGACGAGCTGGAGTGCCACCACACCATGATGTCGGCGTCGGCGCGCAGCCCGGACACGTCATAGGTGCCGCGGATCGTCACATCCTTGCCGGCCAGCTGCTCGAACAGGCCGTCGACCTCACCGGCCAGCTCGTCGCGCAGCGCCGGCAGCGGCGACGACACCCGGAACACCGACCACATCGTGTAACGGATCGTCGCGTTCAGCTCGTTGATGCGGGCCGCATTGGTCTGCTCGGTCATCGAATCCCCTCCAGAAACTTGCTCACATCGTCTGCCGCACGCTCGCCACTGGCCACACACACCGGGATCCCGACGCCGTCGAACGCCGCCCCGGCCAGAGCCAGACCCTCCGGCAGCCCGGCCCGCACCCGCGCCACCCGGTCGGCGTGACCCGGCGCGTACTGCGGAAGGCCGCCACCCCAGCGCTGCACCCACGACCCGTCCGGCTCCGGCAGGGCGGCGCCGATCAGCTCGCTCAGCTCCCGGCGGGCCACGGCCAGCAGCGACGCGTCGTCGAGCTGCAACCGCTCCTCCTCGCCGGCCCGCCCCAGCGACACCCGCACCACCACCGGGCCGGGCCCGTCCGCGAGATGCGGCCACTTCGACGTGAAGAAGGTGGCCGCCTTGACAAGCGTGCCCTCGCCCGGCGGGACCAGGAAACCCGACAACTCCGGCAACACCGTCCCCGCGGGCAGGGCCAGGGCGGCGAGCGCGACGCTCGCATACTCCAGGGCCGCGATCTCCGCCCCGGCGTCACCGAGCAGCCGCGCCGCCGGCTTGGCCGGGACCGCCAGGATCACCGCGTCGACCTCGTCCACCTGCGGCGCGGGCGTCGATCCAAAGATCAACTTCCAACGACCCGCAGCGGTACGGGAAAGCTCGCGCACCGGTAGCCCGAGCACCAGGTGCGCCCCTGACGCCGAGGCGGCAGCGCTGACCAGACGGCTCATCCCGCCGTCCACAGCCGCGAAGACCGGCCGCCCCGGAACCCGCCGGCTGCGGGCCTGCGCCGCCCGGACCGCCCTGGCCAGCGTGTGCTCGGTCTCCGCGGTCGCCGCCAGCTGCGGCATCGTCACGCGCAGGGACAGGCGGTCGGCCCGCCCCGCGTAGACGCCGCCCAGCATCGGGTCGACCAGCCGGTCCACCACCTCGTCGCCGTAACGCTCCCGGACCAGCTCACCGACCGCCACGTCGGCGCCGGCCGCCAGCAGCGGGACACCACGATCCACATCGGCGCCACTGGCCGGCCGGGCCACACCGTCCAGCGCGGACAGGTCGCCGGGCACCCCGACCAGAGTGCCGCCCGGAATCGGGGCCAGCCGGCCACCGATCGCCAGCGCGGCCGGACGGGCGGCCGGATGCACCAGGTCGTCGCCGAGCCCGAGCCGCTGGGCCAGTGCCACAGCCGCCGAGACAGCGCCGTCGGAGCCACTGTTCAGGAACGACTCGGCGCCCCGCTCGACCCGGCGGCCGCACAGCTCACCGGTCTGGAGCTTGCCACCCAGGGTGGTGCTCCGCTCGTACACCAGGATCTCGGTGTCGGAAGGGTGGAGATCCCGCAGCCGCACCGCCGCCGCAAGGCCCGCGATGCCGCCGCCGATGACCGCGATCCGCTTCCGCACGCTCTTCACACTCCCAGGTCGCGCCCGGCCCCGGCCACCGGGGTCCGCCGCTGTGACGCCCCCCGGCCAAGCAACCTGTCTGAGCGACGGCCAGCCGTCGCTCAGACCTGTTCTGGACCACATCCTTGTGGGCGTCGGGCATGAACGGCAGGGTCCTAGGACCCGGAAACCTCGTGCACCAGCGCGACCAGGCGGGTCAGGATCTCCGGGTCGGTCTCCGGCATCACGCCGTGGCCCAGGTTGAAGACGTGCCCGGGGGCCGACTTCCCCTGCGCCAGGACACGCCTGGTCTCGCGCTCCACGGTCTCCCAGCCGGCGAAGAGGACCGCCGGGTCCAGGTTGCCCTGCACCGCGCGGTCCGGGCCGATCCGCCGGGTCGCGTCGTCCAGCGGAGTGCGCCAGTCCACACCCACCACGTCGGCGCCCGCCTCGCCCATCGCCTCCAGCAGCACCGCGGTGCCGACACCGAAGTGGATCCGGGGCACACCGGCGCCCAGCAACCCGTTCAGCACCTTCGCCGAGTGCGGCATCACGTGCCGCCGGTAGTCGGCCTCGGAGAGCGCGCCCGCCCACGAGTCGAACAGCTGGACGGCGCTGACCCCGGCGTCCACCTGGACGCGCAGGAACGTCAGCGTGATGTCGGCGAGGCGGTCCAGCAGGGCGTTCCACAGGTCGGGTGCCCCGTACATCATCGCCTTGGTCTTGAGATAGGTCCGTGAGGGACCGCCCTCGATGAGGTAGCTGGCCAGCGTGAACGGCGCTCCGGCGAAGCCGATCAAGGGGGTTTCGCCGAGCTCGGCGACCAGCAGCTTGATCGCCTCGGTGACGAAGTCGACATCGGCCGGGACGAGCCGGCGCAGCCGGGCCAGATCGGACTCGGCGCGGATCGGCTCGGCGACCACCGGGCCGGTGCCGGCCACGATGTCCAGATCGATGCCGGCCGCCGCGACCGGCACCACGATGTCGCTGAAGAAGATCGCCGCGTCCACGTTGTGCCGGCGCACCGGCTGGAGGGTGATCTCGGTGACCAGATCCGGCCGGCGGCACGACTCGAGCATGCCGACGCCTTCGCGGATCTTGCGGTACTCCGGCAGCGAGCGCCCGGCCTGCCGCATGAACCAGACCGGGGTGTGCGTAACGGGCAGACCACGACACGCCCGGACGAAGGGGGAATCCTCAAGAACCGTCACCGAAACATCGTGCCACGCGAGTGAATCGTCCCGGCGGCGCGCCGAGCACGGGACGGCGGCGAGATCGGCATAGGCTTTCCCCATGGCGTCCCCCTCCGCTGCCCCCGAGGCGTTCACCCGCGCCGTCGCCGGGTTGCGCGCGGAGTCGCCGCGGCCGGAGATCCTGCTCGAGGAGATCGCCGCGCCACAGCGGCTCGCGCCGTTCTCGTTCGCCCTCAGCGCCACCGTGCTCCGCGCCGGTGACGAGGTGGCGAGCGGCCGGCTCATCCTGCTGCACGATCCGGCCGGGCATGACGCCTGGCGCGGTGACCTGCGGCTGGTCACGCTGATCACCGCGGAGCTGGAGGACGATCTGGCCTCCGATCCGCTGCTGCCGGCGGTGGCCTGGACCTGGCTGACCGACGGGCTGGACCAGTATGCGGCGGCCTACACGGCGATCGGCGGCACGGTCACGCAGACCGCGTCCACCCGGTTCGGTGAGCTGGCCGGCCCGGATCCGACCGCCGACCTGGAGGTGCGGGCGTCCTGGACGCCGACCTCGGATGATTTCGGCGCGCATCTGCGCGGGTGGCTGGCGATGCTCGCCTCGACGGCCGGCCTTCCGCCGCCGGGCGTGGCCTCGCTGAGCGACCGCCAGCTGCGCGTCTGACGCCCGCCACCCTTTGCGCGTCTAGCTTCCGCCGCCTCCGCGCGTCTAGCGTCCGCCGCCCGCCGCGATCTTGTGGACTTCCGGCGCACCTGTCCCGCCGAGCTCCACAAGATCGCCGGGGATGTCAGCCGTTGCCGCAGGCGCCGAGCGTCTCGCAGGCGACCTCGATCGGGATGGCCAGGCCGATGCCCTCGGCGTCGCGGGCCTTCGCGGTGGCGATGCCGACCACCTGCCGGCTGGAGTTGACCACCGGCCCGCCGGAGTTGCCCGGGTTGATCGGTGCGTCGAACTGGATCGTCGGCCCGTCCTCGGTGGTGCGCAGCGCGCTGATCACGCCGGTGGTGACCGAGTCCTCCAGACCGAGCGGGGCGCCCGCCACCAGCACCTGCTGGCCGGATTTGACGTCGCCGGCCGCGATCCCGAGCGCCTTGATCTCCCGGTTGGCCCGCAGCAGCGCCAGGTCCTTGTCCTGGTCCACCTTGACGATGGTCGCGTTGATCCGGGTGTTGCCGCGTTCCAGCGTCACCTGCCGCTCGCCGTCCCCGAACGTCTCCTCTACCACGTGGAAGTTGGTGAACAGGCTGGTCCGCCCATTGGCCTCGCTGACCGCGAACGCGGTGCCGGTGAACTCGCCGGCCCGGACCCGGAAGACGCTGGGCAGCACGTCCTCGGCGATCCCCTCCGAGTCGAAGTTGGCCGAGGTCTGCTGCTTCTCCAGTTTCTCGACCCGGTCCTGGGAGGAGCTGACCACCTCGGCGATGTCGTTGTTGTTCTGGATGATGGTCTCCACCCGGAACGCCTGCCAGCCCGAGACCAGGACCAGTGCGGTGATCAGGCCGAAGAGGACCGGCTTGAACTTGCTCCGGCGTTCACGCGGCTCCGGCGGGGTGTAGGCCAGCTGCGAGGGCTGCTGATACTGCTGGTACTGCTGCTGCTGCGGGTACGAGTCGTAGACCGGCTGCTGGTACTGCGGCTGCTGATACTGGTACTGCTGCTGTTGCTGCGCCCACGGGTCCTGCGCCTGGTACTGCTCCTCCTGCCAGTTCCACTCCTGGGCACGGCGCCCACCGTTGGCTGGCGTGAAGGGCTCGAACGGGCTGGACATACGGCGCGGCCTCCCGGTGGTATCGGCGCTGCGACAGGTGGTACGGACCGGAGGGGCAAACGGATGAACCCCCCGGAAGATCGAGAATCGACGCGCCGGGAGCCCTGCTGCGCACAGCGGGGGTGCTACCCCCGTACGGTTACGGAGTGACCGACGAAGCACCCCTGCGCCGTCGGGACTCGCCGGACACGGCAGGGGACGGACCGCACCTTGTGCCGCCCGACCCGACATCTGGCGGTCCCGAGGATTCCCGCCCCGCGACACCCCTGACCGCCCCACGTGACGGCACGCCCGCCCCGGTGGAGACCCCGGCCGAACTGGCCGACGTGGTCTCCCGGATGTCGGGCGGCACCGGCCCGATCGCCGTGGACGCCGAGCGTGCGTCCGGATACCGCTACACCCAGCGGGCCTACCTGGTGCAACTGCGCCGCGCCGGTTCCGGCACGGTGCTGATCGACCCGTTGCCGCTGGACGATCTGCGCACCCTGGACGCGGCACTCGCCGACACCGAGTGGGTGCTGCACGCCGCCAGCCAGGACCTGCCGTGCCTGGCCGAGCTCGGCATGCGGCCACGGCGGCTGTTCGACACCGAGCTGGCCGCCCGGCTCGCCGGGTTCGAGCGGGTCGGCCTGGCCGCCCTCACCGAGCAGTTGCTCGGCTATTCGCTGGAGAAACACCATTCGGCCGCGGACTGGTCGACCCGGCCGCTGCCGGAGTCGTGGCTGACCTATGCGGCGCTCGACGTGGAGCTGCTCACCGACCTGCGTGACGTGCTCGCCGACGAGCTGGACCGGCAGGACAAGACGGCGTGGGCGGCCGAGGAGTTCGCCGCCCTGGTGGCCGGCGCCGACCGCCCGCCCCGGGTCCGCCCCGACCCGTGGCGCCGCACCTCGGGCATCCACCGGGTGCGTGGGGCGCGCGCCCAGTCCCGGGTCCGCGCGCTCTGGTATGCGCGGGACGGTGTCGCCGCCCGTCGTGACTCGGCGCCCGGCCGGGTGCTGCCCGACTCGGCGATAGTGGCCGCGGCCGAGGCGGATCCGAAAGACGAGCGCACCCTGCTCGGCATACCCGGTTTCGGTGGGCGTTCGGTGCGGCGGCTGGCCCGGATCTGGCTGGACGCCCTCGATCAGGCGCGGTCCCTGCCCGATGACGCGCTCCCGGTGAACCAGCCGGTCGACGGCCCGCCGCCGCCGCACCGCTGGGCCGAGCGTGACCCGGTCGCGGCGGCCCGGCTGGCGCGCTGCCGGCAGGTCGTGGTCGGCACCGCCGAGCAGCACAACCTGCCCCCGGAGAACCTGATCAGCCCGGACTTCATCCGCCGCCTGGCGTGGTCACCGCCGGACGAGATCAGCGGGCGGACGGTCGGTGACACGCTGCTCGGGTTCGGCGCCCGCAACTGGCAGGTCACGCTGCTGGCCGCCCAACTGTCCGAGGTCCTGCCCGACCCGGCGTGACGCCGCCGCCGACGATCTTGTGAGGTTGCGCCCCCGGTGGGCGCAGCCTCACAAGATCATCGCGGTCGTGTCGATCTTGTGAGGTGGCGGCTGCCGCAGAAGCTTCTTCAGGACTTTCGCCGCATCCGGGGTCAATCCCCCTGCGACGTCTTCCCGCCGAGCCTCCGCGACGCCTCCCCACCGAGCCTCCGCGATCTCTTCCCGCCGAACCTCCGCGATCTCTTCCCGCCGAGCCTTCGGGCTATCGCACCGGCCACGCAGGCGACTGAGACGCCGACCCGAGGACGAAAATGTCGTTTGCCCGGCCGATTTGTCCACATTCAGCCTGGTAGATCTTGCACGGTTCTCCACGCCGACAGCGACGCTTCTATAGGTGGGCCGGTTCCGGGAGGGGTTGGTATCGGTAGGGTTCGGCACCGGTGATCTACGAGTGACTCATGCAAGATCTGGCCG
>NZ_JBEZXU010000028.1:0-139523 GCF_040638175.1 Actinoplanes sp. NPDC026670
TTGGTCGACTGCTGTCTTACCGGGAGCCTCGTCCTACGTGGACACCGGCCTCCCGTACTGCCCGTGACCTGCACCGTCACGATGAAAATGGCTCAATGACAAGCTGCCCTACCGGCCAGAATATGACAGCCGTAACCCGCTGGGTACGATTGTCGTCAAGCTGGCCAGTCGGTGCAATCTCGCGTGCACCTATTGTTACATGTATGAACATTCTGATCAGACCTGGCGGATGCAGCCACGCTTCATGGCCGATGAAACGATGAAGGATGTGTCTCGCCGGATAGCCGAATATTTGGCTGACAAGCCGAATCTGACGCTTACTGTGGTGGCTCATGGTGGCGAGCCTTTACTGCTCGGAGTTCCTGGACTGCGTCGATTCTTCGAAACGGTCCGCCGGGCTGCCGGGCCGAGGGCCGTTCGATTCGGAATTCAGACCAACGGCGTGCTGATAACGCCGGATATCGTCGACCTGTTAATAGCGGAAAACGTATTTACGAGCGTTAGCCTCGATGGGCAGCCGATCTCCAACGACCTGCGAAGAATCAATAAGAACGGCACCGGATCGGCGGCGGCGACGATGGCCGGGGTAAGTCGACTTCGCGCTAGCAGTCAGGGTGCACGGCTCTTCACGGGATTCCTGGCGGTGATCGATCTTGACGTGAATCCGGCCGAGGCTCTGGCATTCTTCAACCGCCTTTCCAGTCCGAGTGTCGACTTTCTTCTCCCGCATTACAACTACGACACCTTTCCGGCCCACCAGTCGCCCCTTGAGTACGGCGCTTGGCTGGCGAAGCTTTTCGACCTTTGGTTCGATGACGCAACGGAGATGCGAATCCGCTCTTTCGAAGTAATCATGAAACTACTGCTGGGAGGAACCTACGGAATGGACTTCCTCGGCAGTGTAAGCCGCGGGGTGGTCACTATTGAGACGGATGGTTCGTACCATTCTTTAGATGCACTGAAAACGTCGTTCTCTGGGGCCACTGCCACCGGTATGACGGTTTCGGAAACCGCGCTTGCGCGAGTAGAATCGCTGCCGGCTGTCAGCGCGACGCGGGACAAGGCTACCGCGGCATCCACTACGTGCCTGACGTGCCCGGTCTTCTCCGTGTGCGGGGGAGGTCTTCTCGCCCACCGATTCTCAGCAGCGCACGGCTACAATCGACCGAGTGTTTTCTGCAAGGCTTTGTATGGGCTGATACGCCATATCGAACGACGGCTGGGTGAGTCGTGCAAATTCGATGGAAGCGTCACTGCATTGCAGTGATTGCGGTAGGTGCTGATGTGGTGACCGATAGATAGAGTGGGCTGCGTGGGAAAAGAGGCGACAGGCGGTCGAAGATCGGGAACGTCGGTTCTCGCGGCGCTCAGCGTAGTACTGTCGGCACTCATCGGCGCCGGCACCAACATCGTCACTCAGAACCGTACGGTTACCCTGATTGTCACGGTTTGCCTGCTCGTTGCAGTCGCTGCAGGGGTCGCCTGGGCGGACAGCCGGGCCAGAACGCGAGAGGCGACAGCGCCTGAGCCTCTTGCGATGCTTTCCGTCGAGCATGCCCCGGTCGATTGGCGATGGGCTCAATGGACACGGTCCGAACTCGTTTCGGCGGGTGTAAATGCCCAACTCCGGGAGCTTCCCGATGCTCGGCCTGGAACGATCGTTGTATCGGCGCAGCCGCCGGCCTCCAGACGCTGGTCCGCGAAGTCCTACAGCAACCGGCTGGTCGTCCGTGTCGGTGCAGGCTGGGGATCGGGTACGCCGGAGAATGAAACCCTCAACCTGGTGGGCCTCCCTGAGGAACGGTCCCGTGACGCTCTGTTCACTGCGATCGGCCGCCTGCACGGTGTGGCGGTTCGAGAGCCGGCGACAGGGCCCGGGATCAGTCGGCGATTCCCAGGTGCATGGCCGCGAGTGTGGAAGATGCCACCGCGAAACCCGGTGTTCGTCGGCCGGGCTGCGGTCATCGGTGAGCTGCACGAGCGGCTCGCGGCCGGCGTCACGGCTGTCGTGCCTGAGGCACTGTACGGGTTGGGCGGCGTCGGAAAGACACAGATAGCGGTGGAGTACGCCTATCGCTTCGCGGCGGAATTCGATTTGGTGTGGTGGGTTCCGGCGGAGCACCCGAGCCTCGTGCGTGAGTCACTCACGTCACTTGCGGAGCATCTCGGGATAGCCGCGGCCGCGGATGCTCAAAGGACGGAACTGGTCCTTGACGCGCTACGCCAAGGACAGCCCTACGGGCGCTGGCTGCTTATTTATGACAACGCCGAGGAGCCCGCAGCGATACGTGATCTGATGCCACAGCACGGCGCTGGCCAGCTTCTGATCACGTCACGTAATCATGGGTGGGGCCAGTACATAGATGCACTGGAGCTCAGGGTCTTCGACCGTGACGAGAGTGTCGCCTTGCTGCGACGGCGCATGCCGGACCTCGAAGACGATGCCGGCAAGATCGCGGACCTACTGGGTGATCTCCCGCTGGCCATCGATCAAGCCAGTTCCTGGCTGGCCTCCACGGCCATGCCGGTGCAGCAGTACCTGGAACTCCTTGATACCGCACCGGTCCGCCTGCTGGAGGAATCACCGCCCGTTGACTATGGCCGGGCAATCTCGGCTACGTGGCTGCTCGCCCTCCAGCGAATGCGCGCGGAACGACCCGTGGCCGCATCCCTGCTCGAACTGTGCGCCTGTATGGCACCTGAACCGATTCCGATTCGTATGCTGCTGGAATCCGAACACTGCCTTGCCGCGCTTGCCGACTTGGAGCCCGGCATCCGCGGGCCGATCTCGCAGGGCCGTGCGATTCAGGAGATCGCAGGCTCAGCACTCGCCAGGCTCCATCCCAAGCATCAGACATTGCAGATTCATCGGTTGGTTCAGGCCGTTATTCTCGACCACCTAGGTCCTGACCGCGTAACGCGATACCGGCGGCTGGCCTGCCTCGCGTTTGCCGACGCCGATCCGGGCAACCCCGACGACGCCGCCGAGTGGCCGACCTACGCGATCGCTCTCAGCCATGTGCTCACATGCCAAGCTCTGGAGGACTCCGAACCACGAGTGCGTTTGCTCATCGCGGGTCTGGTTCGCTACCTACGCCTTCGCGGTGACGACCGCACCGGGGTCGAAATTGCGAGAGCCGCGATCGAGCGGTGGCAACCGTTCGGCGACGACGACCCGACGACGTTGAAGGTTCGGGTTGAACTCGCCCACCTGCTGCGCATGACAGCTCGCTATGCCGAGGCACAGGCCATCAACGCCGACGTGCTGGCTCGACTGTCGCGAACCGGCGACCCCAACGACATTCTGACGCTCACCGTCGCCTACGGCGTTGGCGCCGATCTACGGGTCGCCGGCGACTACTCGGCCGCCCGCCGTCTTGACACGGACACGCTTGAGCGGTGCCGACGGGCACACGGCCATGATCATCCCGTGACCCTCCTGACCGCCAACAACCTTGCCGTGAGCATGCGATTGCTCGGCGAGCACCGCGCCGCGGAGGAGTTGTGCGCCGACACCACGGCCCGGCAGCGAAAGCGGCTCGGCGAGACTCATCCGACCACGCTGTTCGTGACCAGTAACCGCGGCACTGATCTGCGTTGGCTCGGGCAGCTAGCCGAATCGCGCAGACTGCTCACCTGGTCCTACCAGCAACACCTCGACAGCGTCGGGCCAGACCATCCCGGAACCCTGTTGGCACGAGCAAATCTGGCCGCGACGCTTCGCTGGCTCGCGGAGCACGAACTTGCGAGGGAGTTCAGCACCACAAATCTGGCGCAATGCAGGCGCCTGTTGGCGGAAGGCCACCTGTACACCGTCCTATGCCTGTCCGATGTGGCTGCGGACGCCTCGTTCGCGGGCGCACACGACCAGGCCCGCGCAGCCGCAGAGGAAGCCCTCGCCGTCTCACCACTAGCCACCGGTCATCCTGTTTCGCTCACCCTGCGAAGCAACCTCGCGTCGGTTCTCCGACACCTCGGCAACCACACCGCAGCCCGCGAGATGTCAGAATCGGCGGCCGCTGACCTTCAGCACCGGCTCGGCGCGTCGCACCCATTCGCGATAGCAGCCGCGGTCAATCACGCCGACGACCTGGCAGTTGCGGGTGCGTACGGGGCAGCCTCTCAGGTGGGTGAGCAGGCGTACGAAGCAGCTCGCGCCGTTCTCGGCGAAGAACACCATCACACGCTGATCGCCGGCGGAAACCTGGCGACGATTCGTCAGCCCAACAGTGCCGCGCTGCGCAACGCCGTGCTCCGGACGGCACGGGCCAGTCTTGGAGCGCAGCACACGGTCACCGCAGCGATAAGGACCCGCCAGCGGATGCGGATCTTCCTTGAGCCGCATCTGCTGTGAACGGGGACACCGACCGGACCGAAGACCAGCAGGACGGTGTCGACGCGGGCGGTGAGTTCGGCGCGGCCGATGATTGGGGCGATGTAGGTGTATAGAGCAGGTTGTGGGCGAGCACCCAGCACAGCACGATCGCGTACAGCGCCCGGGTGCCCGGGATGGTCAGGACCTGGCTCACACGGGTGCGCTTCTGTGGACCGAGACCGACCTGGCGCAGGTGCGGGCCGACGGCGCCGACCCGGACCTCGTCGAGCAGGGCTATCGGGACCTGCGCGACAACCACGTCACCTTCGACCAGATCATGGACTGGCTGCAGACCTTCCGCCGCAGTGACCGCCGATCATCGTGGCGGCGTCCACCGGCACCGGCGATTACGCTTCTCGGCGTGCCGATGATCACGGATCTCAGTTACGCGCCCGCGGACCCGCCCGGCGGCCGGGGTCACCTGCTCGATCTCCACCTGCCGTCCACGACGTCCGATGGCCCGCTACCCGTGTTGATCTGGACCGGCGGCTCCGGCTGGATGGCCGACAACGGCAAGGACAGCGCCGGCCTGATAGCCGAGATCTTCAACCCGATGGGGTACGCCGTAGCCGGCGTCAGCATCCGCGCCAGCTCCCAGGCCACGTTCCCGGCACAGCTGCACGACATCCAGGCCGCGATCCGCTGGCTGCGCGACCACGCCGCCGAGCACCACCTCGACCCGGACCGGTTCGCGATCATGGGTGACTCGTCGGGTGGCTGGACCGCTGCGATGGCCGCCCTCACCGGCGCCGCCGACCCGCCGAGCGCGGTGCGGGCCGCCGTCGCCTTCTATCCACCGACGAACTTCCTGCAGATGGACGAGCAGATGCCGCCCGGTGCCCGCGAGTTCTTCAACGACACGTTCGGCCTGACGGCCTGCCACGACGACCCCGCCTCACCGGAGTCGGCGCTGCTCGGCTTTCCGATCCAGACGCGGCCGGATGAGGTACGGGCGACCGACCCGGCCACCTACGCGAGCCCGGCCGCCCCGCCGATCATGATTCTGCACGGCCAGGACGACCGGTTCGTCCCGCACGGGCAGAGCGTGCTGCTCTACAACGCGCTGCGGGCGGCCGGCGCGACCGCGACGTTCTTCTCGGTGCCCGGCGCCGGCCACGATCGACGCGAGGTCCTCGACCCGGCGAACCACATCGGCCACACCGTCCACCTCACCGCCGGCGGCACGGAACACATCACGGTCGGTGCGCCGGCCCCCAGCTGGGAGGCCATCGGCGACTTCCTCCGAACGGCCCTGCGCTAACCGAGCCGACGTGCTCATCGCGCGAACAGGTCGTCCGGTTCGCTCACCCAGGCGGAGAAGACCGGTACCCCGTGCCAGGGTCCGGGTTCGGTGGCACTGCCGGTTCCGGATGTCTGTGAGGCGACGGCCACCACGGCGTACGGGTGAGCGAAGCGCAGCTCGGCCTCCCGCGCGAGCATCGGGCCGCGTCCGGCGGACCGGTAAGACACCGTGCTGGTCAACGCGGCGGCCTCGAAACCGTACTGCCGGTACCGGGCCACCGCCGTCTGCTGCGCCTGATGCGGGAGGCCGTCGACGCCGAGCAGGCCCGCGAGGATCTCCGCGGCGGCGGGGAATCCCGGACCCGTCACGGACAGGTCGTGCGTGGAGTTCGCCGACCAGCAGGGCAGCACCGCGGAGTAACGCTCGGTGGCGCCGTCTACCTCGGTCTCCCGGATGGTCCACAACGGGGTCTCACCGAGCGGCAGTTTGTACAGCGAGACCTGGTTCTTCAGCCGACGGCCCGAGACACAGGCAGGAGCTATCTCGTACGCCGCGGCCAGCACCCGGGCCGGATCGACACCGGGTGCCGCGGCCACCGACACCACCTGAAGCCCGTCCCCACCGGCCGCCTGGTCGTCGTAGTCGGGCTCCCCGGCGGGCGCGCCGGACGCCACATGCACGATGACCTCAGCGGCGTGCTCCGACCGGGCGATGAACATCCGGTGGCCCTTCTGCGGTGTGCGCAGCACCTGGCCCAGCTGCGACGCCCACGGCGTGTCCCGGCCGAGATCCGCCGCCGGGACGGCCTCGAACGGCTCGCGCCACGAAACCTTGGTGGCCAGCACGCTCGCCAGGGTCAGCAGTGCCCGGGGCGAGATGTCCGGCATGGCACCGATGAGACCGAGGCTGTGTTCCTGCACCCATCGGTCCAGCTCCGGCCGGCCCGGCAGCGGCCCGAAACTCGTCGCCGGGGGCAGCCCCGCCCACCAGCCGGCCAGCCCGGAGACGTCGGCATCCGGGCTGTACCACACCGCGGAGGCGGCAGCGACCATGCTGTGCGGCTGCTCGAGCAGGTCGCCGGCGACGGCGGCCGCCTCGTCCGGGACCATCCCGAGCGCCTCGGCCAGGTCCTGACCGGGCGGTGCCGCCTTCGCGACCAGCGCCAGCAGCAGCCAGGCGCCCAGCGGGGAGACCACGTGGTGCCCCATCCCGGTGGCCCGGTGAAGCTGCCCGGCGTACCGCCCCAGCGCCGAGGTCCACTCCATCGCCACGTCCCTCCGTCGAATGTGGCTCCACCTTCGCAGGCGCGTTCAAGAACCACCGTTCTGGAGCCGGCCACACAGGCGACACGACCCTCGGCTGGCGCCGTCGGACATAGGCACTGACCATCAACGGCCGGGCCGTTCTCATGAAGGGCGATGGTGGTCGCAGGTTCAGGCGCCGAAGCAGGTGAAGGGCGCCCACACCGATGCCGGCGTCCCCGAGTCCACGGCTTGTCCGATCGCTGTTCCGAGTGCCCGGGTCGGCGTGGTGCTCTGCAGTTCTTGATGGAAGCGTCTCATCAGCCGGGTCGTGCGCGGGCTCTCGGCGACCGGCCATAGGGCGGCGACAACGGTCCGGGCGCCTCCGGCCAGCAGGACCGCGGGGAATCCCAGCTGCTCGCCGGGTTGTTCGGTCCCGATCCCAGCCAGGTCGCAGGCGGAGAGGACGACGGTGCAGCCGGGTTTCAAGTCCTGAGCGAGTACCGTCTCGAGGGTCAGGTTGCCGCCGAGTGACAGCGCGGATCTCAGCGGAGCGTCCGGAGCGAGAATGCCGTGGCAGGCCAGATGCACGACGGCGCTGCTGCGGAAACCGCTCAACAGTTCCTGCTCAGCAGACTCGTCCGATGGGTGCCCGAACGACGGGTGCCGCCTGCCATCCTGCTGCACGGATGCTGCAGGCTGGTGGAGGATGACGGGTTTCGTGTCGTAGACCGCCGCGACGGCCTCAGCCTCGTTGACAACGTAGGGCAACTCGTCGTCGCCCGACGAGGGGTCTGCGGCGACGAAGGCCCGCCCGGTGGCGACTGGGTATTCGCTTGCCATCACCAGCGACCGGGCGGACGGGGCGATGGTGATGTCGAGAACCGAGCAGGCCGGGCGGCCGGCCACCGTCGCTGTGTAAAGGGGAAGCTGGGCGAACTCGCCGAGCGGTATCACGGTGACCGGCCGTTGTGACAGCTCGGGCCAGTTTTCCAGTATCGGCTGCCACACCTGATCACCCAGCCAGGTCAGCAGTTGCTCGACATGTTCGGAGAGCGGCCTACCGCCGACCCGAGACCTCCGGTCCGTGGCGGCCCGGTGCAAGCCGGCGACTTCCCGTTCGACTGACTTGATGTCGACACCCGGCAAGCTGATGCTGCCGGCTATCGGCCGGGAGGGATCGCTCAGGGCGGCCGCGTCGAGCAGGACGGCCACGCCCTCATCCGGCCCGCCACCCACATAGAGCAGTGACCTACCGCTGAGCCGGATCGCCTCCAGAGGCGCGGCGAACCCGAGGGACATCGCCACCCGGGCGCCCCGCCGGTCCTCGTCACTGGCCGCGAACTCCTGCCGGACCGACTCCTCCAGCCAGGCGTTCAACTCAGCCCCTTCCCCGCTGGGTTGTTCCGCCCGCAGCCCGGCCCTCACCTGCGCGAGCAGCACCCGGCTGTCCATACTGCTCGCCAAATCCACCAGGTCTGCCGTCGACCGGGAACCGAGGGCCATGATGGACCGCCACATCGCCCGTTCCCCGAGGCGCAGGGACGTGAGCATCTCGGCGAGCAGAGCGGCGGCCATCGGCACGTTCGCGCGGTGGGCGGCGTACGCGGATGTTTCCGCTCGCCGGTAGAGGTCCTTGGCGAGCAGCTCCTTGAGCTGGGGTTTGGACTCCGGATCGGGGGAGGTTTCCAAGTACGCGACCGCGGCGCACTGGATCCAGCCGAGCGCCATCACCCGGTGCCAGTGTTTCCATGCCAGCTCCGGGAAGATGGCGATCTTCGTCGTCGCGTTGGCGATGGCATACGGCAATGGGTCGGAGTCGAACTGCCTTGCCGCGTCCGTGAGGAGCTGCCACGCCGCCTCGCGAATCTGCGGCCACCGGTCAGCCTGCTCGCTTGCCAAGGCATGTGCTGCCTGGTCCCTCAACTCGAGGTATCGGGCTTCGAGTGACCTTTTCCGGCCGAAAAGTCTCACGGGTTTCCCGTCTCCGCCTCGCAGGTGATGGTCGATGCCAGACGTGGTCAGGCACCGAAACAGGTGAACGGTGCCCAGCCGGATCCCGGTGCCCCCGCGTCGAAGGCGTGCCCGATCGCCGCACCCAGTGCCCGGGTGGGTGTGGTCATGCGGAGTTCCTCGTGGAACCGGGTCATCAGCCGAACCGTGCGGGGGGTGTCCGGGACGGGCCACAACGCGGCGACCACGGTCCGGGCCGCCCCGGCCAGCAGGACCCCGGGAAAGCCCAGCTGCTCGCCGGGCAGGTCGGTGCCGATGCCGGCCAGATCACAGGCGGACAGCACGACCGTACAACCGGGCAGTAGATCTTCGGCCAGGACCGTCTCCAGGGTCAGGTCGCCACCCAGGAGCAGGGCGGATTCCAATGGCCGGTCCGGAGCGATGATGCCGTGGCAGGCGAGGTGCACCAGGGCGCTGCCGCGCAGGCGGCCCAGCAGCTCCGGCCCGGCCGACTCGCCCGAGGGGTGACCGGCGGTACGCAACCGGCCGTCGTCCTGGGCGGGCGCGGCGAGTTCGTGGTAGATGACCGGTTCGGTGCCGTGGACCGCAGCGACGGCCCTGGCCTCGTCGACCACGTACGGCAGCGTGTCGTCGCCTGAGGAAGGGTCCGCGGCGACGAGGACCCGTCCCGTGGCGGCCGGGTGCTCACCTGCCAGCACCAGCGACCGGGCGGACGGGGCGATCGTGAGGTCGAGTTCCGCGCAGGCCGGGCGGCCGGCGACCGTCGCGGTGTAAAGAGGAAGCTGGGCGAACTCGCCCAGCGGGATCACGGTCAGCGGCTGCTGCGACACCTCGGGCCAGCGCTCCAGGACCGGCCGCCACACCGATTCGCCCAGCCAGGCCAGCAGTTTCTCGACCTGTTCGGTGAGCACTCGTCCGCTGACTCGCCGGGACCGCCGGTCGGCGGCGGCCTGGTGCAGCCCGGCGACCGCACGCTGTACCGAGTCGAAATCGACGCCGGGCAGACTGATGCTGCCGGCGATCAGACGGTCGGGATCGTTCAGTGCGGCCGCGTCGAGCAGGACTGCCACACCCTCCTCCGGCCCGCCACCGACGTACAGCAGCGACCGCCCGCTGAGCCGCATCGCCTCCATGGCAGCACCCACGCCGGTGGACATCGCCACCCGGCCACCCCGCCGGTCCTGGTCGCCGGCCGCGAACTCCTGCCGGATCGACCGCTCGAACCAGGCGTTCAACTGCTCAGGTTCGCCGCGGAACTCGAACCCGCCCGATCCGGCAGACTCCCGGGCGAGCTGCATCCGGGTGCTCAGGACGCCCGCGACGTGCTCCAGGTCAGCCGTTGACCGGGAGGCCATCGCCAGGATGGACCGCCACAGTGTCCTCTCCCCGAGGCGCAGGGAGGTGAACTGCTCGGCCAGCACGGCGCCGGCCATCGGTACGCCGGCCCGATGGGCGGCGTAGGCGGTCACCTCCGCTCGCCGGTAGAGATCTTCGGCAAGCGCCGCCATCAGCCCGGTATCGGACTCGGGGCCACTCGCGACGTCCAGCGTCGCCACCGCGGCCGAGGCCGCCCAGCCGATCCACAGCACGCGGAGCCAGCTGCCGGAGGCCAGCTCCGGAACAATGGCGATCTTGGCCGTCGCGTGGGCGACGATGGGCGCTCTCGGGTCGGAGTCGAACCGCATGACGGCCTCCCTGAGCAGCTCCCACGCCGTATCGCGGACCGACGGCCACAGATCGGCCCGGTGCCCGGTCAGCGCATGGTCGGCTTGTTCCTTCAGCTGCAGGTATCGGGTGTCGAGCGACTTCTTCCGACCGAAAAAGCTCATCGAGTGCCATCTCCGCGCGCGGGGTGGAGGAAGTGCTGAGTGTACGGTCCTTGCGTGACCGACACACCCCTGCACAGCGACGACGTGGATGACCTGTCCGGCCTGGCTGCTCGCATCTTGCGGGCGCGCCTGAGCGCCGCCGAATGGCGTGAGGTGGCGGAGGCACTGGCCGTGCTCAGGTCCACCCTGGCCGCCGGGCCGAGCCGGGACGTCCTGCGCGCGGCGGGCACGTTCGACGACCTGTTGCCCGTCCGGGTGCGAGCCGAGCCCGGCACACCGCTGGTGGAGGACCCGCCTGACGACGTCGTCGCCCTCGTCCACGATGTCGACACGGCCGTGAGGGAGTGGCTCACCGATGCTCCGGTCAGCGATCGGTAAGCCCGCGCTGCTGCTCTACGCCTTCGCCTCGCTCGATGGGACGCCGGAGGCGGCGCTGCGCGGCTGGCACCGGCTGGACGAGCTGTGGTCAGCGGCACGGGCAGCCGGCGCGATGACCGAGCCGAGCCTGGGCGAGTCCGCCCCGGCGCATCTTCCTGACCTCGTCGCGGCCGAGGGCGAGTTCCGGGTCGTGGCCTCGGCCCGGCGCGGCGCACCGGGCCGGGTCCGGTCGATGTTCGCGTTCGTCGAAAACGGAGTGGCCGGGGTGATCGCCGCCATCTCCGCCGATCGCGACGGCCTCGAGGGCTGGACCGATCTCGCCGACAGCTGGGCCGATCTTGCCCGCTTCGACCCCGACCTACTCGGCGTCACCGCGGTCCTGGTGGGGTTGAGCCCGGACCCCGACGGCGTCGACCGGGTCGGCGCGGCGGGCAGGCGGATCTCTCGCGCATTCGGCGGCCACGACAACGCCACCCAGGCGGGGCTCGGCCCCGGAGGCTCCGTTGTCTGGCGGTGCACCCCCACCCTGGAGCCCAGGCAGGTGTTCACCCTTGCCGCACCCGAGTCGGCCGAGGACCTGGTCGACGCCTGGGCCTGGGCCGCGGACGGCAGGCAGGGCCTCATGCCGTTCACGCGATACTGTCTCAATCTCCTCCGGGCGGGACATCAGCGCCGCGTTCACCGCGGACTCCGGCCGTTGGCGCGCCTGATCGCCGACTCCGACGACGCCTGCGGGCTCCTGCTGCGCGAGCTGGGCCGCGACGCCAGGCGCGGACTGGACACCACCGCACTGGTCGCGGCCGACGAGCGGTTGAGACAGGATCAGTTGGCCACGTCGGGCCTGGTCTGGCGCGTGACCCGCATCTTGGAGATGGCCGAGACGGTACGCACGCTTCGTGGCAACGCCCGTCGTCATCACCCTGACGAACCCCATGGCATGTTCGCCGCCGACGACGCCGAGCTTTCCCGGTTCATCGACGAACTCGACCGCGAGGTCGTCCTGCTCGACGCCGTCAACCGCCGCATCGAGGCCGTGCACACCGCCGCGTCGTCCGCCATCACCCTCGCGATCGGGCGCCGCCGCGAACGGCTCACCCTGCTGCAGACCTCGTTCCTGGGCGCACTGCTCATGGCCCTGGCCGCCATCCAGTCCTTCCAGTACACGACGCCGATCGGCGCCGGCATCAAGGGCCCGCTGATCGGCGCCCTCAGTGCGGCGGCCTTCGCACTGCCCTTCCTGATGGTCCGCTGGAGTGGCATCGTCACGCACCGTGATCCCTACCGGTGGACGGACATCGTCGCCGCCGGCTTCCTCGGCGGCACCCTGGGCTGGCTGGCCGCCACGATCGCCTGGACCGTTACCGCCGAAAGGGTCGCCCCGCACCGGATCACCGCACCAGCCGTCACCCTCGGCGCGGCGTTCCTCGCCTGGCTGACCTGGTACCTGCTCCGCCGCCAGCGCCGGATCGGCCGCTCAACAGGTTCCGGATGAATCGATTACCCATACCCTGCGTCCGGCCCTGGCCTACCGGAACCTCCTCGACGGCGACAGCCCGCGTTGATGGGCGCACCACGTGCCCGGTCAGCGGAAGAACGCGCTCAGGCGACCGGCGACCGGGTTCGGGGGCGCTGACACAAACGACGCGCAACGCAGGGAAGAAGACGCGGCGCGGCACCCGCTGCCCCGGAGACGATCGGTCTGCGTGACCCTTTGCCGGGGCGATCGTCTGCGCCACCTGCGGGCACACGCCGCCGGATAGGTTGATCGCATGCCTGATCTTGGCCACTCCACGCCCGCTGAGGCGTACGCCATGCTGCTGGACGGCAACTCACGTTTCGTGCGCGGCGAGCGACTACATCCCCACCAGGACGCCGATCGCCGAGCGCAGTCGGCGCCGGGGCAGCGCCCGTTCGCGGTACTGTTCGGCTGTTCGGACTCGCGTCTCGCCGCGGAGATCATCTTCGACCGTGGGCTGGGCGACCTGTTCGTGGTGCGCACCGCCGGGCATGTCGCCGGCGCAGAGGTGCTGGGCAGCATCGAGTACGGCGTCACCGTGCTGGGCGCACCCCTGGTCGTCGTGCTGGGACACGACTCCTGCGGCGCCGTCATCGAGGCCAGCGCAGCCGAACGCGGGGGCGCCGCGCCGGCAGGCTACCTCGGAGACGTCGTCGAACGCGTCATACCCAGCGTGCTCGCCGCGCGGGCCAAAGGACTCACTGACATCGACCAGTACGTCGACGAACACATCCGGCGTACCGTCGCAGGGCTGGTGGAACGCTCCCTGCCACTAGCCACGCGAGTATCGGCCGGCCGGTGCGCCGTCGTCGGCCTGTCCTACCGGCTGGCCGAAGGAACGGTCCATCCCGTAGCGCAACAAGGCCTCCAAACGTGAACGGCGCACCCCGGCCAGAAGGCACCCTGGGCCGGGGATCGTCAGTCGCGGACCGGGCCGACCGGCAACGAGACCTCGACACGCAGACCGTCCTGACCTGCGGAGAAAGCCGTGATCAGCCCGTCGTGAGCCTGAGTGATCGACCTGGCGATCGCCAGCCCGAGACCCGCGCCGCCGCTGTGATCGACCCGGGTGCCCGACCCACGCCGAAAAGGTTCGAACAGGCTCGACACGATCTCGGACGGCACGTCGTCCCCGGTGTTGACGACGACCAGGGCCGGGTCGTCTCCGACCCGCACGTCGATCGTTCCGTCGCGCCGGTTGTACTTCACGGCGTTCTGCACGAGGTTCGTGACCAGCCGCTCCAGCAGCACCTGTTCGCCGAACACCGTCCGGGGCTGGAGGTCGCTGGTGATCGTCACCCCAGCTTTGGCCGCACTCTTGCGGTGGGCGTCGAGCACGGCGGCGGTGACCAGGTCGAGGCGTATCGGCATCCGGCCGGCCAGGCCACGGTCGCTCTCAGCGAGGACGAGCAGCCCTTCGACGAGGCGCTCGTTACGCTCGTTGGTGCTCAGCAACTGGTCGGTGAGCAGGTCCAGCTGGTCGGCGGTGAGCTCGTCGGCCATGCTGACCTCGATCAGGGTCCGCTGAACCGCGAGCGGGGTCCGCAACTCGTGTGACGCGTTCGCAGCGAACTGCCGCTGGGCCTCATAACCGACGGCGATCCGGTCCATCATGGTGTCGATCGCACGGCCGAGCACGGCGAGCTCGCCCGAGCCGGAGCCGAGACGCAGCCGGTGGCCGAGATTCTGCGGCCCGGCGTCGCTGATCGCCGCCACCACGTCACGCAGCGGCCGCAAGCACCAGCGCATCGCCGGATAACACGCGGCCAGCATGACGGCGAGCACCATCGCGGAGACGAGAAGCACCGGGACGCTCGGCCACCGGTAGACGAGCGTGCACACCGTCGAGGTCTGCTCGGTGGGCACGAACGTGACATCCATCGTGCACCAGGACGGGCCGAGCTCCCTCCACATGTTGAAAGCCAGGTCAACGGCCCATGGCCGAAGCTGGGCCACGACGAGAACGATCGCGCAGAGCGCGAGGATCCGCCGCCCCGGAGAACGGCCGCTCACGAGCCGAGCCGGTAGCCGACCCGGCGCACGGTGTGGATCGCGGACGGTTCGCCGAGCTTACGGCGCAGCGTCATGACCGTCATCCGTACCGTGTTGGTGAGCGGGTCCGCGTGTTCGTCCCAGGCCTGCTCCAGCAGCTCGTCGGTACTGACCACCCGTCCGCCGGCGCGCATCAGAACATGCAGGACGGCGAACTCCTTGGCCGACAGGGCGAGCGCCGCATCGCCCCGCGTCACGGTGTGCCGGGTACTGTCCAGCACGATTCCCGCCTGCTCCAGCACCGGCGGCAACGGCGGTCCGGAACGCCGGGCCAGCGCCTGTACGCGGGCGGCGAGCTCGGCGAAGGCGAACGGTTTGGTCAGGTAGTCGTCCGCGCCCAGGCCGAGCCCGTCGATCCGGTCGCGGATTCCGGCCGCTGCGGTGAGCATCAGGATCCTGGTGCCGTCGGCGGACCCGGCAAGCTCCCGGCACACCTCGTCGCCGGTGCGGCCCGGCATGTCCCGGTCGAGGACGGCGACGTCGTAGCGGTTCACGCTGAGGCGCTCGGAGGCGCTGTCACCGTCGTAGACCACGTCGACGGCCATGAACAATTTGCGAAGACCGTTGGCGACCGTGTCGGCCAGCAACTGCTCATCGTCCGCCACCAGCACCCGCATGGCGAGTCCCTCCGTCTCCGCGCCCACCCCGCTCAGGTTCGCACAGCAATTGTCAGCAGCCGATAAAGACGTCACTGATGGTCCCTTGACGCGGCCACCGCAATCCTGAACGGCACCTCGACCGACGTACGGGATGGATCTCGTGTTCAGGTTTATCAGGATTCTCGTTGCCGTGCTGGTGCTGTCCGTGACCGCTGTGCCGCTGTCGCCACGCGCGGCGAGTGCCATCGCCAACGGCACCGACGCCGCGGTGGGCGAGTACCGGTTCTCGGTGCTGCTCACCATGACCGGCCTGCCCGTGGCCACGGGTGGCACCCGCGACAGCTGGTGTTCCGGTGCTCTGATCGCGCCGACCTGGGTCATCACCGCCGGCCATTGCTTCCGCGACACCGACGGGCAGCGGGTGAGCCGGACCGTGGCGAAGGTGACCACCGCCGTCGTGGGGCGCGCCGACCTGAGCAGCCGGGACGGCCAGCAGGCCGAGGTGATCAGCGCAGTTCAGGCGGACGGCGCCGATGTCGCGCTGGCCGAGCTGAGCAGACCGATCACCGGCGTCACGCCGATCCAGCTGTCGACGCAGCCGCCCGCACCGGGCGATGTGCTGCGGTTGACCGGGTACGGGCTGACCAGCGACGTCGACAGCTCCGAACCGGCGACCCGGTTGCAGACCGGGCAGTTCACCGTCGACCGGGTCGGTGACTCGCTCATCGAGACCTCGGGACACGCCCCACGCGCCGACACCAGCCCGTGCCCGCACGACTCCGGAGGCCCGTACTTCACGCAGAAACCAGACGGAACCCCGGTCCTGGCGGCAGTGGTGAGCTCGGGGCCGCCGTGCCCGCACACCGGCCCGGACCTCAGCGCCCGCGTCGACAATCTCGCCGGCTGGATCGCCGACACCATGGCCTCGCCGCCCGGCCGGTTCGGGGGGACCCGGGTACAGCTGATCGCGGCCGGCCTGGCTGCGGCGGTGCTCGTGGCAACGGGGCTGGCGATGCGACGCCGCCATCGAGGCGTCCACGAACGGGCGAGGCACTGATGGTGCGGGACAGGTATGCACCCGCTGGTCGCGGCCGGCCCGCTCCGGAGGTGAGGACACAGCCGACCGAGCCCCTTACCTACTCACCAGCAGGCCGCCTGGGCGTACAGGGGCCGGCCGGTGGAGCGGCAGCCGTACCAGGTCTGGGTGAAGCCGTCGTGGTTCACGGTAAGGATGTCGGCGTTCTGGTCCCGGCTGATGACCGTCACCTGGCTGGCGCCACCGGACACCGTCCAGCGCAGATGATCCGTACTGCCGATCGACTGGTAGGTGAACATGTCCTGGTTCTGTACCGGGAACGCCGTCAGGGACGGGATGTAGTTGCGTCGCCAGCCTGTTCGGGTGGTGCCGTCGAACAGCCAGATCTGTGACGGGGTGAACTGGTCGCCGCCCGGGTGGAACCACACGATGCTCCCGGTGGGAAGGGCCTGCGCCGGGCTCGGCACGGCGACCGTGAGCAGGGCGACGAGCACAACGGCCAGCCTGCGTTTCATGAAAAACTCCTCTGCATTACCTTGAACGAATTTCGGTGATCACAGGCTAAGACCGTTCAGCCTCGGTGGCCGGGAGAAAAGCGGTCCTCTTCCCGGTGAATTCACCCCACTTCGGCATCGGCTTTCCCGCGCATTTCCTACGATCGGTTTCATGCTGCTCAGCCGAAACAACAGGTCCGTCGGTCGCTTCATCCTTGCATCGGTGCTGGTAGCGACGCTGACCTCCGCCGGACTGGTGCCGGCCGCTCCGGCGCGGGCCGACTGCCGGGAATCGTCATGGATTCCGCAGACCTCACATTTCCAGTTCCGCAGCGCCGATGGCCGAAACACCATGCACGTGCAGTTGGGTATCGAGAATCGCCGTGACTTCTTGAGGGTCTGGATGGATTCCCGTCTCACCGGCGCCTATTTCCTGCCGGTCACCGTGATCCCGGGTCAGATCACGGCCCTGCACCGCACCAAGACGGTCTACGAGACGTGGATGGGAAAGGTGCAGCTGGTCACCAAGAATGTGCCCGTCGTGCAGGTGTGCGGGAGCGGCTGGGTGCCCGTGGTCTTCTCCTGACCGAGTGTCGCCGGATCTGGGCCGGCCGGCCAGTCCGGTGGGCAGCGGGATGCGTGGTGTCTCTACCCTGGGCCGGTGCTTCGCTCAGTGCCCGAGGTCGATGTCGTCAAGGACTGGCTCGACTACACGAACCTGGTCGTCGGTCTGGGAGGGCTCACCGCGGCACTCGTGGCGATCCTGCTGGCCCGTCGTGCGCAGCGTAGCGCCGATGTGGGCATCACCGAGGAGCGGCGCCGACTGTTCGAGCTGGAGATCCTGCGCGAGTTGATGCGGGATCTGGACGAGACGAGTCTTGTCGCCGAGGCGTATTGGAATCCACGGGTCCTGGAGATGTACGACTTGCGGTTGGGGCTGCTCACCTGCCGACTGAGCATGTGGGATGCCGTGATGGGGTCGGACGGCACGGCGGAGCTGCTCGGGTTGGCTGGTCTGGACTCACGTCATCGCGAATTGAAAGCTACCGGCGAAGCGCTGTCGAAGGCCGATGCGAAGATCCTGGCCCGGGACGGCGAATGGACTCACGACGAGGCATGGCAGGCCCGGACGAAGGTGAAGAGCGACATGCAGCTGAACCGCTCAGCGCTCGGTGATCTTCACGCCGAGGGGCATGCCTGGCTTCGTGACCGGCTGGCCTGGGATGTTCGTGAGGCGATTCAGGCGCGGGTCCGAGCCGGCGAACAGCCTCGTCTGTCCCGGTCCAAGCGCTGGTGGTACAGCGTTTAGCGGCCCCCTTCGGCTGAGAGACGCCGGTGCGGGGCGGCTTCCGCCGCGCGTCGACAGTGATGGTGAACCGGACGGCTGATGCCTCCCTTCCGGGTATCGACGTGAGCCGTTCGGATGTCACCGAGCGTGGCCGGGACCGCGCCGAGCGACGGCGGCCGAGCAGGCATGCTCCGCGGCTCGGCCGGACGCCGATCATCCGGATCGCTGCCGGGCGGCCGTCTACGAGTGGTCCGCGTCCTTCATGGCGGCGGTGCCAGGCTCGCGGCGAGGGCGTGCACGCGGTCGCGGATCTCGGCGCACATCTGCTGGTCGAAGGTCTGTTGCTTCAGTGTCCACCGCACGTCGGCGGGGAACCGGTCGTCGCCGTCGATGAGGACCAGCAGGTCCGCCTCCGGTACCGCCGACACCGGCCGGGGTGCCGCCTCATCCAGCAGGGGGCGCACCGGTGTGCCGGCGAGCAGCCGCGCGGCGTGCACGCTCACCTCGGTCTGCGGCTGGAGGCCGGCCGACGACGCGGTCCAGCCAGGAAGCCGTAGGCCGTCGAACCAGGCTGCCGCGATCCGGCTCTTGCCCGCACCGTGCGCACATACGAACAGGACCGTCCGTTCCCCCATCGTCACCACCCACCTTCGAAGACGCCTTCCAATGCCAGCGTAACCGTGGTTACAGTGTGCAGGTGGAACGGGTGGAGAAGACCGGACAATGGGTGCTGCTGTCGTACCGGATCCCGAGGGAGCCGTCGCAGCCGCGCATCGCGGTGTGGCGCAAGCTGGAGCGCCTCGGCGTGGCCCGCCTCGGCGACGGGCTGATCGCCCTGCCCGCCGACGACCGCACCAGGGAACAACTCGACTGGGTCGCCGAAGAGATCGTCGACAACGGCGGCACCGCGATGATCTGGATCGCAACACCCGGCGACCGCACCCAGGAAGACGCCGTCGTCGACGGCATGCGCGCGGCCCGCGCCGCCGAGTACCGTGCGGTGATCGACCAAGCCGCGACGGCGCCCGCCGACGACGCCGAACGCTCCCGCCTGATCCGCAGGCTGCGCGGCGAGCTGCGCCGCATCACCGACCGTGACTACTTCCCGCCCGCCGAACGCGAGGCCGCGCGCATCGCGGTGCAGGCGCTGGCAGACCGCGACGCCACCGTGGGGGAGAGGGCATGAAATGGGCGACCCGTGCCGGCGTGCACATCGACCGGGCCGCGTGCGCGTGGCTGATCCGCACGCACATCGACCCGGCTGCGGAGTTCCTGTTCGTCGACGACCGCTCCGCGGTCCCCGCCGACGCGACACCGTTCGACATGCGCGGTGCCGAACTCGGCCACCACAAAGGTGACTGTTCGTTCGAAACGATCCTGCGACGGTACGAGCTACACGACCCGGTCCTGTGGAAGATCGCCGAGATCGTGCACGAGGCCGACCTGGCCGACGAGCGCTACGACGCGCCCGAGGGCACCGGCTTCGACGTGATGCTGCGCGGGCTGTCGATGACCTGCGACGACGACAACGTCCTCGCGGTCAGCGGCCTGATCTTCGACGGGCTCTACGAGTACCAGCGCCGCGCCGTGCTGTTGAACAGGACCCCCGGATGAGCCAGTCGGTCGGCGAGACCCGTGACGTCGTCCCGTTCCGGCAGGCGGTGCGGGCCTGGTTCGGCATCTCGCTGCAGACCTTCGGTGGCCCGGCCGGGCAGATCGCGGTCATGCAGCGGCACCTGGTCGACGAGCGCCGCTGGATCGGTCAGCGCCGGTTCCTGCACGCGCTGAACTACTGCATGCTGCTGCCCGGCCCGGAGGCCCAGCAGTTGGCGATCTACGTCGGCTGGCTGGTCAACGGCATGCGCGGCGGCCTGGTCGCGGGCACCCTGTTCGTGCTCCCGGGCGTGGTCGCGCTGCTCGTGTTGTCCGCGATCTACGTCGGGTTCGGTGACACCACGGTCGTGACGGCACTGTTCGCCGGACTCGCCCCGGCGGTGGTGGCGGTCGTCGTGCAGGCGGTGTGGCGGGTCGCGGGCCGCGCGTTGTCCAGCCGCACGCTGATCGCCTTCGCCGTTCTCGCGTTTCTGTCGCTGGCGGTGTTCGCGGTGCCGTTTCCGGTGGTCGTGGTGTTGGCCGCGCTGGCCGGCTGGGCGCTGCACCGGTGGCGGCCGGCGTTGGTCGAAAGTTCGGGTGGCCACGGTACGGCCAAGACCGGCCCCGAGCCGCTGATCTCCGACGACGCGCTGCATCACGACCAGCCGTCCGGCCGCCGGACCGCGACGATCCTGGCGATCGGGCTGGTTGTCTGGTTCCTCCCGGTGGCGCTGTTCGTCGTGTTCACCGGCTCCTACAGCGTCTACACCCAGCAGGGTCTGTTCTTCTCCGGCACCGCGGTGGTCACGTTCGGCGGCGCCTACGCGGTCCTCGCGTTCGTCGCGCAGCGCGCCGTCGAGCAGTACGCGTTGCTGTCGGCCGGTGACATGGTCCGCGGACTGGCCCTGGCCGAGTCGACGCCGGGGCCGCTGATCATGGTGGTGCAGTTCGTCGCCTTCCTCGGCGCCTACGGCAACCCCGGCAGCCTGGACCCGTGGGTGGCCGGTGTCGCCGCGTCGCTGCTGACCACCTGGGTGACGTTCGTGCCCTGCTTCCTGTTCATCCTGCTCGGCGCCCCCTACGTGGAACGGCTGCGCGGTAACCCGTCACTGTCGGCGGCGCTGACCGGCATCACCGCTGCGGTCGTCGGAGTCATCGCCAACCTCGGCCTCTACTTCGCGGTGCACACCCTGTTCAGTCAGGTGCACGAGGTCGATGCAGGGCCGGTGCACATGACCCTGCCCGACCTCGGCGCCGTGCGGCCCGTACCCCTGCTGATCGCCGTTGTCGCCTCGGTTTTGATCTTCTGGCGCAAATGGTCGGTGCTGCGGGTGCTCGGCGTCTGCGCCGGACTGGGCCTGATCGCCGGGCTGGCCGGCCTTCCCGGAATGTGACGCACCTCGGCGAACTCCGGGACGTTCCAGGCCGCAGACTTTGGTGCGCGGCGCGTGGGGAGCCGTCAAGCTGGACCGATGGAGTCGGTCTGGGACTATCCGCGCCCGCCGCGGGTCGAACGCACCACGGTCCGGGTGACCATCGTGAACTCGGGTCTGGTGGTCGCCGACAGTGTCCGCTGCCTGCGGGTGCTGGAGACCTCACATCCGCCGGTCTTCTACGTGCCGCGCGACGACATCGCTGACGGCGTCCTCGAGGCCGCGGCCGGCCACTCGTACTGCGAGTTCAAGGGCGTCGCCACCTACTGGGACCTCGTCGTCGGCGAGATCCGGGTGCCGCGGGCCGGCTGGTCCTACGAACGTCCCGCACCCGGGTACGATGAGTTGACCTCGGCCGTGGCCTTCTATCCGAGCCGCGTGGGCGAGTGCCGGGTCGGCGGCGAACTCGTCCGCCCGCAGGAGGGCGACTTCTACGGCGGTTGGATAACCGCCGACATCACCGGCCCGTTCAAGGGTGGCCCCGGAACGACAGGGTGGTGACAGGAGCGGCTGTCAACCATCGTGTGCCGCAACGGCACTGCGCCGAGGCGGCCGCCGGTTCAGGAGTCGTACAACTCGACCGCGGACGAGTGTTCCGGTATCTCCTGGTCGGCTCACCTGGCACGCCTGGCCGGGTTCGGGCAGCTGGGTGCAGATGCCGAACAACCGGATCCGGGCCGGCGAGGATGCCCAGGCAGGCGACGCCGGCGGAGACGGCGTAGATGTGGCCGGACGACCAGTCGGCAATGGCATCGCACACCGAGGGGCCGCTGCCTTGGTCGTGATGCCAGGACAGCGGCCCCCGGTGGATGGTGGTGGTGTCAGCTACCGGTCGGGTACGGCTTGGCGGCCGCTGTCCCCAGGGTCATGAAGGCGGGCAGGTTGCGACTCCAGAAAGACGCCATGCAGCTGTACGCGGGGAAGAACCCACTGCACGAGGAGCTGCTGGGACCGACCTCGATCGTGTACCCGGGCACCCCCAGCGTCCCGTAGATCCAATCGTCGGTGGCACCCGGCGCGAAGTAGTTCAGACCACCGTCGCCGTGCACGACCGTGTACCTGTTGGACTTGGCCATGTTCGTGGCGATCGTCTTGAGATCGGTGTTGTTCGGCGCGAGCGAGTTCGTCCAGCCGTACGGGTAGATATTCAGTTCGGCGTAACTGTGCAGCGTGAGGAAGGTGCCGGTGGTGGCGGTCGTCGCCGCCGAGAAGTCAGCGGCCGGCTTGGTGTCGCGGTAGATGCTCGCCAGGAAGCTCTGAATGGCCCGCGTCTCCGGCTCACTCCCGGCACTCGCACCGGGATAGGTCTCGGTGCACTTGGTGCCCTGGTTGACGTCCCAGTGGTAACTCGAGTTCCGGTTGAGGTCGACCCCGAGCCCGGTGCCCGAGCACCCGTTGTCATGGGCGTTCTTGCGCTGGGAGACGGGCCGCGTCGAGTTGGAGGAGACGATGTCGACGCCGTCCGGGTTGGCGATCGGGATGACCCACAGCTCGGTCGTGTCCATCAGCGTCGTCACAGCAGCGACCTTGCCGTAGTTGGCCACCAGGTAGTCGATCCACATGTACGCGAGCTCACCGGTGGCCAGTTCGCGCGCGTGCATCTGGGCCATCAGCGTGAACTTCGGTTTCGAGCCGGTGGTGCTCAGCGCGCAGTCACCGGTGGTGATCTTCGTGATGCACAGGGCCTGGATGTCGTGACCGCCCCGGTTCTGGGTCTTCAGCCATGACTGGCCGATGGTCTTCAGGGCCGCCAGGTCGGGGTGGGCCGTCACGACCTGCTGGTTGTGGGTCTCGTGCGCGGCCGCGGTGTGATAGCCGCCGTAGTAGGTGTCGGCAGCGGCCTGCACTGACACCGGCACCGGCTGGTAGAGCGGTCCGGTGTACCGCACGCTCAAGCCGTCTCCTCGCAGCCGCCGGGCTTGAGCCACGGTCGCCAGGATCGGCACCCCGTCTCGCGACAGGCCCTCCATGACGTCGTAGCCGCGCTTGCTGAGGTCGTCGGCCAGCTCACCCACGGCAGTCGCGGGCGAGGCCACCATCCAGTAGCCCGGTTCGCCGGTGTCCGGGCCGGCCGCGGTCGCGCTGCCGGGCATCATGAGCCCCGCAGAGATCAGCAGGAGCATCGTGGTCGTCACTGCGGCCAGCAGCCGGCGCGCCCGTGATCGCCGGAAATGCGGGAACCTGGTCATCGGCACCTCAGTCAGGGGATGGCCGGTGTCACCGTGCACCGACCGCTACCGATTCACGTTCATCGATGCATCTGAAGGCGTCAACATGCCGAGATGGTCATATTTGTGCAGCAACGTGCCAGCGCCATCATTCGACGCCTGGTTGCGCGCGTCCGCTCACCGACGGTGAATGTTTGCGCGATCATGTGGCAATCAAGATCAAACCGGTTAGCATGCGCCCCGTGACCACACCGGAAGACATCCTCGCCACCACCGCCTGGGGGGATCTGGAAGACGCCTACGGTTCCGCGGAGGACCTGCCCGGCCTGTTGCAGCCGCTCCTCAACGGGGAGACGGCCGACTTCGCCGCGGCCATGCACACCCTGACCTGGAACCTGACCCACCAGGGCAACCTCTACTCGGCCACCCTGCCGGCCGCGCGCTACGTCGCCGCCGTCCTGACCGATCCGCGCACCAAGATGGGCAAGGCGGCCATGCTGAGCTGGCTGAACGTGCTCGCCGGCAGCGCCATCGAGTTCGAGGAATTCGACAACGAGCCCGACGCCGACGCCGTCCGCGAGGCGATCCCGTCCTTCTATCCGGCGGTCGCCGCCAACTTCGAACACACCAACCCGCTGGTACGGGTAGCCGCCCGCCGCGCCGCGCTCACCATGCTCGACCGCCCCGGCCTGGAGCACGAGCGCGCCGCAGCGGCCCCGCACCTGCTCGCCGAGCCCGAACTGCTGACCGACTCCGAACAGGGCGTGGTCCGCGCCGCCGTCGCCGGGTGGGAGGCCTGAGCCAGGGCCGCGCGGTGGGCGTCCGGTAGGCGGTCGTGACCGCCTACCGGAGGAGCGGTCCAGCTCTTGACGCGGCGTTCGGTCGCCGAAACTCAGAAGATCCGGATGGCGGCCTCGGCGGGTGCCGCGAGCAGGTCCTCGATCTCGTCATCGAGGCGTACGAGGGTGATCGAGGCCCCGGCCATGTCCAGGGAGGTGCAGTATTCGTTGACGTAGCTGCGCCCGATCGTGATCCCTCGCTCGGCCAGCCGCTGATGTGCTCGCCGGAACAGGATGTAGAGCTCACTGATCGGTGTCCCGCCCAACCCGTTGATCATCACCGCGACCCGGTCCCCCGATTCGTACGGCAGGTCGGTCACCACCGCGTCGAGCAGGTCGTCGGCGAGCTGATCGGCCGGGGCAAGCTTGCGCCGCTCCCGGCCGGGTTCGCCGTGGATCCCGACACCGAACTCGATCTCGTCGCCGCCCAGTTCGAACAGCGGCGTGCCCTTGGCCGGCGGGGTGCACGCGGTCAGCCCGACACCCATCGTCCTGGTCACGTCGTTGACCTTGCGGCCGATGCGCAGCAGTTCGTCCAGGTCGGCTCCCCGCTCGGCGGCCGCGCCGACGCTCTTGATGACGAAGAAGTTGCCGGCGACCCCGCGGCGTCCGACGGTGTAGAGGGAGTCCTGGACGGCGACGTCGTCGTTGACGGTCAGGATCTCGCAGCGGATGCCGTCCGCCTCGGCCATCTCCTTGCCCATGTCGAACGCCATCCGGTCGCCGGTGTAGTTGTTGACCAGCAACAGGACACCGTGCGGGGAGGCGAGCAGTTTCGCGGTCTCGTACACGTAGTCCATCGGTGGTGCCGCGAACACGTCACCGGGGCAGGCCGCGTCGAGCATTCCCCGGCCGACGGCCATCACGTGGGCGGGTTCATGACCTGACCCGGACCCTTGGACGATCGACACCTTGTTCTCGTACGGCGCGCCGGCTCGCATGATCAGGTTGTAGGCGGGGATGTAACGCAGGGTGTCCGGGTTGGCCAGGGCGATGCCTTCCAGCATCTCCGGGACGAAGTTCTTCGGATCGTTGACGAATTTCTTCACGACGTCTCTCCGTTCTGCCAGGTCTCGCTGATCCGTTCGGCGATGACGGCCACGGCTATCGCGCCGGCGTCGGCCGAACCCCTGCTGCGCTCGCCGGTGTACGCCGCGCGCCCTCGCTTGGCGACCATGCCGCTGGTGGCGTCGGCTGCCTCCCGGGCGGTGCCCGCGGCGGCCCGGATCGCCTCCCGCGGGCTCGCGCCGTTGCCGATCTCGGTCTCCAGGCGGTCGGTCATCGGCACCAGCGCGTCGAGCAGTGTCTTGTCGCCGACGTCCGACTGGCCGCGGGCCTTGATGCCGTCGGCGGCGGCCCGCAACATCGCGACGACCTGCGGCCCGGTCGGGTCCTTCACGCCTGCGGCGGTGGCTCCGGCGCGCAGGAAGGCGGTGCCCCAGATCGGCCCGGAGGTTCCGCCGATCCGGGAGGCGATCACCATTCCGGTACGTTTGAGGAATGTCCCGGTGTCGGTCCGGTCCAGGTCGTCCCAGCCTTCGAGGAGTTTCTCGAAGCCGCGGGCCAGGGAGTATCCGAAGTCGCCGTCGCCGACCACCGCGTCCAGGTCGCCGAAGTACCTCTCGTTGGCGATGGCGGTCTCGGCGATCGTGCGGACCACCTGTTCGGTCGCCTCGATGCTCATCGTGGTCCCTCCAGGCAGGCGCGCAGGTCGTCGAGGGTGAGATGGTCGCCGGGCCGGGCCGGTCCGCGGTTGGCGAGGATCTCGATCGGCGGGCGGCCGGGGTCGCCGAGTTCCGAGACGACCAGGACGGCTTCGGAGAAGTCCTGGTCGCGGGTGTATCCGTTGACGGTCACCAGGCAGCGCAGCCCGGCGCCGGTCGCGGCCAGCAGCCCGTTGCGGGAGTCCTCGACGACCAGCGTGTCGTTCTCGTCCAGGCCGAGACGGTCGACGGCCAGCCGGTAGATGGCCGGGTCGGGCTTCTTCGCCGGCACCACGTCGCCGGCGAAAACCGGCGCCCGTTGCGCGGTGGCGGCGCCGACCGCGCTCTCCAGCACCGCGCGCACCGAGGCCTCCGCGGAGGTGGACGCGACCGCGACGATCCAGCCCGCGTCAAGCGCCGCGGGGATCAGCCGGGCGATGCCCGGCCGGGCGGGGATGCGACCTTCGGCGACGAGTCTGCGGAACGTCCGGGTCTTCGCCTCATGCCATTTCAAGAGTGCTTCGGTACGGTCGCGGCCGCGCAGCACGGAAGCGAAGGCGGGTTCGTCGAACAGGCTGGCCATCCGCTCCTTGCCGCCGCTGATCGTGAGCTTGTCGCCGTACTCCCGCTCGGTCCATCGCACCGGGAGGCCGAACTGCTCGAAGGTGGCGTTGAAGGCCGGCAGATGGCCGTGTCGTTCGGTGTCGGCCAGCACTCCGTCGCAGTCGAAGATGATCGCGGTCATCGCCGTCACCAGGCCTTGCCGGAGCCGCCGAACAGGCGGATGTGCCGGCCGGCCATCTGCATGACGGCGGCCCGTTGGTGGCGGAACAGTGCCGGCGGGTCCCACTTGTCGCGGTCGGCGGCCGCGCGCAGGTGTTCGAGGCCGGCTTTGAGGTAGCTCTCCTTGAGCGCCGTCGAGATGTTGACCTTGGCGCATCCGCGGGCGATGAGGTCGGTGAACTGCTCGTCGGACAGTCCGGTTCCGCCGTGCAGCGCCATCGGCACCCCGGTCGCCGCGACCAGGTCGCTGACCCGCTGCCCGTCCAGCCGGGGCGCCTGCCGGTACTGGCCGTGGGCGTTGCCGATGGCCGGGGCGAAACAGTCGACGCCGGTCTGCTTGATGAAGTCGACGGCGACCTCAAGGGACTGGATCGTGGCAGCCGCGTCGGAGCCGATGCCGTCCTCGACACCCTGGATGCCCTCGATCTCACCTTCGACGTGGGCGCCCGTGCGGCGGGCTTCGGCGACGACCTCGATGGTCTGGCGCAGGTTCTCGGCGACGTTCAGTTCGTGGGCGTCGAAGAGCACCGAGTTCCAGCCGCCGGCCAGGCAGTCGGAGATCACCGCACGGTCGGGGCAGTGGTCCAGGTGCAGGGTGACCGGCACGTCGACGTCACGCAGCAGCGCCCGGACGATGTCGTGGAGCTGGCTGCGGCCGTACATCTGGACGGTCTTGACCGAGGTTTGCAGGATGACCGGTGCCCGTTCCTCGACGGCTGCCGCGAGAACCGCTTCGATGGTGAGGTCGTTGACGATGTTGAAAGCGGCGACACCGTAACGCTCGGCCAGGGCGCGGTCGAGGATGTCCTTCATGGGCACGACGGGCATGCACCCAGTCAAGCCAAGGTTCACCCGGCCGCGGTATGGGGTGTTTCCCCCAGGCCGGTCGTCAGCCAGCCGCAGTCGAGTGCGGTCACCACCGCCGCGGTGCGGTTGGAGGTGCCGGTCTTGCGCATGATCGCGCCGACGTGTTTCTCCACCGTCTTCGGCGACAGCCTGAGCCGGGTCGCGATGGCCCGGTAGGTGAGGCCCTGCCGGAGCAGTTCGAGCACCTCCAGTTCCCGGGCGGTGAACGGGTCCGAGCGCAGCAGACGCAGCACTGTGGCCAGCGGCGCGCCGGGCTGTCCGGTGCGGACGATCGCCGCGGCGGCGGTCTGGGTCAGCGTCTCCAGGTCGTCGACGTCGCGGCTGGAGAACGAGCCGTCCCGGGGTGCGAAGGTGACACTGACCGCGATCATCTCACCGCGCCACCAGATCGGCACCGCGGCGGCCGGCCCACGACGGGCCGGATCGGTGCCGGCCAGGTGGCCGGTGCGCAGCTGGCCGTACTCGGGGATGACCACGGGCCGCCGGCTGCCGAACGCCCGCCCGGTGGCGCCCTCGTCGAGGGGGAACGTGTCGCCGAGCCGGCACCGGGATCCGTATTCGGCGGCTTTGGTGTAGCGGCCGGCGGCGGTGTCGATCATCGAGACGCTGCCCGCGGTGGAGCCGGTGAGACGCGTCGTGTGGTGTAGCAGCCGCAGCAGGACGGCGTCGAGTCGCAGGTCGCCGTAGACGTCGGCGACCGCCTCGGCCAGCCGGAACTCGTCGCGGGTGGACACCATTCGAACATAGGTCCCAGCTGCCCGGCCCCGGAAGACATGCCGTCACAGATGTTTCCAATACATTTCACAAACAGATCCGCCGGCGGCCCGATGCGGTCGCCGGATCAGCGTGGAACCAAGACCCCGGTGCGCGGCGTCACACCCTCATGCGACGCCATCTGATCCTGTGTGCGGCCCTCGCCCTCACCGTCCCGCTCGCCGGCTGCACGGACGCCCCCGAACCGCGGCCCACGGCGTCCCCCTCCACCGCAACGGCCATGCGCCTGGTGGCGTTCGACTCGTGCGATCAGCTGTTCGCTGATCTGCGCCGGGCGGCGAAGGCCAGCGTCGGACCGTACGGATTCAGCGGCGGCGGCAGGCCCGAGCTTCTCGACGGGGCTGTCCGGGCCGCGCAGGGCGAAGCGAGCAGGATGTCCAGCGACGCAGCGCCGGCGTTCTCCGGCACCAACGTGCACGAGACGGCCGCGGACGAGCCGGACCTGGTCAAGACCGACGGCCGGCGGATCGTCACCGTCAGCCAGGGTGTGCTGCGGGTGGTGGACGTGGCCACCCGCAAGGAGACCGGCCGGGTCGACCTGGGCGTCCAGAACGCGGGCCAGCTCCAACTGTTGCTCACCGGCGATTCCGCCCTCGTACTCGTGCCGGCCGGTTATCAGCGCGGCTTCGTCGGCAACCCGGCCGAGATCGCCGACGGTCCCCAACTGCTGCTCGTCGACCTGTCCGGCCCGCCGACGATCGCCAGCCGATACCAGGGCGAAGGCCAACTGGTCGACGCCCGGATGACCGGCGCCACCGCACGGATCGTGCTGCGCACGACGCCCCGGATCCAGTTCCCCGACCTGCCCACCGTCTCGGACGAGAAGCAGCGCATCGCCAAGAACCGCGACGCGATCGACAGCGCCTCCGCGGACGCGTGGCTGCCTCGCTGGCAGGTGACCGACGGCGCGGTGACCACCACCGGCAAGGCCGACTGCGGCCGGGTCAGCCGGCCCACCGAGTATTCCGGCGGTTCGCTCGTCAGCATCCTGACCTTCGACCTGGCCCGGTCTACCCTCGGCGGCGGTGACCCGGTCACCGTCGCCGCCGACGGCGACACCGTGTACGCGACGGCGACCAGCCTCTACCTCGCCAGTGACCAGCGCTGGCGGTTCGAATCCTTCGCCGGCCGGGTTGCGCGGCCCGCACGCGAGGAGACGGAGCTCTACAAGTTCACGTTCGAGGGTAACCAGCCGCCGGTCTACCGGGCGGCCGGGACCGTACCCGGCTACCTGATCAACCAGTACGCGCTGTCGGAATGGGAGACCCGTCTTCGGGTCGCCACCACCGACCCGAAAACCGATCGATCCGCGGTACGGGTGCTGACCGAACAGAACGGCGAACTCACGCAGACGGGCATCGTCGACGGGCTCGGCAAGGGTGAACGGATCTACTCGGTGCGGTTCGTCGGCGCACGTGGCTACGTCGTCACGTTCCGGCAGACCGACCCGCTCTACAGCCTGGATCTCAGCGATCCGGCGAAACCGGCGGTGACCGGCGAACTCAAGATCACCGGCTACTCCGCGCACCTGCAGCCCGTCGGTGTGGACCGGCTGATCGGCATCGGGCAGGAAGCGGACGGCGACGGCCGCACCCAGGGCACCCAGGTGTCGCTCTTCGACGTCTCGGACCCGGCGAACCCCCGGCGGCTGGCGCGATACCAGATCCCCGGCGGCCACTCGGACGCCGAGTACGACCCGCACGCACTGCTCTGGTGGCCCGCCTCGAACCTGCTGGTCACACCGGTGTCGACCTGGAACGGACGGGACTCGAAGAGCGTGGCCCTCGGGCTGCGGGTGACCGACGACATCCAGCCGGCTGGCGAGGTCTCCCATCCCACGGCCACGGGCTACCCGTCGATGATCCAGCGTTCGCTGGTCGCCGGGAACGTCCTGTGGACCCTGTCCGACGCCGGTCTGCAGGCCTCCGACCTGTCCACGATGACCCGGCTGGCCTGGCTGGCCAACTAGCGCCCTGACAAAAGACGCCGGGGGGAGTCAGTTCAGGTCGGTGGCGGGCCCGTCGAGTTGCGAACGATGATGCGGTGTTGGTGTGTTTGCGGCGCGGCTGGTACGTGGTCGGGATCGGCGAGGAAAGCGGTCAGGTAGTGCAGGCCGTTTTCGGCGAGTTCGGCGTTGTCGGTGCTCACGGTGGTCAGGGGCGGTGTCACGTGCGCTGCCAGCGGGATGTCGTCGAACCCGGCGACGCTCACGTCGCCGGGCACCTGGCGGCCTGCCTCGTGCAGCGCGTGGATCGCACCGATCGCCATGTCGTCATTGGCTGCGAAGATCGCGGTGACGTCGGGATCGCGGGCGAGTTCACGGCCGAGTTCATAGCCGCTGCGTGGTGTCCAGTCGCCGGTGAGCGCCTGCGGGACGGCCGCGTTCGTGGCGGTGAGAGCTTCGTGCCAGCTCCGCTGCCGTTCCCGTGCCGCCCACCAGCGCTGAGGCCCGGCGATGTGGTGCACGGTGCGATGTCCGAGTGCGAGTAGGTGCCGTGTCACCTCGGTGGCAGCGGCGCCACCCTCCGCGGCGGGCATGGACAACACGGTGGGGGCTTGCACGCTCGGTGCGCCGCCGAGTGTGAGCACCGGTACGTCGACGGTGATCGGAGCCTCGCCGTCGTCGATCGGCTCGGACAGGATGATGGCGTCGACGCCTTGGACGAGCAGGTTGTCGACGGCGGCCTTGATTCCGCTGGCGTCGTCGTCGAACGAGTTGGCGACGATCAGCGAATAGTTTGCCCGTCGTGCGGCCCGTTCCAGCGCCACCAGCAACGACGAAGGCCCGTAGTGGGCTGTGCTGAGCGACACCACGCCGATCCGGTCGTGCCGGCCGGTGAGCAGTGCGCGCGCCGCGCCGTTTGGGCGGTAGCCGAGCTGCTGAGCTGCGGCGAGTACGCGCGTGCGGGTTTCCTCGGTGACGCTGGGCTCGTTGTTGAAGACTCGCGAGACCGTCTTCTGTGAGACGCCGGCCAGTAGGGCGACGGCGGTGCCGGAAGGCGGGCGTTTGCCGGCATCGACCATTTCGCGCTCCCCGCACCCACCGATGACTACCTAGTCTTGACGCTCAATGTCAGCGTACGTGTGGTCGTGGCGTCAAGTGCGGGTGGCGGTGAACGCCGGTGACCCGCCCGACAAGTGCCCGCAACGCCACCGTCACAAAGTCGCCCGCAAACCCTTGACGTAGGACCCGCGACTACGTAGACATAGCGACTACGTAGTCATCGTGGGGGTGGGACAATGACGGACCCGGGCAAGCGGCGCCCTGGCGGCATGGACGTTGCACGGCTCGTGGGTGTGTCGCAGAAGACGGTCTCGCGGGTCTTCAACAACGAGCCGACCGTCAGCGAGGAGACGCGTGAGCGGGTGCTCGCCGCGGCTCAGCAGCTCGGCTACCGTCCCAACACGGCCGCCCGCGCGCTGCTGACCGGGCGCCATCACCGCATCGGTGTGGTGTCACTGGGCACCGCGCACTTCGGGCCGTCGGCGCTGCTCGTGGCGTTGGAGAGGGCGGCCCGGCGGATCAGCTACTCGCTCACTGTCGCCACCTCGTTCGAGGACGACCCCGGCGGGCTGAAAGCCGCGGTCGACAACCTGCTGGTCCAGGGTGTCGACGCGATCATTCTGTCGGAGCCGGTCGACGAATCGGACGACCCTCTGGTGATCGACGTCCCCGTGCTCGCACTGGGCGCGACCCCGGAGGTGCAGGCCCCCACCGTACTGTCGGTACGGGCCGCTGAAGGCGGCGACGCGGCCGCCGAGGTGACCCGCTACCTGCTGGAACTCGGACACCGCACCGTGCACCACATCGCCGGGCCTCAGCAATGGTGGGCCGCGCGGGAGCGCCGGCAGAACTGGTCCGCATCGCTGGTGGCCGCGAACGCGGCCGTCCCGGACGCGCTCACCGGCGACTGGACCTCGCGCAGCGGCTATGAGCTCGGCCGTGAACTCGCCCGCGATCCCGAGGTCACCGCGATCTTCGCGGCGAACGACGAGATGGCCATCGGCGCCCTACGGTCGCTGCACGAGGCGGGCCGGCAGGTGCCCGGTGACGTGAGCGTGGCCGGCTTCGACGACATTCCGATCGCGGCGTACGTGTGGCCGTCGCTGACCACGGTCAGCTCCGACAACGCGGAACTCGCCGAGATTGGCCTGCGCTATCTGACCGACTTTCTCAACGACCCGGATCACGCTCCGCCGCCACCGCCCCAGCACGTGCATCGGATGGTGATCCGCAACTCGACGGCCCGGCCGTCCACATAAGGAGAAGTGTCGGCCGCCATGCACCGACCCCACGGCTGCGAACCCCGGGTCAGCGACGGCGGCCGACCAACACGAAGGAGAACCCCCATGTCAATATCTCGAGCACATGTTAGCCGCCGGCGTGCGCTGGCCGGGGCGCTGGCCTCAGTGACCTTTCTCGCCGTGCTCACCGGCTGCTCGGACTCGTCGCCGAGTGACACGGACACCGCACCAGCAGCGCCGGTCAGCCAGGCCGACATCGACAAGGCCATGACCACACCCACGACCCTCACCTTCTGGACCTGGGTCCCGGACATCCAGCAGCAGGTGACGCTGTTCCAGCAGAAGTACCCGGCGATCAAGGTCGACGTCGTCAATGCCGGTCAGGGCGCGGACGCCTACACCAAACTGCGCACCGCGTTGAAGGCCGGCACCGGCGCCCCGGACGTCGCGCAGATCGAGTACCAGTACATCCCGACGTTCTCCATCACGAACAGCCTGGTGGACCTGCGTCCGTACGGCGCCGAGGCGAACAAGGCGAAGTTCGTCGACTGGACCTGGGGCCAGGTGACCGGCCCGAAGGGGGAGATCCTGGCCTACCCGCAGGACACCGGCCCGATGGGCATGCTGTACCGGGCCGACATCTTCGACAAGTACGGCATCGAGGTGCCCGAGACCTGGGACGAATTCGCCGCCGCAGCCCGCAAGCTGCACGCCGCCGACCCGAAGGTCTACCTGACCAACATCTCCGCGAACGAGCCCGCCGGGTGGCACGGCCTGATGTGGCAGGCCGGGTCGAAGGCGTACACGGTCAACGGCGCCGAGGTCGGCCTGGCGGTCAACGACGAGATGTCGAAGAAGGTGGCCGGATACTGGGGCGGCCTGGCCGGCGAGGGTGTCGTGTCCACCGACCCCGACTTCACCGACAACTGGTACCAGAGTTTCAACAGCGGCAAGTACGCCACCTGGCTGACCGCCGCGTGGGGCCCGGTCTTCCTCAGCGGCAGCGCGAAGTCGACCGCCGGCAAATGGCGGGCCGCGCCGCTCCCGCAGTGGGACGCGACCAAGCCGGTCTCCGGCAACTGGGGCGGTTCCACCAGCGCCGTCATCACCGGGACGAAGAACACCATCGCGGCCGCGAAGTTCGCCGAGTTCCTGAACACCGACCCCGCGACCACGAAGATGTTCAGCACCGTCCAGAAGTTCTTCCCGGCCGCCAAGGCGGTGCTGGCCGACCCCGAGTTCACCGGCCAGAAGTCCGAGTTCTTCGGCGGCCAGGAGGTCAACAAACTGTTCGCCGAGATCAGCGGCACCGTCGACGTGGGCTGGCAGTGGCCGCCGTTCCTGGACCAGGCGTCCAAGGACTGGACGGAGACCACCGGCAAGGCCCTCGCCGACAAGGCCGACGCCGCCGCCGCGACCGATCAGTGGCAGTCCCGGCTCGAGACCTACGCCAAGGACCAGGGCTTCACCGTCACCGCAGGCTGACCGCCGTGCCGCCTCCCGCCGCTTCGAGCGGCGGGAGGTGCCCCACTCTCGCCCGATAGGAACACCGATGGCCAGGTCACAAACCGCCACTCGCGCGTACGTCTTCGTCAGTCCGTTCTTGATCTGTTTTGCCCTGCTCTTCCTGCTGCCGCTCGGCTACGCCGCCTACCTGAGCGTGTTCCGCGAGCAACTCGTCGGCGGCACCGCCTTCGTCGGCCTCGACAACTACCTGCGGGCCGTGCAGGACACGCGTCTGCTCGGCGGGGTGCTGCGGGTGGCGCTGTTCTTCCTGATCCAGGTCCCGGTCATGTTGCTGGTGGCCCTGGCTGTGGCACTCGCCGTCGACAGCGGTCTGCTGCGCTGGGCGAACACGTTCCGGCTGGGCGCCTTCATTCCGTACGCCGTGCCGAGCGTCGTCGCCGCGCTGATGTGGGGTTACCTCTACGGCCCCGACTTCGGCCCGCTGTCCCAACTGGGCGACCGGCTCGGGTACACCGCCCCGGCCCTGCTCTCCGACGGCTGGATGCCGGCCTCGCTCGGCAACATCGTGACCTGGGAATTCGCCGGATACAACATGATCATTCTGTACGCGGCGCTGCGCACCGTCCCCGCCGAACGCTACGAGGCCGCAGCCGTCGACGGCGCCGGCCCCTGGCGGACCGCCTGGCACATCAAACTGCCGGCGCTGCGCCCCGCCCTGCTGCTCTGCCTGATCTTCTCAGTGATCGGCAGCTTCCAGCTGTTCGCCGAGCCCAACCTGCTCCAGCGGCTCGCCCCCAACGTCATCGACTCCGCCTACACCCCCAACCTGTACGCCTACAGCCTCGCCTTCACCTCCCAGCAGGTGAACTACGCCGCCGCGGTCTCGTTCCTGCTCGGATTCGTGATCCTCGTCGTGTCGTACGCGGTCCTGTTCCTGACGAATCGGAGGCCCCACCGGTGACCGCGCCCACCATCGGCCGACCCGTGTCCCACAGCCCCACCGGTCGCCGGCCGACCCCAGTACGCCGCCGGCCGTTGCGCGAACGCCGGAGCAACCTGCTCACCCTGGGCATGGCGGCGCTGCTCGTCTACTTCCTGTTCCCGCTGTTCTGGCTGGTCATCGCCGCCACCAAGAACACCGGAGACCTGTTCTCCACCTTCGGCCTGTGGCTCGGCGAGGACTTCTCACTGTTCAGCAACATCCGCGCCACGCTCACCCACAACGGCGGCGAGTACGCCCGCTGGATGATCAACACCCTGGTGTACGCGGTGGTCAGCTCAGTCGGCGCGGCCTCGCTCGCGACCTTCGCCGGTTACGGGTTCGCCCGCTACACCTTCCGCGGCCGCGGCCCGCTGCTCGGCCTGATCCTGGGCACGATCATGGTCCCGACCACCGCCCTGGCCATCCCCACCTACCTGCTGTTCAGCAAAGTGGACCTGGTCAACACCCCATGGGCGATCATCCTGCCGTCGCTGGTCAGCCCGTTCGGCCTGTTCCTGATGTGGGTCTACGCCCGCGACGCGGTCTCCGAGAGCGTCCTGGAAGCAGCCCGCATCGACGGAGCCGGCGAACTGGCCATCTTCTTCCGGGTGACCGCCCGCAGCCTGATGCCCGGCTTCATCACGGTGCTGCTGTTCACCCTGGTGGCGACCTGGAACAACTACTTCCTGCCGCTGATCATGCTGAACGATCCGGCCTGGTACCCGATCACCGTCGGGCTCAGCTCGTGGTCCGCACAGGCGGTCGGCGGCAACGGTGCCAACGCCGAACTGCTCGCCTCCGTCGTCACCGGATCCCTGCTGTCGATCATCCCGCTCATCGCCGCGTTCCTCATGCTGCAGCGCTACTGGCAGTCCGGCCTGTCCGCCGGCGCCGTCAAGGAATAGGAGACCCTGTGCCCCAGCTACCCCCCGGTGTCCTGTTCGGCGCGGCCTACTACCACGAATACCGGGTCACCGGCGATCTCGACGGCGATCTCGACCTGATGGCCGAGGCCGGCTTCACGGTCATTCGCGTCGGTGAGTCGGTCTGGTCCACGTGGGAACCCGAGAACGGGCGCTTCGACCTGGACTGGCTGCGGCCGGTGCTGGACGGCGCGCACGAGCGCGGCATCGCCGTCGTCCTGGGCACCCCGACCTACGCCGTCCCGATGTGGCTGGCCCGCCAATACCCGGAGATCGCCGGGGAACGCGCCAGCGGGCAACCGATCCCGTGGGGCGCCCGGCAGGAGGTCGACTACACCCACCCCGCCTTCCGGCACCACGCCGAACGGGTGATCCGCAAAGTGATCGGCCACTACGCCGGCCATCCGGCCGTCATCGGCTTCCAGGTCGACAACGAACCCGGCTTCGAACTGTTCCACAACCACGGGGTGTTCCAGCGGTTCGTCGACGACCTGCGCCACACGTACGGCACGGTCGAGCGGCTCAACCACGAATGGGGGCTGGTCTACTGGTCGCACCGGCTGTCCACCTGGGCCGACCTGTGGCGGCCCGACGGCAACGCCCAACCGCAGTACGAGCTGGCCTGGCGCCGATTCCAGTCCCGCCAGACTGACGAGTTCATCGCCTGGCAGGCCGCCATCGTCCGCGAATACGCCACACCGCGGCAGTTCATCACGACCTGCCTCGCCTACGACAGGCCGGCCCTCGACGACACCACACTGTCCGCGAACCTGGACATCACCTCAGGCAACGCCTACTACGTGATGCAGGACGGCCTGGCACTGCCCGACACCCGTACACCGACCCAGACCTGGACCACCGACGGCGTCTGGGCGCTGTACCTCACCGGCGACCGGATGTACTCGTCGCGGCAGGACCGATTCCTGGTCGCCGAGACCAACGCCTCCTCGATCGGCTTCTCGTGGGACAGCCGGCCCGCCTACGACGGGCAGTGGCGCCAAGCCGCCTGGGCACTCGTCGCCCGCGGCGCCCGGATGATCGAGTACTGGCACTTCAACACCCTGCCGTGGGGCACCGAAACCTACTGGGGCGGGATTCTGCCGCACAGCGGGCAGCCCGGCCGCACCTACCGTGAGATCGCGCAACTCGGCGCCGACTTCAAACGGGCCGGTGACCTGCTCGACACCATGGTCCCGGACGCCGACGTCGCGATCCTGTGGTCCGTGCCCAGCCGCTGGATCATGCAGAAGTACCCGGCCCTGTCCCACCCGGACGCCACCCCCGACGACCGCGCCTACCAGGGACTCGTCGAACCGTTCTACCGCGGGGCCTTCGATGCCGGCCTCCAGGCGCGCATGCTGCACACCAACCAGCGGCCGGCCGCCGCAGACGCCGCCCGGCAATACCCCATTCTCGTCGCCGCCGGGCTCTATCTGGCCGACGACGACACCCTCGACTGGCTGCGCGAGTACGCCGAAGCCGGCGGACACCTCATCCTCGGCCCGCGCACCGGCTACGCCGATGAACAGGCCCGAGCCCGCCCCGACCGGATGCCGGCCCGCCTCGCGGCGGCCGCCGGAGTCTGGTACGACGAATTCAGTAACCTGCTCGCGCCGGTAGAGGTCACCGCCGGCGCCGAACTGACCGGTGCGGACGGCGCCGCGACGCGATGGATCGACGGCCTGAACGTGGACGGAGCCACCGTCCTGGCCACCTACCAGCACCCCCACTTCAAACGCTGGCCCGCCATCACCACCAACACCGCCGGGCGCGGCCGCATCACCTACGTCGGCACCGTCCCCGGCCTCACCCTTGCTGAAGCCGTCATGCGCTGGGCGAGCGCCGGGCGGGTGAATGCCTGGTCCGGCCTGCCCGCCGGCGTCACATGCACCAGCGCGACGACCGCAGATGGCCGGCGCCTGCGATTTCTGCACAACTGGTCGTTCGACCCGGCCGACTACCCGGTCCCGGCCGACTGCCACGACGTGCTCAACGACAAGCCCGTGCCCGCAGGCAGCGAACTCGGGCTGACTGCGTGGGACGTGCGGGTCCTGGTGGAGGATCCGACGTCGGAAGTGTGACTACGTAGCCATCGATCTTCCGCTCGCCGCGGCCGGCACGCGGGCGCACGGCTCCAGCCACCAAGAACTCCCCGAAGATCCCCCCGGAAGGAAACCAGCACATGGCCCCTGCGAAGAGAAGAGTCCTGACCACGATCGTGGCAGGTCTCGTGTCGGGAATAGCCGCACTGTCGGCGCTCCCCGCCGACGCGAGCCCGTCACCCCAGACGTTCTACCAGCTGCCGAGTAATTCCCAGTGCACCAAGGGAATCGGCAACTGCGTCGTCTACCCGAAGGCAGCCTCGCTGCCGAGCGGCCGCCTGGTCGCGGCGTTCGAGAAGGCGACGATCGGCCCGACCGGCTCCGCCTACGACCAGTCGATTCCGATCTACAAGAGCGACGACAACAACACGACATGGCAGCAGCTGGCGACCGTACGGGCACCGGCGTTCATGGGCGGCCCGGCGCGCTACACCAGCAACTGGACGAATCCGTACCTCTACGTGATGCCCCAGACGGTCGGCAGCCTCACCACCGGCACGCTGCTGCTGGCCTCGGTCGTCTCCGGCGAGGACGAATACTTCCGGGAGCACAAGGCTGCCGACCCCAGCTGGCAGCCGTCCAACGACGGTGACCGCCGCGACATGGCCATCGCTCTCTACAAGAGCACCGACAACGGAGCGTCCTGGAGCTTCGTGAACATCATCGCGACCGGCGGCTGGCAGGGCGGAAGCGCCGGCGCCATCGGCACCAACATCGCCAACGCCAACAGCTCCCGACAGGTCGACCCGGTGTGGGAGCCGTACCTGATGGTGCACAACAACGAGCTCATCGCCTACTACTCGGATGAGAACGACTACACCGGCTACAACGGGAACGGCTCGCTCAACCTGCGGGGCGACAACAACACCGCCACGGACTCACACGGCCAGGTGGTGGCCCACCGCGAGTGGGACGGCAACACGGCAACGCCATGGAGCGTGCCGTACGTCGATGTGACCGGCAGCACGCAAAGCGTTGCCGGCGTCAACCAGATCGGCGGGGGCCGACCCGGCATGCCCAACGTCGTGCCGACGACGAACGGCCAATGGCTGCTGACGTACGAGTACTTCGGCGGCGGCCAGAACGTGAAGCAGAAGATCTTCGCCGACCCGCTCAACTTCCGAGCGACAGGTGGTGCCGGCGGCACCGACATCGGCGCGCTTGCCGTAACCGGTGGCTCGCCGAGCCTGGCCACCGGCGGCAGCCCCGTCGTCATACGGCTGCCCGACGGCCGGCTCGTCTACAACGCCGCCGGCAGCGGCGACGTGTGGGTCAACTCCAGCGGCAGCAGCACCGGCGCATGGACTCGGCAGGCGACCCCGGTCGGCGCGGGATACAGCCGGAACCTGACATGGCACCAGCCGTCGGGTCGAGTCGTCATCCTGTCGGCAGGCTGGCCCAACGGCGGGATCATCACCCAGGTCGACATCTCACCAGGCGGCACAGCGGGTGCCTACTACGAGCGGATCACCAACCGCACCAGTGGCCGGGTCGTCGACGTGTTCGGGCAATCGACCGCCGACGGGGGAGACGTCCAGCAATGGGCGTGGAACGGCGGCTACAACCAGCAATGGGAGTTCCAGGACGCCGGCAGCGGGTACTTCCGGATCGTCAACCGCAACAGCGGCAAGTGCCTGGACGTCTACACGGCCTCAGCAGCGGATGGCGCCGATGTCGTTCAGTGGACCTGCAGCAACGGCACGAATCAGCAGTGGCAGGTGATCACGGCCGGAGGTTTCGCCGAGCTCCGGGCACGCCACAGCGGCAAATGCCTGGACGTGAACGCCCATTCGACCGTCGACGGCGCAAACATCCAGCAGTGGACCTGCACCGGAGCCAGCAACCAGCAGTGGACATTCGCAGCCGCGTAACTCTGCTCTGAAACAGTGGCCCCGACGGTACGTCCACCGTCGGGGCCACTGGATCCGGACCCGGAAACGGCGCCGACGGTGCAGCGGATGTTCGCCCAGCCGCTCACCGGACCCGCGGAGTCCCCGCCGATGGCGACGGTCCGCCCGTCCGTGATCCCGACGATGCACGTCACCGAATGCCTTTCGAGGAAACCCCCGGCTTCAGGGCCGGGACTGCCGGGGTGTGCCTGCCCAGGAGGGGAACTCACCGGCCTCCCTGTTCTCCACCAGGAACGAGCCGTCGCCGACCGCGTACGCGATCGGGATCGTGTGCCAGGCCGCAGGCCCGATCAGGGCGATGTCGGTGCGCCGGTCGCCGTTGAAGTCGCCCGTCATCGTCCTGGCGTCCGGAGCCGACGCCCAGCCGGCAAACTGCTCGATCCCACCGGCGGCGACGTTGCTCACCCGGAAACCGCCGTCGCCGTCACCCATCGCCACCGGCACGGTCACCCAGCCGGGCACGCCGGTCGCGGCCAGATCCGTGTGGCCGTCGCGATTGAAATCGGCGGACAGCACCGTGGCGCCCGGCGCCGACGCCCAGGCGGCGAACTGCTCGACCCCGCCGATCGCGGTGTTCGTGACCCGGAAAGCGCCCGTGCCGTCGGAGAACGCCACCGGCACCGTCACGAAGCCCGGCACGCCGGTCACCGCCAGATCCGTACGGCCGTCACCGTTGTAGTCGCCGGACACCACCTGGGCGCCCGGGAGCGCTGCCCAGCCCGCAAAATCCCGGACCGTCTGCCAGCCCTCGCCCATCGGGACGTTGGTGACCCGGAAACTGCCGTCGCCGTTGGAGAAGGCCACCGGCACCGTCTCGAAACCGGCGGGGCCGGTGACCGCCAGATCCATCCGGCCGTCACGGTTGAAGTCGCCCGGGAACACCCGAGCATCCGGCAAAGACGCCCACACGGTGAACTGCTCAACGCCGGTGGAGACGCTGGTGACCCGGAAACTGCCGTCACCATTGGAGAAGGCCACCGGCACGGTCACGGCACCGGGAGCACCAGCGACCGCGAGATCCGTACGCTCATCGCCGTTGAAGTCGCCCGCGAACACCGTGCCGCCGGCGGTAGCCGGCCAGCCCGCGCTGATCGGCAGGTTCGTGACCCGGAACGTGCCGTCCGGCACGGTGAACGCCATCGGCACCGTGGTGGAACCGGGCGGGCCGACGACCACGAAATCGGTGCGGCGATTGTGGTCGAAGTCGCCGGACAGCACCCGTGCGCCGGGCACGGCGGCCTGCGCGGCGAACTCGCCGACGGCCGGCGCGGGGACGTCCCGGACGTCGTGGCCGCCGTTCTCACGGGTGAGCGCCTGCGGCACGGTGCTGAAGCCGAGCTGGCCGACCAAGGTGATGTCGGACCGGCCGTCGAAGTTGACGTCACCGGTGACGGCGGTCGCGCGGCCGGCGATGCCGGGGCCGCCGCCCGAGAACACGCCGTCCGAGCTGCTCGTGTCGCACCGGCCGTCACCGTCGACGTCCCCCACCGTCACGTCGCCGATCGGGATGTCGGAGGTGTGCAGGAAGACCCACCGGCTACGGTCGCTCGACCGGTACCACCACGCCACACCGGTCGCCGCGAAGTCGTCCATGATGCCGTCGCCGTCGAAGTCACACTGCTTGAGCTGGGCGAACGGGTTGACGCCGAGCTGGTTGCGGTCCTCGAAGAAGCCGGACGGCCCGTCCACCATCGCGCCGTCACTGAAGGTGCCACCCCACTTCTGCGTGTGGCTGAAGACGTTGTCGTACGCCAGCATGCTGCCGTGCGGGCTGCCACGGACCTTCAGGCCATTGCCCTTGGTGTAGGTGATGGTGTTGAAGCGGACGTCGAAGCGGTGCCCGGCCACGCCACAGTTGTAGTGACCCGGCCAGCAGCTGTCCAACCCGTGCACGTCGATCTGATGCGTCGAGTCGCAGGGCGAGTTCTGCCCACCCTCCTTGAGCACGAGGTTGCGGTTGAACTGATAACCGGTGTTGGCCTGGCCGTCACTGGCCACGGCATGCCGGTTCCAATCGAAGACGCTGCGTTCGATCAGCACATACGCCCCTTTGGAGACCACCACGCCATACCCGGCGCCGTGCCCCCTCCCGAGACAGCCCCCGGAGTTCAGGTGCAGGTTGTGATGGATCCAGTTGTCGTGCAGCCAGACGGACGACCAGTCCTCGTACTCCATGCGCTGCATCGGGTCGATCACCGAGATGGCCGAACCGTTCCAGCCGTACAACTCGCTGTCGCCGATCTCCACGTTGACGGTCGAATCCACCTGGATGCCGGCGCTCGTCGGGTCGTCGCCTTCGGTCAGCCAGTGGGTCATGCCCCCGTCCAGCCGGATCCCGCTGATCCGCACGTTGTCCGACCGCGCCTCCTCGCCCCACGAGCCGATCACGAACAGGACCGAGGGACGTGTCAGGGTGAACAGCCGCGGCGCCCGCTGATGCCGCGCCTGGCCGCCGAGGATCTTGACGCCCGGGGCGATGTGCAGGTGTTCCAGGCCGCTCAGGTTCAGGTCCAGTCCGGGCCGGACCACCACCGTCGCGTTCGGAGTGCTGACCCCGCGCGCGAACATGTAGCGCTCGAACACCGTGTCGTGGTTGACGTCCACTCGCACCGGGTTCTGCCCGTCACCCGGCAGCGGATCCAGCACCGGCATGTCCACCTCGACCCGCACGGTCGTCAGCACCAGCGGATCCTCGACACCTCTCAACCGCACGGACAGCGTCCAGTCCGCGGAGCGATAGATCCCGACCTCCATGAGGATGTGAGAGGCATGGTCCACCGAGATCCGGCCGTCCGACTGGCCGTTGTCGAGGATGATGTCCTGCTGGTTACAGCTGTGGTGGAGGTCGTGCCGCACGTCCAGGAGCACCACGTCACCCCAGTCGTAGCGCTGCCCGTTCGGCTGAGAGAACCGCAGGCTCGCCGACGACTCGCGCTCGCATGCATCCGCCCGCGCCTGAGCTGAACCCGGGGCCACGACCAGCACCCCGGCCAGGACCATCAGCGCGACGGCGCTCAACGACACGAGGCGGCGCCACATCCGCTCCCATTGATACCCGATGCCGACCACCATCACATCTCCCCAGCGTAGGTAAGGACACCACCCTGGAGGGCGTTCCATCGCCGTTCCACTGTGTGGCGTCGCTGTCCCGCAGACCTGAGGCCGATGGAACACCACTGGAACGCCCTTCCGTCAGGAACGTCAACACCACCTGAGACGTACGGAAGGGAAGCGCATGAGGAAAACAGTCGCCGCCCTGGCGATGGCCGGGGCGATCGCGTTCGGCAGCGTGGCCGCCGCCCCGGCCCACGCGGGAGTGGCCATCCAGGCCACGTGCGCCCAGATCCAGCAGCAGATCGTGAACCTGGAGGAACGCGAACGCGCGCTGCAGGACCGCCTGAACCACGCCGCCGCGTGGGAGAAACCGGCGATCGTCCGGATGATCGTCGCAGTCCAGGTACGGATCGCCGACCTACTGGCCGAGCTGGAGACCTGCTCCGGCTGACCGCCGGACTCCGGGACCGTCCCACGGCGTGCGGGGCGGTCCCTCCCCGGACTTCGCGTCGGTTGACACCGGGCGTCGGCTCACCCCGAGCGGAGAACCGCAGCCCGTCCTGAGCCGGCTCGAAGAAGGATCCGGGCGTGGACACCGGGGTAAACGGCGGATCCGAGTATTCAGCGGGCCGGTAGCGGGGTTCTGCCGACCATGACCTGGTGACCATGACGAATCAGCAAGCCGCGGCGCGGGTGTCGGTGCGCCGGCGGGGCTTTCGGTGTGAGGTGCGGCTGGGAGATCTGCGGGTGCTCGTCCCGGACCGCCGGGGCATGCAGTACCTGGCGGTGCTGACCGCGAACGCGGAACAGGACATTGCCGCGGTGACGCTGGTGTCGGGCACCCTCACCGGTGACTGGAGCGGGGGAGTGCCGTCAAAGGCACAGCCGGTCCTCGACGACGTCGCGCGCCACCGCTACCGGCAGCGGCTCTCCGAACTGGACGAGGCGATCACCGCCAGCGAAACCGCCGGCGACACGGCACGGCACGACGCGCTGACCGGCGAACGGCAATGGCTGCTACGGGAGCTGGCCGCGGCGGCCGGGTTCGGCGGGCGTGCCCGCGGGTTCGCCACCGACGAGGAGCGGGCCCGGGTGGCCGTGGGCAAGGCGATCCGCCGGGCGATCGACCACATCGGCCGGGACGCGCCGGCCATCGGCGAGCACCTGCGGCGGCGCGTGCACACCGGCAGGTACTGCGTCTATCTGCCGGCCCGGTGACCGTCTCTCACCGATCGCGCAGACGGCCGAGGAACGCCGACTCCCGGTCGGCGGCCTTGCTGTCCGACCACAGACCGACCGGCACCAGCCGGATGTTGCGGCCACGCGGGTCCAGGATGTGCCCGCCGAGTTTCAACGGCCAGAGCGTGACCGCCCGGTCGGCGATGACCAGGTCGGGAATGCGGTCGGCGAGATGCGACTCCAACACCGGAAGATCATCGAGGGTACGCAACCAGACCGTGAACACGAGATTGTGCCGTCCCGTCAGCGACATGCACATGCGTACCTCGCGCAGGCCGATGAGCTGTGCCGCGATCCGGGCGGAGCCGCTGGGCGGAACCGAGCCCCACAGGGTCGCCCCGGCCGGCCAGCCGGAGAAGCCCCGGGCCACGTCGCAGCGGTAGACCAGGGTGCGGTTGGCCTCCATCCGGGTCAGCCGGCGTTGCACGGTGGTGGGACTCATGCCCGTACGGTGGGCGAGTTCCACGACGGACCGGCGCGGGTTCGTGCTCATCGCCGCCACCAGCGCCATGTCGGCCTCGTCCGGGTCGGCCCGCTCGTCACCGGTGGCCGGCCGCCGGTCCTCGTGCAGGACGGCCAACTGCCGCTCGGTGAGCCGGTCGACCCGCCACAGGGTGCCGTCGCGGTGCAGCGCGGTCACGATCTGCGACCGGATGGCCGTCACGCCCTCCAACTCGCTGAGACAGAAGCCGACGTACCGTGCCTGCGACGCACGGTCGGCGAACGCCGCGGTCACCATCAGGTCGCACGGCCCGGTGACGTGGGCGACGTTGACCGTGTGCGGGTCGTCGAGCAGTTGTTCGGCGACCGAGTAGAGGCGGGCCGGTGCGCAGTCGATCTCGATGACCACCACGGTCGGCGACACTCCGGGCATCCGCATCGGATGGCAGCTCATCCACGCCAGCCCGGCCTCGGTCATGCGGGCCCACCGGCGGGCGGCGGTCGACGACGACACTTCGGCCGCCTGTCCGATCCGCTGCCAGTCGGCACGTGGCGCGGCCTGCAGCGCCGCCACGATCCGTAGATCGGCGTCATCAATTTCGGTGGTTTCCCGCACAGCAGCCCCCTGGCACGGCGTATGCGAGCATCCTGCCGGTCCGGGCGTTGTGCGGCCGCACAATGTCGGGCATGCGTCAAGCTCCCACGTGGTCCGGACCCGTACGGCTGCTCGTCCTCCTCGAGATCACCAGCGGTTGCCTGCAGTTCGGGCTGGTGCCGTTGCTCCCGGCGATCGGCGATCGGCTGGACGTGTCCGACGCCGAACTGTCCTGGGTGATCGCGGTCCAGTTGCTGTCGGCCGCGGTGTGCGTGCCGGTGCTGGGCCGCCTGGGTGACCGGCACGGCTACCGGCGGGTGCTGCGGGTCAGCGTGCTTCTGCTCGCCGCAGGCACCCTGCTGGTCGCTCTCGCCCCGTCGTTTCCGGCACTGCTGGCCGGCCGGGTGGCGCAGGGCCCCCTGGCGGCGCTGCTGCCACTGGAGATCGCTCTGGTGCGCGCGGCGCTGCCGGTGGAGACGGCACGCCGCGCCATCGCCCGGCTGGTCGGCGGCCTCACCCTCGGCGCCCTGCTCGGTTCGGTCGCGACCGGCGCCGTCGCGTCGATCACCGGCGACGTACGGCTGGCGCTGCTGCTGCCGGCGGCCATGACGATCGCCTGCGTGCCGCTGTGCTTCGCGAACCTCCCGCAGTCACCACGCCGCCCCGAGGTACGGATGGACTGGCCCGGCGCTGTCCTGCTGGCCGCCGGCACGGTCAGCCTGCTCGTCGGCCTGTCCGAGTCCGGCCACCCCGGCTTCGCCGCCGCCGGTGTCGTGCTGCTGGTGGTTTTCGGCGCGGTCCAGTGGCGGGCCGCCGATCCGCTCATCGACGTGCGGGCGATGTCCCGGCGGCAGGTGCTGCCCTACTACGGCGCCAGCGCGCTCTTCGGCGTCGCATACTTCGGCAGCAAGGCACCGAACAGCGCGTTCCTGGCCGCCCGTCCGGAGGAGGCAGGCTACGGCTTCGGGCTCGGCGCGTTCGCCATCTCGCTGGTGCTGCTGCCCGGCATCGTGTTCAGCATCGTCACCTCGCTGTCGACCGCGCGTCTCGCCCGGCGCCTGGGCTACCGCGCCTGCGTCGTGATCGCCTTCGCCGTCCTGGCAGCCGGGTTCGTCGCGCTCGCTTCGGCCAGAGGCAGTCTGCCCGCCGTCTGCCTGGCCACGGCGATCATCGGCGCCGGCATCGGGCTGGCAATGGGCGCCCTGCCCACGGTCATCGTCGAGGGCGCGCCCGAAGACCGTTCCGGTATCGCCGCGGCCCTGTACAACAACAGCAAGGTGGTCGGCGGCGCCCTGGCCGGCGGTGGTCTCGCGGCGCTCACCGCCCAGCTGACCCCGGCGGGGACGGGCGTGCCGGCCGAGGAGAGTTTCATCGCAGTGTGGCTGATCGCGGCGACCTGCGCGGCGGTGGCAGCGGCCACCGTTGCCCGCGGCGGATCAGGCCGGGCTCCGGCGGGTCACCTGGCCGAGTCTACGTCTGCGGCCCGAGGCGCCATCCGATAACCGGAGCTATCAGGTTCGTCCTCGTTGTAGATGTCAAGGACAAACGGTCCTCGTCGTCTGCGTGTCGCAGGACTCAGGCGGCCGGCGCTCCGGCCGCGAGGATAACCATTACAGTCGCATTCGTGAGCGCAGATCAGGGTCTTGTCCGGGTGTCCGATTCGTTCGGCGTACGCCGTACTCGAGCCGGATCGATCCTCGCGGATGACGGGACAAACTATCAGGTCAAGTGGGACGACACCGATGAGGAAGAGCTTGTCCCACGGGGCGCCGGCGTTCACGTCGCGACGAGGGGTTCGCTGCGTTTCCTGGCTCTGTCCGACTCCCGGCTGTTCCACGCCGTCTTCGCCCAAGAGCCCCTCGCGGTGGTTCTCCACCTGTTGGCCGAGTCGTCGGTCCCGCTGAAGGTGCGAGAGATCCGGGAGCGAATGGCCGAGCTCGGTCTCCGGAACGAGACTTGGGCCCGGCACGGGCCCCGCGCGCTGGCGGTTCTGCCCAAGTGGCCGAATGTCGTCCGACGGCAGAAGGGCGACACTCTGGCCTACGCCTGGGTGGGGGACGACCTTCCCGAACTCCCGTCAGAGGTCGAGCCTGACCCGGCGCCGGCGCCGGCGTTGGCACCTACGCCCGCGCCCGTGTCGAAGCCCGCTCCTTCCCCCGCCAAGCCGATCGCGGCTGCGACACCGGCCGAACCGGCGGCGCCGTCCGCCGAGCGCCTCCGGCGCCAGATGAGCGCCGCGCGGAGCCTCGGCGAGGTCGCTCGACTGCTCACGCTCCCGAGAGAGTTCGTGGCTGAGCTGTCACCGGAGATGGTCGCCAGCGCGTTCCGCCGGGTCGCCGCTGAGGATCGGCTGGTCGCGGGCTGGCTCGACGCCCTGACCGCCTCCGGGCCGATCGGTGCGCTGACCGAGGAACTGGCGACGGCCCGGGCGGCGAACGCCGCACTCCAGAGCCGGGTCGATGAGCTGGAGGAGTGGTGGACGGCCCTTGAACAGAGCACCGATCCGGGCGCCGCAATCCATCAGCCGGGCAGCTGAGGAGCTGAGAACGCTCGCCGATCAGGTCCACGCGGCTCTCACTCGGGGATGGGCACGAGGCGACAAGACTTGAACGCGTTGGACGCGGCGCTGGTCGCGAGCATGAACTGCCGTTGCAGGATCAGCCCGCGGATCGGCGACCCTCCTCACGGGCGAGCTCCAGCATCCGGGTTATCCGGCGGCGGCGCAGGCGGACCGCCGTGCGCAGAGCCAGCGCCAGCGCGACGACTGCAATCGTCAGGACGAGCTGTGCCCATGGCAGCGCCCAGGTGGTCACCGTGACGGTTGTTGGGGCGGCGACGGTGCTGGTTCCTGTGGTGCCGAGGATCGACGGGGTCAGCGTGAGCGTGGTCCGCAACCGGCCCGCCGCCCACACCCCGCCGATGCTGACGTCTGTCGTGTGGTTGCCGCCGGGCAGTAGTTCGCCCCCGCTGATGTCCCGGCCGCGGACGTGCGCGCCGAACAGTTCGGCGACCTCGGCCCGGCCGCGGGCTTCGACCCGGACGTTGCCGGTGTTGGCTGCCGCGTACGTCAGATGGATCGTGCCGGAGCGCAGCGGGTTCCAGGATCGTTCGTAGCGGACCTTGACGTTCTCAGCCGACAGGGCCGGGCGGAGCGTGCCGCCGGAGCGCATCAGCACCCGGAACCCGACGCGGCTCTCCAGTTGCACCGTGCCCGTGCCGCTGACGACCGACGCGGCGATGCCCGCCGGGTGGTCGCCCGGGGTGGCGTTTCGCGGGACGGTGATGGTGAACGGCACCACCTTGGTCTCGTTCGCCGCGACGGTCACCGTTTTCTGCACGGCGATCCAGGTTCCGCCGTCTGTGGACGGCCGGTCCGAGGCGAGCATGTTGAAGCGGCCCTTGTCCGTGAGGTACCCGTCGGCGGCGCTGAGGGCGAAGTTCGCGGAGGCGTCGCTGAGGTTGCGTACCGCCAGGTGTTCGGTGAGCACCGTTCCCGGCTCCAGGTCGCGCTCGATCCAGCGGCGGCCGTCCGGGCCGCCGGCGGTGGCCGGCTGGACCGTCCAGGTGAGCGTGGCGCGGCCTGGTTCGGCGGTCGCCACGTCCGGGGTGAGGGGAACGGCGAGGGCGGTGACGAGGAGCGCGGTGAGTGCCCGGCGCGGGAGGTGGAAGGTCAAGGTGGAGTCCTTCGACAGCGGGGGGCCGGCGGGGGCCGTGGTGGCCCCCCGCCGGATCGGATCACTCGAACAGGGAGATCGTCAGGGTCCCTTGGTACGACCCGGCGGCTACGTCCGCCGGGGTTCGCAGGTACAGGTCGGCGTTCACCGTGTACGAGTCGCCGACGACCGCCGCCGAGTCATACGTGGAGACCAGGAGTTCCTGGTCGGTCAGGCCGACGTTGTTACCGGGCTGGGTCGGGTCGTCGATGACCGTCACCACCTCTTCGCCCTCGGTCACCTGACCGCTGGTGCCGCCGTCGATCAGGCGCGGCTTCCAGCCGAGGTGACCGGCGGAGATCGAGGGCTGCCCGGCGGTACCGGTGAAGGCGCTCGAACTGCCCAGTACGGCCCAGTTCGCGCCGGCCGGCACCTCGTCCGCGGTGCGCGTGTCGGTGACGGTCACCGTCGGCAGGGTCCCGGTGAACTGCCGGACGAGGAGGTCCGAGCCGTTCTCCTGCAGGGTGACCGCGTTGCCGGCGATGCTGAGCGCGAGCACGCCCGGCTCCTTGATCTCGGTGATGTCGACGGTCACCCGGACGTCGGTCGAGTCGCCGGGCTCGGCCCAGACAGCCGACGGGAAGGCAGCCGCGACGGCGACGACCGCCCCAACGGTTATGGGGCGCAAGCGGTTGCGCGCGTTCATGTGTACTCCAGAAAAGGCATGTGTACTCCGGACGGAAACAGAGGGGACGGGAACAGCCGGTCAGGTGCCGCAGGTTTTGGCGGCGTATTCGGCGTTGACGGTGGTGGTGACGTCCCCGCCGCCGACGGTGCCGGTGGCCCGAACGGTCACCGAACCGGCCGGGACCGCTGCCGCCCGTACCGCGAACTGCTGGAAGGCGGCGGCGCCGGGGGCGACGTCGGCGAAGGTCCGGTTGCCGTACGGGGTCTCCACGACGACGTCGACCGGCGAGTCGTGGTCGTTGAGCACCCGTACCGCGACGTACGCCTTGCCGGCGATGCACCGGGGCTCGGCGGTCACGGTGACGGGTACCTCGGCGGAGGTCTCGTTGTAGATCGCCGCCACGTCCGCCGCGCTCAGGGTGGACGTGTACACCCGTACGTCGTCCATCAGACCGTCGAATGCCACGTCCGGGAAGCCGTTGCGACCCAGCCAGTTGTTCGTCGTCGGGCCGACCTCGGTCATCCCGACGGTCAGGTCGTTCCGGGTCGCGATCGCCTCGCCGTTGAGGTACAGCGTGCCGGTCGAACCCTGCCGGGTGAAGGCCACGTGGTTCCACTCGCCGGCGGCCACGTCCCGGACCGGAGTGGCGTAGATCCGCTGCTCAGGGCCGGTCTTACCCTTGAAGGTGACCGCGAGTCCGGTGTTGCCTGCGGCCTGGGTCTGCATCTGGATCTGGAAATAGCTCCCGGCGGCGGCGAGCCCGTCACCGATGTGGAACAGGCCGGTCCAGTTGCTCTTCGTGTCGGGGCGCACCCAGAACGCGGTGGTGAAGTTCGCCGCGCCCATCAGCAGGTTGTCCGGCAGGTCGACCGCGTTGGCGTTGCTGCCGCCGGGCAGGTTGATCGCCTTGCCGTGCACACCGTCGTCGGACCAGCCCGTGTCCCCGGTCAGGACGGCAGGTCCGGCCCCGCCTCCCTCGCCGGTGTTGGCGGCGGTGGTACCCCTGCCCTCCTCGAACTCGTACCGGACCGGCATGCCGGTGGCCGTTGACGGTGGGGCGTTGTCGCCGACCACCACCAGGTCGTCGATCATGAGCCCGGCGCCGCTGCCTGGACCCCTGATGGTCAGGGTCTGCTTCGCCGTCGCGGCCGTGAACGTGCCGGAGTAGGTGGCGTAGCTGGCGTTGGACGGCTGACCGGTGGTCGCGGTGATCGTGGCGTTCAGGTTGCCGACTGTCAGGATGCCGTTCGCCGCCTCTGACCCGGAGGACCGGTTGTCCCGGGCATACCTCAGTGACACCCGGTAGGTGGTGCCCGGTGTCAGGTCGGTGAGGGTGCGCTGGATGTTGCCGGCGCCGCCCAGGCCGAGCTGGTAACCGGTGAGGCCGAGGCCACCCTGACCGGTGGCGGTGCCCCGGACCAGCTGGACCTGGCTGTCGACCGTCCACGGCCACATCCGGTTGTTGCCGGCGGCAACGTCGACGGTCGCGGGCGGGTTGCCGGTACGCCACTCGCCGGGCACCCGCGGGTACTCGAACTGGTCCACGACCCGCGGGTTGAGCTGGGTCAGCTTGACCGACGGGTCGATCTTGACGATCTTCGCGGCCGACGGGGTGCCGTTGCTGTCCCAGACGAACAGCATGTACGAGCCGGGAGGCGCGTAGTTGCCGTTCACCGGCGCGGTGATGTTGACCGTGGAGCCGGACTGGCTGAACGCCAGGTCCAGGAAGTTCTGGTCGTTGTTGAAGCCGTGCGTCACCGAGCCGTTACGGACCAGCGTGACCCGGGAGACCGTACCGGTCGCAGTGACCTGGAAGTTGCCGTTGTAACCGATCTTCTCCGGCGCGGTGTTGATCACCGGGCGCGGAGCGGCGTCGTTGCCGTCGAACAGGTACCCGGGCGAGTAGTACTCGACGTCGGTGTAGTTGCGCGGGCCGGGGGCGCCACCGCCACCGATCATCACGCGGCCGTCGGGCAGCAGCAGCGCCGTGGAGTGGTAGAGCCGGGCATGCTCGTGCGGGAGGGCGACCTCGGTCCAGTTGCCGGTGGCCGGGTCCCAGATCTCGGGGTTGGTGACGTATCCGTCGTTGCCGTTGTTCGACCGGCTGCCACCAGTGACCAGCACCTTGCCGTCGGGCAGGAGGGTCGCGGTGGCCCAGTGACGCTGGTGCTTCATCGGACTCGTCGCCGTGACGACCGGGTTGGCGGTGCCGCCGGTGATGTCGACGGTGAAGGCGGCGCGGGCGCCGTCGGGGCCGCCGCCGTTGGCCCACCAGCCGCCACCGACCTGGAGGATCTTGCCGGGGCGATACATGACGGCGGTGGACGTGGCGCCGACCGGGTTGCCGTTGCCGCCCTGGTTGGCGATGTCGCCCGGCAGGGTGCCACGTAGGACGATCTGGCCGGTGCCGTTGTTGCCGGCGGGGTTGAGCTCGTACATCTGGGTGCCGGTGATGTTGAACAGCGTCCCGGTCGTCGGGGCGACGAACGCCCGCGGGTACCACCAGCGGTTCTCGTCCTGGCCGGGGTGGTCGGACCCGCCGTCACCGTACGCGGCGGTGCTCCTGGCGCCGGTGAGCAGCTTCCAGCCGGACTCCGACTCCGGGGTGTAGATCTCCGGGGTGAGCACCCCGGGGCCACCGGGACCGCCACGGAGGCTTCCGCCCTGCACGACGACGTCACCGTTGGGCATGGTGGTGCCGGTCGGGTACCAGCGGGGGATGTTCATGGGCGCTTCGTTCTGCAGCCCGTTGTTCGTGCTGTAGCTGGTGACGCCGATGGCCGCGTCGTTCGGGGCGTTGCCGCCCAGGCTGTCGTCACCGCCGACCGTCATCGTGGAGTGGTCGTGCGGGCTCTGCACCTGCATGGAGCAGAACAGGTCGGTGTACGTGGTGTTCGGGATGATGCCCGCGCGCAGGTTCGCCAAGGTTCGTGGCTGCGCGGGGTTCCAGATGTCGACCTCCATGTGGCCGCCCTGGGTGACCGAGTCGTTGCCGGTCCAGTCGTACGGCGTGGTGTCGTTGCCCCAGCCGCCGACGCTGCCGAACGACTGCACCCGGCCGTCGGAGGTCAGCGCCATGTTGATCGGGACCAGCGGCCACGGCGTGACACCGCTCCAGGCGCCGGCGGTGTCCTTGACCGGCGGCGAGCAGTCCGCGGCGAGTAGCTTGGCGGCGTAGGCGAGGCCGTTCTTCATCTGCGCACGCATGTACGGTTCGCCGTACGCAGTGCCTTCGTGGCCCATGGAGGTGTACCAGGACCGGCCGGAGTCGATCTTCTGGCACCAGGTGACCGGGTGTGAGGAACCCTGCCGGCCCATGCCGTAGGAGGTCTCGTCGGCCTCGATCAGGGTACGTACCCAGGGTGCCGGGTTGACCACCCAGTCGTACCATTCGTCGCTGCGGGTGATCGAGGCGGTCACGCCCTGGGTGAGCGGGTGGCTGGTGTCCTTGACCACCACGCGGCCGGGGCGGACGCCGGGGTTCTCCGGGTGGCCCTCGGAGACGGCGCCGACCAGGCGGGCGTAGAACGGGTTGACGTCGTGCTCGCTCTCGCCGACCGACCAGCCGGTGTAGTGCAGGCCCAGGTAACCGCCGCCGGCACGGATGTACGCCTCCAGCGCGGACCGCTGGGCGGCGTTGAACAGCACGCCACCGGTCTGGGCGAAGACGACGGTGTCCTTGTCGGCCAGGTTGCTGGTGTTGAAGACCGAGGGGTCGTCGGTCTCCTGGATCTCCACCGGCTGCCCGTACTGCGTGCCGAGTTCATTGACCAGGTCGCGTACGGCCTGCCGCGCCTGCACGTGGGAGGCATGGAAGTTGGGCTTGTAGAACAGCAACACGTTGAGCCGGCCGTCGGTGTCAGGGGCGGCGAGTGCTGTGGCGGGGAAGGTGACTGAGGCCGTCGTCCCGGCGACTAGCGCCAGCACGACCGAAGCCACCGCGGCCCGGCCAGACAAACCCCTGGAAAGCCGGGCTAAATATCTAAATATGCGGAAACGGGCAGACCTGTAGGGCGCTTTCATAGGAGATCCCTCGAGGTTCGGCGGACGTGACGGTGAGACGGAACCGCCACGGAGGGCCTGAACGTAGGACACGCCCCAATGCACAGTCAAGAACTGCGTCCACATATGTGGATCGAATCTTCTGGCGTCTGTGTATGGGAATCGAGTACGAATCCCCGACATGCATGCATCTCGATGGGTACTTTCTCCGACCGGGCCGGCCACGGCGGCTCACCGAGCATGATCGGTCGCGGATCGTGGCGCTGGTCAAGACGACGTCACCGGACGGTTGCACTACACCCCGGCCGGCGAAGAGTCGGTCCAGGACGACGAGACGTCCACTGCCGCGGGGTGGTCCCTGGACTCGCTGACCGACGCCGCGAACGCCAAGGGCATCGTTGTCGGCCGGTCGCAGATGCGGCGGATCCTCCCGGGCCGGCGATGCCCGTCGGCAGTGCTCGGACTCGATGAGGTACCGGCCGTCTGTTGATTTTGTTGGCGGCCGGCTTTCTGGTCAGGTGGCGAGGCCCGTGGCGTGGGGGAGGACCACGACGCCGCCGTCGAGGAGGAGCACGCGGCCGTCGCTGGGTTCGCTGAGTACCGCTTTGAGCAGCGCGTTGTCCTCGAAGCAGGAGACCGTGGCGGCCGGGCCGTGGAAGACAGGGATGCTGCCGTACTGGCGGAGCTGGGTGTCGCAGGAGCCCAGGGTCTCGCCGTGCTTGTCGTACAGGTCGGCGGTGCTATTCACCGTCGGTCCTTTCGGTGGGAGGGAGGCTGCCGGCGGCGTATGCCGCTGCGGCGAGGCCAGCGGCGGTGAGTGCGAGGACGCCGGTGGCGCCGGCGCCGACGGCGAGGACACCGGCGGTGCTGGGGATGACGACCTGGCCGAGGCGGTTGCCGGTCAGGCGCAGGGACATGGCTCGTCCACGCAGGCCGGGTGGTGCAGCTTCGGCCAGGAAGGACATGGTCAAGGGCTGGCCGGCGCCGAGGCCGAGGCCGGTGATCACGATGAGGACGGCCATCAGCCACAGCGGCATCGGGATGAGCATGAGGAGCAGGCCGGCAGCGGAGATGGCGACGGTGCCGACGAGCAGATGGTGGCGGCCGACAGCGGCGGACAGCCGGCCGAGGAACAGCCGGGAGGTCATCGAGGCGAGGGCGCGCAGGGTGAGTAGGACGCCGACGGTGCCGGCTGCGATGCCGCGTTCGGTGCCGAGGGCGGGCAGGTAGACCAGGGTGATGTCGACGGCGGCGAGCACGATGCAGCTGACCAGCAGCGCGCGGGGCAGGCCGGGGCGGGCCAATAGCTCTCGGAAGCCGCCTGGTCCGGAATCGGGCCGCGCGGAGACCGCCGCGGAGGGGCGCAGGAGGACGGCGATGACCAGCAGGGGAGCGGTGATCGCGAGTGTGCCCAGAAAGATCGCGTGGGTGTCGGGGACGGTGCGGCCGCCGCCGAAGATGATGATGAGTCCGGGGCCGAGGGCCTGCCCGAGCGAGGCGGCGAAGGTGTAGTAGCCGAACGCGGTGTCGTAGCGGCCGGCGGGTGTGCGGTTGGCGACCAGCGCCTGCTGGGCGACGACGGCGCAGAGGTGGCCGATGCCGAGCAGCATGGTGGCGGCGATCAGCCCGGGCACCGTGTCGCCCCACGCGATGAACGACAGAACCGAGAGGGCCAGCAGTATCGGTCCGGTGATCAGCATGCGGCGCTCGCCGAACCGGTCGACGATCTGCCCGGCCGGGGTGGCCAGGACGAGCGGGACGACGGCGAAGCTGGCGCCGAGCATGCCGAGGTAGGCGGTGGGTACGGCGAGGTCGAGGGCCTGGTACGTGGCGGTGGGGCGCAGCACGAACGTGACGGCTTGCACCAGCACCGTGTGGGTGAGCAGTAGAGCCGTCTGGTTCAGGAGCCGGCCTCGATCCGGCCGGCGTTGAGCCGGTTGGCGGCCTTGGCGCCCAGGCTGGTGTCGATGTGCCGGCGCATCACGTCGGCGGCGCCGGCGGCGTCCCGGTTGATCACGCATTCGAGGAGCTCACGGTGCTCGGCTGCTTTGATGTCGCGTTCTTCCTGGCTGCGTTCGACCTCGAGGCCGAGTCGCCGGTAGCGGTCGGCCTTGTCCCACAACGCGTCGAGGGTGCTGATCAGGATCTCGTTGTGTGACGCGGTGTAGATGGCGGTGTGGAACCGGCGGTGGGCCACCAGGTCGACGAAGGTCGGGTTGTGCAGCAGCGGGTGCAGGCCCTCGATGGCCTCGCGCATCTCGCGGATGTCGGCGGTGCTGCGCCGCTCGGCGGCCAGTGAGGCAGCGAGCGGGTCGAGCGAGATCCGGATCTCGAGCAGGTCGCGCGCCTCTTCGCCGGTGAGCGGGGTGACGCGGGCGTCGCGGTGGGCGTCGAGCTCGACGAGGCCCTCGGATTTCAGTCGGCGTAGGGCCTCACGCAGCGGCGTGGTGCTGATCCCGATGGTGCGGGCGAGCAGGGCTTGATTGAGCACCGTGCCGGGTTCGAACTCGCCGGTCAGGATCATCTCGCGCAGCCGGCTGTAGGCGAAGTCGCTTTTTGTGGAGTACATCCACCCCTCCCAAGGTCGCTTATAACCTACACGAGGTGGTCCCACCGTGCGCAGCTGGAAAAATTCTTCGGCCGCGATGGTTGACGGCTATAGGTTATAACCTCCATGGTGGGTGGCGTTCCCCACAGCGATGTTTCCTCCGCATCAAGGAGCTGTGAACTTTGAATCGTCGACTCTTCGCCTCCGTTCTCGTCCTCACGACCGCCGCCGCCCTCACCGGATGCGGCGGCTCCGACGAGCCCACCGCACCGCCCAACCAGATCACCGAAGGCAAGGCGCCCGACTACTACCCGGCCGAATACGCCCAGCTCATCGAAGCCTCCAAGAGCGAGGGCGGCGAGCTGACCATCTACTCCAACACCGACCAGGAGAACTGGGCGCCGATCTTCCGCGACTTCCAGAAGAAGTACCCGTGGGTCACCAAGATCTCGGCGAACAACCTGGACAGCGACGAGGTCTTCCAGCGCGTGCTCAGCGAGCAGGCCACCGGCAACTCACCCGCCGACATCCTGGTCTCCAACGCCGCCCAGGCCTGGGCCGAGTACAACCAGCAGGGCAAAGGCCGGCTCATGGAGTACACCTCACCCGAGTTGAGCAAGCTGCCCGACTTCGCCACGCTCATGCCGAACGTCTACGCGATGTCGATGGACCCGATGACCATCGCCTACAACACCAGCCTGGTCCCCGAGGCCCCGACCGGACTGGCCAGCCTGGCCGCCCTGGTGGCCAAGGACCCGAAGAAGTTCCAGGACAAGATCACCACCCGCGACGTCAAGGGCGCGTTCGGGTTCACCGTGTCCCGCGCCTACACCGAGGCCGACCCGAACTCCTGGGCCAGCCTGGAGAAACTGCTCCCACTGGCCCGCCCGGAGACCTCCTCGGGCACCCAGACCGAGAAGATCCTCGCCGGCGAGTACCTGGTCGGGTTCTTCATCTCGGCCGCACCCGCCTACCCGGTGGTCAAGAACAGCGGCGGCCTGTTCCAGGTCACGTTCCTCGACGACGGCACCACGGTCCTGCCGCGCGGCATCGGCATCGCCCCGAAGGCCCCGCACGCCGCGACCGCCAAGTTGTTCACCGACTTCGTGCTCTCCACCGAGGGCCAGCGGGCAGTGGCCGAGGGCGGGCTCACCTCCTACCGCGACGACGTGCCGCGCGCCGAGGGCCTGCACACCTATCAGGAAGTAGTGGAGAAGGTGACCGAAGCCAAGATCATCCGAGCGAAGTACGAGCTCGTCCCCGACGCCGACGTCCAGCAGTTCACGACCCGCTGGAACGGCTTGCTGGCACAGTGACCACAACCCTCACACCACCGCGTTACCGGCGCCTGCTCGGCGCCGGGCGCGAGCTGTGGGTCCAGTACGCCGTACTGGCCCTGCTCGCCCTCCTCGTTCTCGCCCCTGTCGTCCCCACCCTCTACCAGTCGATCCTGGACCGCCCGCTCTACGAGGCGGGCGGGGTCCTGACCGCCAGCAACTACGTGCGGCTGTTCACCGACGCGGGTTTCGGTACGGTCATCGTCAACACCGCCCTGTTCGCGGTCGGCACCACCGTGCTCACCCTGCTGATCGCGGTGCCGATGGCGATCGCCGTGGTACGTACCCGGCTGCCCGGCGCCCGCCTGTTCGCCGCGGCCATGCAGTGGCCGTTCTTCATCTCGTCGCTGATCCTCGGCTTCGGCTGGATCACCCTCTACGGGCCGGCCGGTTTCGTCAGCACCCAGGTCCGCTCCTGGATCGGCACCGTGCCGTGGAACCTCTACTCGATCCCCGGGATGGCCGTCACCGAGGCGGTGGCGCTGGCCCCGATCGCATACGTCTTCTGCGTCAACGCCCTGCGCCAATCGGACGCCTCCCTGGAGTCCGCCGCCCAGGTCTGCGGCGCGAAACCGCTGCGGATCCTGTTCTCGGTCATCGTCCCGATGCTGCGCCCGCCGATGGTCTACAGCTCCATCCTGGTCTTCAGCATGTCGATCGAGACGCTCAGCGTCCCGCTGCTCTACGGCCAGCCGGTCGGCATCTCGGTCTTCTCCACCTTCCTCTACTCCAACGGCCTCCAGTCGATCAACCCGGACTACGGCGTGCTCGGCGCCGCCTCCGCGCTGATCCTGCTGGTCACCGTCGCCCTGGTCGCCTTACAGGCGAAACTGCTCAAAGACGCACAACGATTCGTTTCGGTACGGGGTAAGGCCACCCGCCCACGACGGCTCGACCTGGGCTGGCTCAACTGGGTCAGCATCGGGGCCATCGCCGTCTACGTGATCTTCGGGGCGCTGCTGCCGATCGGCGGCCTGATCTTCCGCTCGTTCACGCTGATCTTCACGCCGCTGCAGTCACCACTGAAGACGCTCACCACGGCCAACTACGAGCGGATCTTCACCTTCGAGGCGTACACCAACTCGATCATCAACAGCCTGATCATCGCCGCTGTCGGCGCCGTGCTGGTCAGCGCCCTGTCCGTGCTCGCCGTGCTCGTCGCCCGCCGCTCCACCTTCCGGTTCCGCCGCGCCGTGGAATACCTGGCCCTGGCCCCGCAGGCGATGCCCGGCCTGATCATCGGCATCGGCCTGTTCTGGGCCTTCGCCTACGCCCCGTTCGGCGCCGGCGCCCTCATCCAGGGCACCCTGTTCGCCCTGATCATCGGCTTCGGCCTGCGGGCCCTGCCGAGCGGCTTCGGCTCGATCGCCCCGTCGGTGATGCAACTCGGCGCCGAACTCGACAACGCCGCCCGGGTCTCCGGCGCCGACTGGCTGCGCACCTTCACCCGGATCCTCGGCAAACTGCTGGTGCCCGCGTTCGCCGGCGCCATGATCCTGACCTTCGTCACGATGCTCAAGGAGTACTCGCCGGCGATCTTCCTCGGCTCCGCCGACTCCAACATCCTCGGCACCACGATGCTCGAACTCTGGGTCCAGGGCAACACCGGCTCGGTCGCCGCACTGGCCACCATCCAGATCGCCATCACCGCCGTCTTCGTCGGCATAGCGGGGCTGCTCATGAAGGGACACCGAGATGCCTGACGTCTCCGTAAAGAAACTCTACAAGACGTTCGGCGACGTCACCGTGCTCCACGAAGTCGACTTCACCATCCGCGACGGCGAATTCTTCACCCTGCTCGGCCCCAGCGGCTGCGGCAAATCCACCACCCTCAACTGCATCGCCGGCCTGGAGAAACCCACCGGCGGCCGGATCGCCGTCGGCGACACCACCTTCGTCGACACCGACAAGAAGCTCTTCCGTACGCCGGAGGAGCGCAACCTCGGCATGGTCTTCCAGTCGTACGCCCTCTGGCCGCACATGACCGTCGCCGCCAACCTCGCCATGCCCCTGACCATCCGCAAAGCGTCGAAGAAGGACAAGGCCGAGCGGATCGCCGACGCCCTCGACAAGGTCGGCCTGGCCCACCTCGCCGACCGCTACCCGCACCAGCTCTCCGGCGGCCAGCAACAGCGCGTCGCCCTGGCCCGCGCCCTGGTCTACTCCCCGTCGGTGCTGCTGCTCGACGAACCGCTGTCCAACCTCGACGCCAAGCTGCGCGAACAGGCCCGCGCCTGGCTCAAGCGCCTGCAGGCAGAGCTCGGCATCACCACCGTCTACGTCACCCACGACCAGGACGAGGCGCTCGCCCTCTCCGACCGGATCGCGGTCATGTCCGAAGGCCGGATGCTGCAGATCGGCACCCCGAAACAGATCTACGAAACCCCGGCGGCGCCCGAGGTCGCCGCGTTCGTCGGCCGCTGCAACTTCCTGACCGGCCAGGTCGACAAGACCGACGCCGGCCGCGCCCACGTGCGCCTGGACGCCAGCGGCGACGTCGTCGAGGTCACCGGCGACGCCCAGGCCGGGCAGCGCGTGACCGTCGCCGTGCGGCCGGAGAAGCTCGAGATCGGCCCCTCCGGCACCGGTCTCAACTGCGAGGTCCTGACCAGCTCGTACGTCGGATCCCGCTACGAATACGACCTCAAACTCGGCAACCACATCGTCCAGGTCCAGTCCGCACGCGGCGACCTCACCGGCACCGTCTGCCTGCGCTTCGGCCCCGGCGACGCCCTGCTCTACCCGCAGGCCGTGGTGCCCGACGCCGAGGCCGCCGAGCTGCTCACCATCCCCTCCGCCTGAAAGCGAGAACCGCGACCATGACCAGCTACACCCTCGGCGTCCTGCACGGTGACGGCATCGGCCCGGAGATCGTCCCCGCGTCGGTCACCATCCTGGATGCGGCCGTCGACGCCGCCGGTCTGGCCCCGATCGCCTGGGTCGAGTTGCCGCTCGGCGCCTCCGCGATCGCCGCGCACGGCACGGCCGTACCGGAAGAGACTCTCTCTGCTCTTGCCGGGCTGGACGGATGGCTGCTCGGCCCGCACGACAGCGCCGCCTACCCCGAGGCGCACAAGTCGAAGCTCAACCCCAGCGGCACCATCCGCAAGCACTTCGACCTGTACGCCAACATCCGCCCCGCGAAGAGCTTCGAGCGCGGCAACGCCATCGTGGCCGGCACCGACCTGGTCATCGTGCGGGAGAACACCCAGGGCTTCTACGCCGACCGGTCCACCTACGCCGGCACCGGCGAGTTCATGCCCTCACCGGACGTCGCCATAGCCATGGGCATCATCACCCGCCCCGCGGTCGAGCGGATCGCCCGGTCGGCGTTCGAGCTGGCGATGCGCCGCGACAAGCGGGTCACCATCGTCCACAAGGCCAACGTCCTGAAGATGACCACCGGCATGTTCCGCGACGTGTGCCGCGAGGTCGCCACCGACTTCCCGGAAGTCGCCGTCAACGACTTCCACATCGACGCGATGACCGTGCACCTGGTCCGCCGCGCCAACGAGTTCGACGTCATCGTCACCGAGAACATGTTCGGCGACATCCTCTCCGACCTCGCCGGGGAGATCGCCGGATCGCTCGGCATCGCCCCATCGATCAACTCCTCCGACACCCACGCCATGGCCCAGGCCGCCCACGGCTCCGCCCCCGACATCGCCGGCCGCGACCTCGCCAACCCGATCGCCATGATCCTGTCCAGCGCCATGCTGCTGGACTGGCTGGCCGCCAAACACGACGACACGAAGCTCAGCGACGCCGCCCGCCGCGTCGAAGCCGGTGTCGAGGCCGCCGTGAGCAGCGGCATCAGCACCCGCGACCTCGGCGGCACCGCGTCGACCAGCGAGTTCACCGCAGCCGTCGTCGCGGCGATCCGCGGCGCGTGATCTCCCGGGCCGGTGGCGTCCCACCGATGCCACCGGCCCACCTCCGAAAGGACACCTGTGGCCGACAGCCATCCCCTCATCGCCCTGATCCACGCCACTCCGGCCTCGGCCGGGCCCGCACACCAGGCATTCGCGGCCGAGTTCAGCGAGGCGCGCCTCTGGAACCTGCTCGACGACCGCCTGATCAGCGAGGCCGAGGCCGCCGGTGGACTCACCGCAGCGCTTCGCTTGCGGATGCAAACCCTCATCGGGTACGCCCTGAGCGGTCACGCCGATGCCATCCTGCTCACCTGCTCGATGTACGGACCGGTCGCGTACGAACTGGCGGCCACCGCGCCGGTCCCACTGCTCGCCTCCGACCAGGCACTGTTCGACGAGGTCGGCCGTCGTGGCGTGGCCCGGGTCGCGGTCCTCGGCCCGGTCCGTACCGGCGTCGACGACACCGTCCAGCGGCTGCGATCCCATCTGGGCGCCGCCGCACCGGCCATCTCGGGATCGGTCGTCGAGGGCGCCCGCGCCGCCACCACCGCCGATGACCCGGCCGCCCTCGACAAAGCCGTCACCGAAGCGGCGCTCGGCGCGCAGGACGACGCCGACCTGATCGTTCTCGGCCAGTTCTCGATCTCACCGGCCCAGCCCGCCGCCCAGCGAGCGACCGGGATCCCGGTGCTGAGCCCGCCACACCTGGCCGCACAGACCCTGCGAGAGCATTTCGGGGCAGCGCGATGATCGGCTGCATCGCCGACGACTACACCGGCGGCACCGACGTGGCCGCCGCCCTGCGCCGCGCCGGCCTGCACACCGTCCTGCTCTTCGGCGCCCCGACCGGCGACATCGACCCGCCGCCGGGCTGCGAGGCAGTCGTCGTCGCCCTCAAGACCAGGACGATCCCCGCCGCCGACGCGGTAAGGCAGAGCCTGGACGTCCAGCAGTGGCTTCAGCAGCGAGGTGTCCGGCAGGTCTACTTCAAGTACTGCTCAACGTTCGACTCCACCGACGACGGCAACATCGGCCCGGTCACCGACGCCCTGCTCGACCGCGCCGCAGAATCGATGACCCTGATCTCCCCGGCGTCGCCGGAACACGGGCGAACCGTGTACCAGGGACATCTGTTCGTCAACGGGGTGCTGCTGTCGCAGTCGCCGATGCGCCATCACCCGCTGACGCCGATGACCGATCCCGATCTGGTCCGGGTGCTCGGCCGACAGACGAAGCACCCGGTCGGGCTACTGCCGCTGACGGTCGTGCGCGAGGGATCGTCCGCGATCGTGGCCCACCTGCGGCGGCTGCGGGCCGACGCAATCCGGCACGTCGTGGTCGACGCGACCGAGGACGCCGACCTGCTCGCCGTAGCAGCGGCAGCGGGGGAGTACCCGCTACTCACCGGAGGTGCCGGGCTCGCCGGGGCACTCGGACAGCACCTAGCCGCCGACCGCCACGACCCGGCCGTCACCCCGCGAACCCCGGTCGCGGGGCCGGGCATCGTGCTCGCGGGCAGCTGCTCGGCGGCGACACTGGAACAACTCGAGCACGCGCGGAAGGTGTTCCCCTCCTACCGGCTCGACCCCGCCTCGACACCCGACCCCACCCGGCTGCTGGAGCAGGCCACCGGCTGGCTGCGGGCGAACCTCGGCGACACCCCGGTCCTGATCTACTCGTCGGCGGCATCCGAGCAGCGCGAAGCCGCCGTCGCCGCGATGGGCCCGGACACCGCCGACATCCTGGAACGGACCCTCGGCACGCTGGCCCGCACCGCCGTCGAACTCGGCGCACGCCGGGTCGTCGTCGCAGGTGGTGAGACCTCCGGGGCGGTGGTCAACGCCCTCGGCATTCAGACCGTCGTGGTCACCGACGAGGCAGACCGGGGCGTGCCGTGGTGCCGCACGACCGGCACACCCGCACTGGACCTGCTGCTGAAATCCGGCAACTTCGGCAAGCCTGACCTGCTCGTACGATCAATGGAAGAAGTCTGATGAGTGACATCCGGCAGCAGGTCGCCGACCTCGGCGCCTCGTTCTTCACCCGCCGCCTGACGTTCGGCCGGACCGGCAACATCAGCGTCCGCGACGGCGACCGCATCCTGCTCACCCCCACCGGCGCCAGCCTCGGCGCCCTGGACCCGGCCGCCCTGTCGGTGATCGACATCAACGGCGACCACGTCGACGGGCCGAAACCGTCGAAGGAGGGGTTCCTGCACGCCGCCGTCTACCGCTCCCGGCCAGGTGCCGGCGCGGTGATCCACCTGCACAGCACCTACTCGGTCGCGGTCTCCTGCCTCGACGGCCTCGACCCGGCCGACGTGCTGCCGCCGCTGACCGCCTACTACGTGATGCGGGTCGGCCGGCTGCCGCTGCTGCCCTACCACGCGCCCGGCGACGCGACGCTGAAGGAGACCGCCGAGAAGGTCGCCGTGGACCACCACGCGTTCCTGCTGGCCAACCACGGTCCGGTCGTCGCCGGAACCGACCTGGCAGCGGCCGCGGACGCGATCGAGGAACTCGAGGAGACGGCCCGGCTGTTCCTGCTGCTCGACGGCCGCGCGACCAGGCCACTGACACCGGCGCAGGCCGGCGCACTGGGAGGAACACGATGACCGACCTGATCACGCTGGGCACCCGGATCCTGCAATCGGTCGGCGTGCCCGAGGACGACGCCCGGCTGGTCAGCGACAGCCTCGTCACCGCCGACATCTGGGGCCACCCGTCGCACGGCATGCTGCGGCTGCCCTGGTACGTCGACCGCATCCGCTCCGGGGTGATGAACCCGGTGACCGAGCCGCTGACCGTGACCGACGGCGGCGCCACCGCCGTGATCGACGGCCGCGACGGCATCGGCCAGGTCATCACCCGGCACGCCTGCCTCGACGCTGTCGCTCGCGCCCACCAGCACGGGGTGGCCGCGGTCGCGGTCCGTAACAGCAACCACTTCGGCACCGCCGCCTACTGGACCCGGATCATGGCCGACAACGGGTGCATCGGCATCCTGACCACCAACGGCAGCCCGGCGATGGCCCCGACCGGCGGCCGCCAGAAGAGCATCGGCGCGAACCCGTGGTCGATCGCCGCACCCCGCACCAGCGGGCACGTCGTGCTGGACATCGCCAACACCAGCGTGGCCCGCGGCAAGATCTACGCGGCCCGGGAGCGCGGCGAGCCGATCCCCGAGGGCTGGGCCGTCGACGCCGAGGGGGTCCCGACGACCGACCCGCAGGCAGCGATCGACGGCGTCCTCGCCCCGATGTCCGGGCACAAGGGCTACGCGATCTCGTTCATGATGGACGTGCTGTCCGGAGTGCTGACCGGCAGCTCGTACGCCACCGGCGTGGTCGGACCGTACGTTCCCGATCAGCGCAGCGGCTGCGGGCATCTGGTCATCGCGTTGCGGGTCGGGGCGTTCCTGGAGCCGACGGAGTTCGGCCGGCGCCTCGACGACCTGATCGACGTCACCAAACGGGCGCCGCTCGCCCGCGACGCGGCCGAGATCTTCTACCCCGGTGAGATCGAGAACCGCCGCGACGGGCTCACCCTGGCCCCGAAGACCCTGGACGATCTGCGGGCGCTCGCCGACGAGTGCGGCGTGGACCTCGGCTGATGTTCACCGTGATCGTCACCATCGACGTGCGGCCGGACCGGATCGGGGAGTTCCTCGACGGGATAGCCGCCAACGCGCGAGCCTCACTGCGCGACGAGCCCGGCTGCCTGCGCTTCGACGTGCACCGCCTCAACGAGGACCCGAACCGGTTCCTGCTGCACGAGATCTACACCGACGAGCAGGCCTTCTACGAAGCCCACCGGGCGGCGCCGCACTACGCCGACTGGCTCGGCGTCGTCGACCGGTGCGTGCTCAGCAAGTCCAACCTGTACGCGACCCCGATCCAGGAGCGCCAGTGACCTCCGACCTGCGCGTGGGCGACGCGTCGTACCGCATCCACCCCATCGGCGACCTGGCCCCCGACACACTGCCCTACAGCCTGCGGATCCTGCTGGAGAACCTGCTCCGGCACAGCCACCACGACCAGGTCCCGGCGCTGCTGGCCTGGGACGGCACCCCGCCCGCGACGGCGGTGGACCTGCACCCGAGCCGGGCGTTCCTGCACGACACCAACGGGGTGCCCACCCTCGTCGACCTGGCCGCGATGCGCGACGCGATCCAGGCCCTCGGCGGCGACCCGGGCCGGGTCAACCCGATGATCCCGGCCGAGCTCGTCATCGACCACTCGGTGATCGCCGACGTGTTCGGCACCGCAGGGGCACGCGACCGCAACGTCGAGATCGAGTACGGCCGCAACGCCGAGCGCTACCGGTTCCTGCGCTGGGGACAACAGAACCTGCGCGACTTCGCGGTCGTGCCACCCGGCACCGGGATCATGCACCAGGTCAACATCGAGTACCTGGCCCGGGTCGTCACCGCCGAGAACGGGTGGGCGTTCCCGGACGTCTGCCTCGGCACCGACTCGCACACCACGATGGTCAACGGGCTCGGTGTGCTGGGCTGGGGGATCGGCGGGATCGAGGCCGAGGCGGTGATGCTCGGCCAGTCGCTGTCGATCCCGGTGCCCGAGGTGGTCGGGGTCCGGCTGCACGGGCGGCTGCCCTCCGGCGCGACCGCCACCGACCTGGTGCTGACCATCACCGAGCTGCTGCGCGGGCACGGGGTGGTCGGCAAGTTCGTCGAGTTCTCCGGGGCGGGCGTCACCGGGATCACCCTCGCCGACCGGGCCACGATCGCGAACATGAGCCCCGAGTTCGGGTCGACGTGCGCATACTTCCCGGTCGACGAGGAGACCCTGCGATATCTGCGGTTCACCGGGCGGCACCCGTCGCACGTCGCCCTGGTCGAGGCGTACGCCAAGGCGCAGGGGCTGTGGCACGATCCGGCGCGCGAGGTCTCGTACAGTCACGTCGTCGATCTTGATCTTGGGGTGGTCGAACCGTCACTCGCCGGGCCACGCCGCCCACAGGACCGCGTCCCGCTCGGCCGTGCCAAGCAGTCCTTCCGCGAGGCGACCCGCGACCTGAAGCCGGTGAACTCACTGATCGAACACGGTCACGTCGCGATCGCGGCGATCACCTCCTGCACCAACACGTCGAATCCGGCGGTGATGGTCGCGGCCGGGCTGCTCGCCCGCAACGCGGTGGCCCGGGGGTTGCGCACCAAACCGTGGGTCAAGACCACGCTGTCGCCCGGCTCACGGGTGGTGACCGGCTACTACGACAAGGCGGGACTCACCGCGCCGCTTGAGGCGCTCGGCTTCCACCTGGCCGGCTACGGCTGTATGACCTGCATCGGCGCCTCCGGACCGCTCGTTCCCGCCGTCACCGAAGCGGTCCGCGAGCACGACGTCAGCGTGGTCTCGGTGCTGTCCGGCAACCGCAACTTCGACGGGCGCATCAACCCCGACGTGCGCATGAACTACCTCGCCTCGCCACCGCTGGTCGTCGCCTACGCCATCGCCGGCACCATGGACATCGACCTCAACACCGAGCCACTCGGCACCGGAGCCGACGGCGAGCCGGTCCACCTGCGCGACATCTGGCCCACCCCCCAGCAGGTCCAGGACGTCGTCGACGCCTGCGTCACCCCGAAAATGTTCACCGACGTCTACGCCGACGTGTTCACCGGCGACCACCGATGGCAGAGCCTGGACACCCCCGAGGGAGCCACGTTCACCTGGGACGAGACGTCGACCTACCTGCGCCGGCCACCCTACTTCGACGACATCACGGCCGGACCGGACGGTCCGCGTGACATCCGCGCCGCCCGGGTGCTGGTCCGGCTCGGCGACTCGATCACCACCGACCACATCTGCCCGGCCGGTGCGATCCCGCTGCACACCCCGGCCGGCCGCTATCTCACCGACCTCGGTGTCGCCCCGTTCGAAATCAACACCTACGCCTCCCGGCGCGGCAACCACGAAGTCATGATGCGCGGCACCTTCGCCAACGTGCGGCTGCGCAACCACCTGGTGCCGGGTGTCGAGGGCGGGTTCACCCGGCTCGCCGGCAGTGACAAGGTCATTCCGGTCTACGACGCGGCGATGGCGTACCGGCAGACCGCGACCCCGCTCATCGTGCTCGCCGGCCGCGACTACGGCAGCGGATCCTCCCGGGACTGGGCGGCGAAAGGGCCCGCGCTGCTCGGCGTGCGGGCGGTCATCGCCGAGTCCTACGAACGCATCCACCGCTCGAACCTGGTTGGCATGGGCATCCTGCCGCTGCAATTCCTGCCGGGCGAGTCGGCCGGGACCCTGGGCCTGACCGGCGAGGAGCGATACGACATCGCCGGCCTGGGCTCTGGCCCGACCGTCACGGTCACCGCGGGCACGATCACCTTCACCACGACAGTCCGACTGGACACCGACCGGGAGGTCGACTACTACCGCCACGGCGGGATCCTGCCGTACGTACTCCGGTTACTACTCGCAAACCAGTAGAACCGACCGGGCGAGGGGTGGGATGCCAAGCGGCTTCCGGTTCGCCCATCTCCCGGTCAACACGGCGATCGGCATGCTGATGGCGACGGCGCCGCGTCGATCGCAGGTACCAGCGGCTGGCGAGTTCCTCCAATGTCTCTGACGAGACGCACCTGATGGCCACCGGCGACAAGGCCGTCGCCTTCGCCTCGAACATCCGACGGGCCGAGCAGGCCGGAGACGCGCCCGCCTACTTCGCCGCCAAGACTGCCCTGGTCGGTCTGCTGGACTACTTCCGCCGCTATCAGCCGGCCGGCCTCGGCCTGCTGCCAGTGTCGCTGACCGACGAATACGGCCGCCTGAACACTCGTCGAGGCGGGCGCGAATGGTGGCCGTTATGTCATCTATTGGGTCACTGATGCGGCTGGGACCGTTCCCCGGATCAGGAGAGTCGCCGACCCGATGCGGATGATCAAGGAAGGCAAAGCCCTGTGCCGCGGACACACACGGCTCACCCTCCAGCACCTTAACAACCTCGTCAGACGCGTCGTAGCCCGCAACGGCGTCTTCGTCCACGTCACCGCGCCCGCGGCCGAGATCAGGAGACGCCTCTCCGCCCGCGGCGAACAGCAACTTCCCGACCTCGAGGAGATAGCGCTGATCTGTGACCGCTACGACGAACTGTTCCGAGCCATACGGGCGCCATGGCAGAAGTCCTCCTGATCACCACGGATCACCCAGACGAGGACGCATGACACGCCGACAGCGGGTTACCCTCGACGCCCAGGCTCGATAAGCTGCCCCGGTTTGCAAACCGTTGACACCCGGAGGCACACCTTGGAGATCAGGTCCGCCCAAAAGCTGACCTGGGAAAACAAGCTGGCCAAAGGATTCAACACCAGCGAAGTACCCCTGGAGTTCTGTCTCCTGCAAGGCGAGGTGGCCGAAGCCTTCGACGCTTGGCGCCGCACCCGCGACAACCTCGGCGAAGAACTCGCCGACATCGCCATCTACGTCATGTCACTGGCTGAAATGACTGGCGTTGACCTGCAGTCGGCGGTTGAGCAAAAGCTCATCAAGAACGCCAAGCGCACGTACATCAAGGACGAGACCTCCGGAACCCTCGTCAAGGTCGATCCCGCGTAGCCGCTGAACACAGCCCATTCCGTAGGCGGGTAGGCCGACCGGAACCGACCTACCAGAACCCCTACCGGTCCGCGAGGCTCAGGAGGCCATCGGCCGGGCTTTGCCCGGAGCCGGGCCTACGCGGTCGGACTACTTCAGCCCGGCGCACTTCGCCGGCACCGCGGCCAGGTGCTACCGCGACCTGCCGTTACACCGTGAGGCTCTGACCCATGGCCCAGCCGCCCTGTGCGTGCCGGCCGACAGCACCCGCACCCACGCCTTGTTACCCGCGGACGGGTTCTCGATACGAGTGGGCGCACGATAAGCGCCGGAATTCGGCGGCTGACGGATGCGACGCTGGCCGCGGTGCGGATGTGGCCGCAGGTGTATCTCGCGCACGGGGACGGCACGCTCTCGTTGACCGATCTGATGTCCGGCGCCGACATCGTTTCGGCGACGGCTCTTCCGAGCCCGCCGATCAGCCTGGACACCACTGCGAATGGAGATCTCCTGGTTGGTTATGGCAGCGATGTCGCCCAGCTCAGTCCGCCGGTGTTGAGGTGTACTCGCAGCGGAGCCGCCTGCATCGAGTGCGGCGTGTTCGAGTGCCGGGATGGCGGTGTTCCGAGCGACCTGGGTGAAACTGGTGGGGTGCAGCTGGTGATCGTGCGAAACCCGGATCCGGACTCCCGGCTGCCCTACCTGCTGAAAGTGCCGTTGGGTGCCGGGCTGGTGTTCCGGACGGCGGGGACGTGGCCGCGGACCACCGCGTTGTACTGCCACCCGGTGTCCGACGGCGAGTGGCCGGCCGAGCCGGAGATCGTGGAACAGGTGCCGGTGCGTTCGTGTGTGCGCCGGGGCGCGGCCATCGACCTGGTGCTGGACCGGGCCCGGGAGAACCGGTCGCAGCTGGTGTTCACCACCGCCCGGGGCAGGGAGGCGGTGTTCTGGCAATCGGCGCGTACCCGTAAGCAGGCGAGACCGAATGTACGGACACCGACCGCGCGGGCGGCCGGCATCGCCGAGCTGGAGATCGCGGTCGACTCCCACGAGCAGTACCCGTACCGGTTCGCCGGTCAGCAGGTCCGCACGGTGCGCCGGGCTCTGCCGTGCGGTGACTATGGCCTGATCAGCGACGGACGGCTGGTCGCGGCGGTCGAACGCAAATCGATGGCGGACCTGGTGTCCAGTCTGACCAGCGGCAAGCTGCGCTACGCACTGGCCGATCTGGCCGCCCTACCGCGGGCCGCCCTGGTGGTCGAGGACCGGTACTCCCAGGTCTTCACGCTGCAGCGGGTCCGTCCTGCCACGGTCGCGGACGGGCTGGCGGAGCTGCAGGTACGTTGGCCGACGGTGCCGATCGTGTATGCCGAGACCCGCCCGCTCGCCGAGGAATGGACCTACCGCTACCTGGCCGCCGCACACACCTGGGCCGCCGACGAGGACGCCGCGATCACCCGGATCGGCCCGCAGATCACCGACCTCGACCGCGCCCCGGCCGCACCCGGCCCGTCCACGGCCGAGATCCGCGCCTGGGCCCGCGCCCACGGCCACGTCGTCCCCGACCGGGGACGGCTACGCCCCGAGATCATCGACGCCTGGCATGCCGCCCACCCGTCAGCCCCAGCACGGATGCCACCACCAACGTAGTGATCGTCTCACCTACGCCTCACCGGTCCGGACGGAACCGATCAGGCCATCGGCCGCGCCGGAGCCCCAGGGCAGGGACAGCCCGGCAGTGGCGGCGCCGACCTGCTCGACCTTGTCGGGGCAGGACAGTGGTGCCCCGGCCACGACGCCCCGCTGGCGGGTCAGCGGACCATGGCGTACGCCTGGCGTCCTCGGGATCCGGCGGCGGCGAGCCGGAATCCGGTCGTGGGGTCGACGCCGACGGCGCAGACCTTTCCCAGGGTGGACTCCGGCACCACATCCAGGACGTGTCCTCGCCGCCGCAGGGCGGCCAGGACCTCGGGGCCGAACGAGCGTTCCACCACCACGGTGTTGGGCCGTGCGGTTCGTGGCGCGAACGACACCGGGAAATGGTCGATGTGGAAGGTCGGGGTCTCGGTCGCCGCCTGAAGGTCGAGGCCGAACTGCGTGGCCGCGAGGAACGTCTGCAGCGTCCACTGGTCCTGCTGGTCGCCGCCGGGAGTGCCGAAGGCCAGCAACGGCCGGCCGTCACGCAGCACGATCGTCGGGCTCAGCGTCGTGCGGGGACGCTTGCCCGGCGCGAGGGAGTTCGGGTGCCCTGCGGTCAGCAAAGCCGTCTGGCCGCGGGTGCCGAGCGCGAATCCCAGGCCGGGGATGATCGGTGAACTCTTCAGCCAGCCGCCGCTGGGAACGGCGACCGCCATGTTGCCTTCGCTGTCCACCACCGCGACGGTGCAGGTGTTGCCGGCGCCGGCCCGGTTGACGATCGGGCTGACCGTGGGCAGTCCGCTGCGGAGGTTCGTCATCCACGAAGGTTCGTCGGCTGTGGCCGGCTCCGGCTGCGCCCACGGGATCCACGACGATCGGCCGCCGGGCCGGCCCGGCTGGGGATCCAACGCCGCATCCGCGGTGATCAGCGCACGGCGCTGCGCCGTGTACTCCGGCGCCAGCAGAGCATCCAGGGGTGTGTCGACGTGCCTCGGGTCGCCATACCAGCCCTCGCGGTCAGCGAACGCGAGTTTCGCCGCTTCCACCCGCAGGTGCAGGTAGTCGACGCTGTCCAGGCCCATCTCCGGCAGGTCGTGTCCCTGCAGCAGCGCCAGCTGTTGCAGGAACGCCGGGCCCTGCGTCCACGGTCCCGGCTTGAACACCGAAAGACCGTGATAGTTCAGCTCGTACGGCTGCTCGACCTCCGGCTGCCAGCCCGCGAGGTCGTCGGCGGACAGCAGGCCGTGGTGCCGCCGGCCGGTGGAGTCGAAAACCTTGGTGGTACGCAGGAAGTCGTCGATCGTCTCGGCAACGAAACCCTGGTAGAACGCGGAGTGCGCGGCCTCGATCTGTTTCTCCCGATCACCCGGGACGGCCTGAGCCTCCCGTACGATCCGTTCGAGGGTGGCGGCCAGCTCGTGGTTGTGCATCCTGGATCCGGCTGCGGGCACCTGACCGCCGGGCAGGTAGACGTGCGCCGAATCGGGCCACTCCTGCCGGAACAGCGGCGCCATCGCAGCGATCGTCTGGGCTGCGCTGGGCAACAGCGGATAGCCGCGCGACGCGTACCCGATCGCCGGTTCCAGCACCGAGGCCAAGGGCATGGTGCCGAACTCGGCGAGCAGCCGCAGCCAGGCCCCGAACGCGCCGGGCACGGACGCCGGCAGTACGCCGGCGGCCGGGATGTGCTCGAGCCCGAGGCCGGCGAACGCGGCGATGCTCGCGGCCCGCGGCATCGGGCCCTGGCCGCAGATGATCCGGACCGTGCCGGTGGACCGGGAATAGACGGCGATCGTGACGTCACCACCCGGCCCGTTCGAGTGCGGCTCCACCACCTGCAGGGCGAAACCGGCCGCGGCCGCCGCGTCGAACGCGTTGCCGCCACGGTCGAGGATCGCTGTGCCGACGCCGGCGGCGAGCCAGTGTGTCGACGCGACGCCCGCCGAGGGGCCACTCAACGCGGGCCGCAGTTCGGTCACGACGGGTCGCCCGGCAGGTAGGTGAACTCGAACTCGAGCCCGTTGACCTCGTACGCATAAAAGCTCTGAATGCCGTCGTCGTCGACCACGATGTCGGTCGGAAGCTCGTCGACCGCAAACGTGAACCGGCCGGACTTGTACAGGTCGATCCAGCGTTGCCGGGTCGCGATCAGCTCGTCGGGGTCCTGCACGCGGAAGCAGAAGTGCTGGAACTGCACGGCGCTCAGCGTCGGATCAGCCGCCTGACCGGGCCGTTCGAACAGGTGGATGCGGATGTCACCGACCACCATCTCGGTCAGCGTGCGGATACCCGGCAGCCGGCTGCGGGTCAGTTCGGAGAACCTGTCGAGAACCCACGCCTGCTCGCAGCCGAGGAACTCGGAGTACCAGCGGACGCTGTTGTCGAGGTCGTTTGTCTGCACTCCCACGTGATGGAAGTGCGGGGCGAGGGCCGATCGTGACGCTGACATGATTGATCACTCCGGACGCTGATGCGGCGACGGGTTCTCGGTTCATCGTCACCCGGGCACGCCGTCCGGAGGCTTCCCCGCTTTAGGGGACAGCGCCGATCGCGTCGAGGTCCCGTACGGCGTAGCGGTGGTGTTCCCACTCCTCCTCGAGGATCGTGTGCAGACAGGCGAGGGTGGTCTGCTCGTTCGCCGGACTCCACGGGTCGGTGTGGGACTCGCCCAGCGTGTCGGGGGTGACGGTGGCGAGGAAGTCCCGCACCATCGCGACCCGGCCGGCCCGGGCCTGCAGCACCTCGGCGTACGCCGGGGTGGTCGTGACGAAGACCGACGTGTCCAGGCCGTCCTCGCCGGCACCGCGATGCGGCAGCCCGAGCGGGTGGAACGGCTGATCGAGGTCCAGCACGGTCCGGCTCAGCCAGACGTCGGTGGCGAGGACCAGGTGGCGCAGCGTCTGCGCGAACGTCCACTCGCCGTCCACCGACACGTCGACCGTGCCGGCCGGCATGGCGTCGACCCGGGCCAGGGTGCCGGCCCAGGTGTGCTCCAGCGACGCCCAGGCCGTACGCAAACCGTCCGGATCGGTGGCGCGCCGGTCGGCGCGGCCGGGGAAACGGCGGTTGAGTTCGGCCTCCACCAGCGGGACCACGTCGACGCCGTTGACGCTCAGCGAGCCACCCTCGAACAGCCACGGCGACTCGATCTCCATCCCGGAGACGTCGACACCGCGCAGCACGGCGCGGGACAGGTCGGCGCCGATGAACCGGGCCCCGGCCAGGTCGGTGCCGGCGAACCGGGCGCCGGCCACGCCGGTGTCGTCGGACTCGGTGGCTGCCATACGGGTGCTCCTCGGCGAGCAGACGGGACAGCCGGATTATGCCAGGGCGGGCCGGGCCAGCTCCGACGCGATGTCGTCGAGGACCTCCTCGCGGCCCGGGAACGGCTCGTCCGGCCGGGGCCATTGCACGACGAGGTCGGTGATGCCCACCTCGGCGAAGCGTCCGGCGGCGTCGAAGAACGCGTCCTTGGAGTCGAGGACCCCGCTCACGGTCGGGCCGGCGACCAGCAGCCGGGACACGTCAGCCGGGTCCCGGCCGACCTCGGTGCACGCCTGCTCGAACAACTCCACCTGGTGACGCAGCACCGGCAGAGCCTGCTCGTAGGGTGCGGCCGCGAACCGGTTGGGTTCACCGGTGGTGACCCAGGAGGAGCCGTACCGGGCGGCGAGCCGCATGCCCCGCGGCCCGGACGCGGCGATGGCGAACGGGACACGCGGTTGCCGTCGGCACAGCGGGTGGGAGTGGACCTCGTCGGCCATGTAGTACTCGCCGTCGAACGAGGTGACCGGCTGGGTCAGCAGCTGGTCGGTGAGCTGGACGTATTCCTCGAACCGGGCGGTGCGTTCGCGGGTGGTCCACTGCCGGCGTCGGGTCATCTGCGAGTCGAAGCCGACGGCGCCGGCGCCGAGCCCGAGGATGAGCCGTCCGTCGGCGATGTCGTCGATGGCGGTGACGTCCTTGGCCAGATGCACCGGGTGCCGCAGGTTCGGGGAGGCGACCAGGACACCGATCTCGATCCGGTCGGTCTCCATCGCGGCGGCGGTCAGCGTCGGTACGGCGGTGAACCACTCCTTGGCGCGGAAGGCCCGCCAGTTCAGATGGTCGTAGGTCCAGGCGTGGTCGAAGCCCATCTGTTCGGCCCGGCGCCACTTGTGGCGGGCGGTCTGCCAGCGGTCCTCCGGGACGATCATGATGCCGAATCTCACGCGTCCTCCTTGCCGGCGTCGACGTCGAATCTACCGGGGTCGATGTTGAAGTTGTAGCGGAACAGGTTGCCCGGATCAACGCGCCGTTTCAGGGCCACCAGCCGCTGCCACCGATCCCCGTAGGCGGCCCGGATCCCGTCGGATCCCTCGTCGTTGAGGAAGTTCACGTACCGCCCGACCGCATGCGGGGCCATGGCGGTGCTGAAGTCGCGGACCCACGTCACGTGCCGTTCCCGGTCGTCGCCCTCGGGTTCCCAGGCGCCGAACATGTTGATGTTGTGTCCGGCGTGCCGCGAACCGAACGCGCTGCCACCCTCGGGAATCCGGCTGACGGCTCCACCGAGGTGGTAGATCGGCACGGCGGCCAGCGGCGAGGTGATGCGCGACGCGTGTTCGACGATGACGTCGATGACCGGGTCGATGAGGCTGCCGAAGTCCACCGACCGCCAGTAGTAGTGCTTTCCGGGCGGCGAGGTCTGGTCGACGGTCTGCTGGAACTCGACGTACGGCCGCCGGGCGACGGTGTCGAGCACGGGCCGGCCCAGGGAGCGCAGGCCTCGGACGTACGTCTCGCCGGCGTCGAGGTCGCCGGACCAGCACACGTTGATCGCCACCACCGGGGTCCCGTGCAGCTTCGCGGGGATGGCCGGGACCGCGGGGGCGAGCCGTAGGTTGAGGATCGTGCCGAGGTCCTCGGGGGCGTCGGCGATCAGCTCCCGGTACCGCCGCAGCACGGCGGGGGCGTCGGCCAGCGGATGAACGATCATTCCGGCCAGGACGGTCGGGCCGACCTCGTGCAGCCGCAGGCCGAACCGCACCACGGCCCCGAAGTTGCCGCCGCCACCGCGCAACCCCCACAGGAACTCGGGATCCGTTGTGGCGTCGACCGACACGATGCTGCCGTCCGCGGTCACCACGTCGGCCTCGACCAGGTTGTCCGCGGTGAGCCCGCACCGGCGCATCAGGTGCCCGATCCCGCCACCGAGGGTCAGCCCGCCGACGCCGGTCTCGCTGACGATCCCGCCGGTCACCGCGAGGCCGTGGGCCTGGGTGGCCGGGTCGACGTCCTGCCACAGGGCACCGCCCTGGACGTGCGCCAGGCGGCGCTGCGGATCCACCCGGACCGTGCGCATCCGGGACAGGTCGAGCACGATGCCGTCGTCGCAGAGTCCGTGCCCGGCCACGCTGTGCCCGCCGCCGCGTACCGCGATGGGCAATGCGCGTTCCGCGGCGAACGCGACCGCGGCCGCGACGTCGTCCGGGCCGGCGCACCGGGCGATCAGCGCGGGGTACCTGTCGATGTCGCCGTTCCACACCGTTCTGGCCTGGTCGTAGCCCGGGTCCGCCGAGGTGATCAGGTCACCGCGCAACGAGTCAGCCAGCTTGTCGGTACCGCTGATCGTCAAGTCGTTCAAAACCGGCCTCCGGTGCCGTCGTGGTCGGGTGGAGCGATGCCGCTACCTCGCGCAGCGTCGCGGTCAGGACCGTGGTCGGGTCGGGTACGGCGTGCAGGATCGCCCGGCACTCGTCGAGCAGCCGGAACACCAGCAACGAGTGTCCGCCGAGTTCGCCGAAGGTGTCCAGCACGCTGACCGGTGCCGTGTTCAGTAGCCGGCGGTAGATGTCGACCAGGGCTTGTTCGCTGGCGTCGGCGGCCGGCACGACCCGTCGTTCGCGTTCGGTCAGCTCCTGCCAGACAGCGATCAGCCGCCCCTGGTCGATCTTGCCGTTCACCGTCGCCGGAAGGCTCCCGACCGGGACCAGCCGTTCGGGACGCATGTGGGTGGGCAGCACCAGGGCCGCGTACTCGCTGATCGCCGCGAGGTCCATCTCGGAGGTGCGGGCAGCTCCGGCGGGCACGACGAAGGCGAGCAGATGAACGGGATCGCCGTGCACGACGACCGCGCAGTCACCGACCTCGGGATGGGCGGCGAACACCGCCTCGATCTCACCGGGTTCGATCCGCATCCCGCGGATCTTGACCTGCCGGTCGATCCGGCCGAGGTGTTCCAGAGCGCCGTCCGGACGGTACCGGCACAGGTCACCGGTGCGGTACATGCGTGATCCCGGCGGGCCGTACGGGTCGGCGACGAACCGCTCGGCGGTACGCGCCGGTGCCCGCCAATAGCCCTGGGCGAGCCCGACCTGACCGCTGATGTACGCCTCCCCGGGCGCGCCGATCGGCACGACCGTGAGGTTCGTGTCGAGCACGGTCACCCGGAAGTTGTCAGCGGGCCGGCCGACCGGCACGACCGGGCTGTCCGCGGCCCGCGCGACGGTGTTGTCGGTGACCGGGCCGGCCTCGGTGGGGCCGAAGGCGTTGATCAGGGTGCTCGACGGCAGCCGGGTGTAGAACGTCTCGCGGATTCGCGGGTTCATCGGTTCGCCACCGCACAGCATCCACCGCAGGGCGCCGGCGCGCTGCGGTGTCACCTCGTCGAGAAACGGGGTGAGCATGGTCGGAACGAGAAAGATCTGCGACGCGCCGTACGTCTCGGTCAGCCGGGCCAGGTGCCGGGGATCGCGTTCCGCGCCCGGCCGGCAGATCACCAGGCGGGCGCCCTGATAGAGCGGCCAGAAGATCTCCCAGATCGAGATGTCGAATCCCGGCGACGCCTTGAACAGCGCGGTGCAGTCCGCGTCGAACGGGTACTGGCCCTGCATCCAGGCGATGTTCGCCAGCGCGGAGGCGGTGGTGGTGGCGACGCCCTTGGGACGGCCGGTCGTCCCCGAGGTGTAGAGGATGTGGACGATCGCTTCCGGCCCGACCTCGACCACCAGGTTCGTTGCCGGGCACCCCGACCACGGCGGGTCGCCGGCGCCGACCTCGTGGACCTGCCAGGCGCCGTCCGCAACCCGGTCGCGGTAGGCGCGATCGGTCAGCACATGGCCCGGCGCCGCGTCGGTGAGCATCCACGCGACACGTTCGGCGGGCAGGTCGGCGTCGATCGGCACGTAGGTGGCGCCGGTCTTGGTGGCGGCGTACAGCGCGACGACCTGGTCGATGCCACGCTCCAGGCAGACGGCGACGCGGACACCCGGCGCGGCGCCGCGGTCACGGAGGTGGTGTGCCAGGCGGTTGGCGTGCTCGTTCAGTTGCCGGTAGGTGACCGCCGTGCCGTGCTCGTCGAGCAACGCCACCGCGTCCGGGCTGCGTTCCGCCTGCTGCTCGAACGGCTCCGCCAAAGTGCGATAAGGGCTCTTCGGCACCTGGTACGCGTTGAGACGCCGCAGGATCAGGTCGCGTTCGTCGTCGTCGACCAGGCTGTGGGCGAGCATCGGGGCGTCCGGGGCGGCGACCAGGCCGGCCAGCAACGCCGGGAACGCGTGCGCCCACGCCCGGGCCGTCGGGACGTCGGCTGCGTCAGTCGAGCTCTCGACGTACAGATACCGGTCGTCGCCGGAGACCCGGATCGTGACCGGCGGATCGCCGCCGGCACCCACGTCCGGGCCGGGCCGGTGCAGTGCCGTGCGGAAACTGTCGTGCAACGCGCCGTCGGCCGTCACGATCGTCTCGTGGCGGCCGTGCACCAGCCGGATCCTCACGTCAGTGCCCGGGCGTGGCAGCCGGGCGGCCAGCACCCCGGCGCCGATCGACAACGCGGTGAAGTCGTCGGCGCCGGCCGCCGTGGCAAGCGAACGCAGATCGCTGACCAGGCCGGGCGATAGCTGGCCGGTGGACCCGCTCATGCCGAGCCCTCGAGCAGGGAACAGGCGTGGAAGCCCTGGGCCGGTGCCTGGGCCAGGTAGGTCTGTCCGGCCACGATGCCGGTCTTCTGGTGGTAGTCGGCCAGATTGATCATCCAGTCGGTGTTGCCGCAGTGCCCGTAGGCGGCGAGCGTCTCGACATAGTGCACCCGATCCGGGGCGATGCCCGCGGCCGCGGAGTTGAACAGCATCAGCGGCTGGTACAGGTTGGCCGTGAACACCTTGGTGATCTGGTCCAGCCGCCGCCCGCTCGTCTCCAGGACAGCGGCCAGCGCCTTGTCGGCCACCTTCTTGCGGCTCAGGATCGAGTCGCGGCCACGCAGCCCGCCCTCGTCCACGTGGATCGACGACGCGACGAGCCGCACCAGCCCCGGTGTGCCCCGGGTCAGCAGGCAGCTCGCCGCGCCGTCACTGAACAGCGCGTAGTTGCGTACCCGATCACGGTCGTCCGGGGTGAAATCCAGGGCGACCACGAGCACGTTGCGGACCCGCGGATCGGTGAACAGCTGCCGGCCGTGCCGCAGCGCGGTCTGCGAACTGCAGCACCGCTGGAACGACAACAGGTGCGGTACGCACCCGGTCAGCCCGACCGCGTCGATGACCCGGATGGCGAAGTCGTGCGGCAGCCGGGCCAGAGTCGGATCGCTGGTGGCGAACACGATGTGGCTGACCTCGGCGGGCGACACCCCGGCGTCGGCCAGGGTGTGACGGACGGTGTCGGCGACGTACGGCAACGCCGGGCCCGGCATCCTCCGGTAGGTCTCACAGCCCATGGCCGCGAAGTCGGTGTTGGGTGACACCGACTGCCAGAGGGCGTCGAAGCCCGCGATGTCCGCCGGTTTGCACTCCTGCTCGCCTACGGCATACGCGAACGAGCCGATGCCGATGTCGTCCTGGTCCATTGCCATGGTCACCTTCGATCGTCCGGGACGGGTGTCACTGCGGCTGCGCGACCTTGCTCGCGTCGATCTCGCGGAGCACGGCGACGATGCCGTCGACATCGACCATCCGGGGCACCCACTCCGGGCGCAGGGCGACCGAGCCGTCGGTGTGGTCCTTGAGGTAGTTCAACATCACCACGATCATGTTGAGCGAGGTGATCCCCAGTTCGTCACGGGTCCGCGCCGTGAGCACCTGCTCGGTGGTGACCCCCTTGGCGACCGGCTGGGTCGCGAGGAACGCGGCGAGTTTGAGCCGGTAGTCGTCGTCGGCGCCCATCAGGACTCGACCTTGGGGAACGGGAAGCCGTTGAGGTTGTTCTGGTGGATCCGGTTGTGACCCCACCGGTCCTCACCGGAGACCAGCACACTGCCGTGGTAGTCGAGGCTGATCGCGTCACCGAACCCGCTGAGGCTGTCGATGTGCTCATAGACCTTGACCGAGGGGGAGACATAGCGGGTGGCCAGCCCGAGACGCTTGGTGTCGCTGACGTTGGGCAGCGACCCGTGGATGCACTTGGCCAGGAAGATGACGAACTGGCCCGGCTTCATCGGCATGTTGACGATGGTGCCGGCGTCCGGATCCCAGTCCTGGTCGAGCTTGAGCTCCGAGTAGTCGTAGCCGAAGAAGTCGTGGTTCTTGCTCTCCACGTTGCGCGACATCGGCTTGGTCTCGTCGTAATACCACTTCTTGTGGCTGCCCGGGATGAAACGCAGGCAGCCGTGCTCCTCGTCGGCCTCGGAGAAGGCCGTCCACACAGTCAGCTCCTGCGTGGCGGCGGTGCTCTCCTCGGTGTACCGCAGCGACGGATAGGCGACCGTCTCGGACTCGAAGACGGTGAACGCCTCCACCTGGTGCCAGCCGGTACCCGACTCACCCGGCTGCTTCTCGAAGATGTTGGTCTTCCAGCAGATGATGTCGTCGCCCATCAGACTGCGCAGCTTGTGCACGACAGTCGGATGCGCGATGTGCTCCGACAGCGTGTTGCAGTCCAGATGGCGGTCGTAGTTGATGATGTTGGAGTCATGCGGCTTGTTCGCCGACGTCACCATCTCGATCATGGCCTGTCCCCAGAGGACCGGAGCCTGCTCCTCGGGGTAGAGGTCAAACGGTCCGATGAACCCGTTCTCCTGGAAGGACTTCACCTGCTCGGCGGTCAGCCCCTTGGTCTCGGTGCCGGTCACGCTCTCAGTCACCTTGACTACCTCTCTCCGAAGTCGGTTTGAGCCCAACGTAGGCGGCACCGATCGGGGCGTCTTGTCACCGGAACCAGGGTCCGCCGATGCGCCACCGCCGGTGGCAGGCTCCGGGCATGCCTAGGTTCATCGTGTTCTCGGTCGGATTGCTGACCTCCGTGCTCGGGTCGGCGTTCACCGGCCTGGCGATGGGTGTCTGGGTGTTCCAGCACACCGGATCGGCCACGCAGTACAGCATCACGCTCCTCGTCAGCCTGTTGCCCGGCGTGATCTTCGGGCCACTCGCCGGCGCCCTCGTGGACCGCTGGAACAGACGGGTCCTGCTGATCGTCAGTGAGGCGGTGTCGGCCGTACCGGTTCTCGTGCTGGCCCTGCTCTACTCCGCCGGCGACCTGCAACCGTGGCACATCTTCGTCTTCGTGGGCATCCAATCGGTGATCCGCGCGATCCAGCTGCCCGCGATGAGCGCCAGCATCGTCCTGCTCGCACCACCGGAACAGGTCGCACGAGCCAACGGCGTGGTAATGCTCGCGCAGGCGCTCGGCAACACCGTCGGGTTCGCCGCCGGCGGCGTGCTCTACCTGCTCATCGACCTCAACGGCGTGTTGCTCGTCGACTTCGCGACGTTCGTGTTCAACATGGCGATCCTCGCGATCATCCGGATCCCGCAGCCGCCGCGCAGCGACGCCGGCCAGACCGGGTCCGGCGGGCTGATCGACGAGATCCGGGCCGGCTGGCGCATCGTGGCCACCCGCCGCACCCTGGTCACCATCCTGCTGTTCAGCGCGGCACTCAACGTCAGCCTCGGGTACGCCGACGCGATGCTCACCCCGCTGGTGCTCTCCTTCGCCTCCGCAGCCGCACTGGGCATCGTGATCGCCTGCATGGGGGTGGGCGCGATCGCCGGCAGCCTGGCGCTGGCGACCTGGGGCGGTCCCCGCCGGCGGGTCATCGGACTGGCCGGCTTCGCGATCCCCCTCGGATTGTTCCTGTGCCTCGGCGCGCTGCGGCCGAGCATCCCGCTGATCGTGGTGGCCGCTCTGGGCTTCACGTTCTGCTTCACCATCGTCGACGGCACCAGCCGCAACATCCTGCAGGTCGAAGTCGAGCCGGACGTCCAGGGCCGGGTCTTCGCCACCTACAACATGGTCGGCGGCGCCGTGCTCGCCTCGTCGTACCTGCTGGCCGGCCCGGTCGCCGACCGGCTCTTCGAACCGCTGCTGCTGGCCGACGGCGCGCTCGCCGGGTCCGTCGGAGCGGTCATCGGGGTCGGCCCGGGGCGGGGAATGGCCCTGCTGATGCTGCTGATCGGGGTGGTCATGCTGATCACCGCGGTGGTGGCGTCCCAGCAGGACAGTCTGCGCCGGCTCCCCGACCGCCCGGTCCGAAAGACGGCCGAACCCGTGTCCGAGAGCGAGCCCGCGACGGCTCCGAGCAATAGGGTCGTGTCATGACCGTTCACGAACTGTCCCGCGCCGACGCGCGGAGGATCGCGGTGCGTGCTCAACTCCTCGACCGGCGGCAGCCGACCGATCTTCTCGATGTGGTCCGCCAGCTGACCCTGCTGCAGCTCGACCCCACCGCGGCCGTGGCACCCAGCGCCGACCTGGTGGTGTGGAGCCGGCTGGGCGACGCGTACGCCCCGGCCCAGCTCGACGCCGCCCTGCGCGACCGCACGCTGGTCGAGTTGCGGGCGATGGTGCGGCCCGCGGAGGACATGTGCCTGTACCGCGCGGACATGGCGGAACGGTCCGGGCGCGGGGAGAACAGCCCCTGGCGGGAAGCCCGGTGGCAGTGGGTCACCGCCAACGACTCCTTCCGGCGTGACATCCTCGCCCGGCTCGACGAGTCGGGGCCGCTGCTGTCCCGAGATCTGCCCGACACCGCCGTACAACCGTGGGGTTCCTCCGGGTGGACCAACAACCGCAACGTGTCGCAGATGCTGGAGTTCCTCGTTCAGCTCGGTGAGGTCGCCGTCGCCGGCCGGCAGGGCCGGCAGCGGCTGTGGGACCTGGCACGGCGGGTGTACCGCGACGACCCGGTGGTGCCGGCCGAGAAGGCACGGCGAATCCAGGACGAGCGGCGACTGACATCGCTGGGCATCGCGCGGGCTCGCGGGCAGGAATGCGCGGTCGAGCCGTGGGATGTGGGGGAGGCGGGCGAGCCGGCCGTCGTGGAGGGCACCCGCGGTCAGTGGCGGGTCGATCCGGCCGCGCTGGGTCAGCCGTTCACCGGCCGGGCGGCGCTGTTGTCGCCGTTCGACCGGCTGGTGCACGACCGCAAGCGGATGGTCGAGATCTTCGAATACGAGTACCAGCTGGAGATCTACAAGCCGGCCGAGCGTCGTCGCTGGGGCTACTACGCGCTGCCCATCCTCTACGGTGACCGGCTGGTCGGCAAACTGGACGCGACCGCCGACCGCAAGGCAGGGGTGTTCACGGTGTCCGCGATCCACCGGGACGTGGAGTTCACCAAGGCGATGACCACCGCGGTGAACGAGGAGATCGAGAACCTGAGCCGCTGGCTCGGCCTGAAACCCGGCTGAGGCAGCCACTAATGATCAGCGCCCCAGCGGGTTTCCGCTGGGGCGCTTCTCAATGGTCGTCTCTCAATGGTCGTCGCCGAACGCGAGCAGCTCCGCGTTGACGGCGCCCAGCCGGTCGTTGGAGATCATCAGCCGGGCGGAGTAGAGGTCACGCAGATGCCGGCTGACCGAGAACGGCCCCACCTCGGAATATCCGGCCATCCCACACACCTCGAGCGCCATCTGAGCCGCCTGGACGGTGTCCAGCGACGCACGCACCTTCAACGCGTTCGCCCGCAGACCCAGCCCGGGCCCGCGCGGATCCCGGGCGTAGTCGGTCGCGAACATCCTGATCGCGTCCCACGTCGTCCGGGTGAGGGTGTGCATCCAGGCCAGCCGCGGGTCGGCAGCGGCGGTGCTGCGGCGCAGCTTCGCCGCAGTCAGGCCGATCGCCCGGCGCAGCGCGTCCTCGGCGATCCCCACCCACACCGCCGACCACAGCACGTGCGAGAGCGGCACCATCCGGTACGTCGCGATCTCGCTGAACGGCTGGTCCAGGACCTGCCACGGCGCAACGGTCGCCGCGAACGCCTGCGATGCACTGCAGGTGCCACGCATGCCCAGGCTGTCCCAGACCCCGGTCTGGCGCAGCGTCGTCTGGTGCGCCTCGGCCAGCACGAGCACCTGGTCGCCGGCCGGCGCCTCAGGCCCGCGCCGGGCGGTCACCAGAAACGCGTCGGCGGCCTCCGCGTAGGAGATGGTGGGCGCCTTCTTCACGATCTCGACACCGCCCGGCACCTGCCGCACCGCGGCCTTGCTGCTGCGCACGTCGCCGCCGACGCCCACCTCGGACGTGACGGAGGCGATCAGCAGCTGCTCCCGCGCCGCCCGCCGCAGATAACCGGCCACCCGCGGCTCCAGCCGTGCGCTGTCCTCCAAGCAGCCGAGCTGGATCTGGTGCATCGCCCAGATCATCGCGGTCGAGCCGCACAGCCCGCCCAGCGCCCGGCCGACCTCGGCCAGACCCACCGCGTCGAACCCGTGACCGCCGAACGGCACCGGGATCGCCAGCGACATCAGCCCCGCCTCCCGGAGAGCGGCGATGCTCGCGGCCGGGAACACCGCGGCCCGGTCGGTGTGCGCGGCTTCCTGGGTGATCACGGCCCGCGCCCCGGCCACGGCCGTGAGGGCGTCCGCCAGACCCAGCCGGCCGGCGACCGTACCCGTCACCGCCTAGCCTCCGAGGCGAGGGCGCTCTCCAGGATCTTGGCGACCATCTCGGGCTGCTGCTGGTGGAAGTAGTGCCCGCCGCCCGGCACCGTGGTCAGCTCCACGTCGCTGCTGAACCGCTCCCACATGCGCCATCGCTGGTCGTAGCGGGGGGTGAGCGGATCCTCGGTGCCGGCGATGAAGATGATCGGCGCGGCCAGCGGCGGCGTGTCCGCCTTGCGGGTCCAATGCGCCGAGAAATAGCTGCTGGCCTGGGCGACGTCGTGGCGGAAGGCGCGCATCACGAACGCCAGCACCTCGTCGTCGACGACACCCTCGAACCCGCCGATCGAACGCAGGTAGCGCATTTCGGCGACGTCGTTGCCCGGGCGGTCGTTGCCGGTGAGCCCGACCGTGTTCGCGGTGACCTTCAGCAGACCCCGGCCGACCATCGCGGTGAGGGTCCGCTGCACGACCCGGCCGACCGGACCCGGATCGAAGAACGGGAACGACCCGCCGAGCAGCAACCGGTCGACCGGCCGGCCCGCCGCCTCCAGCCGGCGAACCACCTCGACGGCCAGCGCGACGCCGGCACAGTGCCCGTACACCGAGGTCGGCCCGGAGGTGGTGCGCAGGACGGCCTCGACGGTCTCCTGGGCCACCTCCTGCAGCGGACGCAGCTGCGGGTCGCCGCCGATGTCGTGCCCGGGCAGCGTCACCGCGTGCAGCGCCACCTCCGCGGGCAGGACCTGCGCGAGCGGCCGGTAGCTGATCGCGCTGCCACCGCCGAACGGGACACAGACCAGCGTGTGCCGGGCCGGCCCCGGAGCGGTCAGGCGCAGCAGGATGCCGTCCGGTTCGTCCGCCGACCGCAGGGCCGCAGCCAGCGCCCGCGCGCTGGGATGGGCGACCAGCAGCCGGACTGTCGCCCCCTCGATGCGGCGGATCGCGCGGACCGCGTCGTAGGAGTTCCCGCCGAGGTCGAAGAAGTCGGCGTCGACGTCGACGTCGGTCATCTCGAGGATCTCGCGGTAGACGGCGAGCACCGCCTCCTCCCCGGCGGTGATCGGCGGGGACCCGGGCGGCGGCGTCTGGGCGGCGGGTCTGGCAACGCCGGCCGACGGGTCCGGCAGTGCGGCCCGGTCCAGTTTGCCGTTGTGGGTCAGCGGCATCGCGTCCAGCACGGTGAAGGTGGCCGGCAGCATGTAGCGGGGCAGTTCGGTCAGCAGGTACTCGCGCAGCGCCCGCTGCTCGGGCGCGACCTCGCCGGCCACCGTCAGATATGCGGCGAGCTGCTGGGAATCGTCGCGGCCACGGGCCACCACCACCGCCTCCCGGACACCCGGGTGACCGGCCAGCACCTGTTCGATCTCACCCAGTTCGATCCGGTATCCGCGTACCTTCACCTGATGGTCGAGACGGCCGAGGAACTCCAGGGAACCGTCGGGCAGCCGGCGCACCCCGTCACCGGTGCGATAGAGACGGCCGCCCGGCCCGGCGAGCGGATGGGCGACGAACGTCGCCGCGGTCAGCCCGGACCGGTGCAGATATCCTCGCGCCAGCTGCACACCGCCGAGATACAGCTCACCCGGTACGCCGGCCGGCACCTGCTGCAATCGCCGGTCCAGCACATACGCGGTGGTGTTCGCCACCGGGAACCCGATCGGCACCACCCCCGCCGGTCCGGGACGGCTGCAGTCCCACCAGGTCACGTCGATGGCCGCCTCGGTCGGGCCGTACAGGTTGTGCAGTCCCACGGCGGGCAGCAGATCCTGGAACCGCCGGGCCAGCGGATAGGGCAGCGCCTCGCCGCTGCAGATCACCCGGCGCAGCTGCGGCAGGTCGGCCGCGGTCGGCTCGTCGACGAACAGCTGCAGCATCGACGGCACGAAATGCGCGGTGGTGACCCGATGACGGGTGATGACGTCGGCCAGGTACTCGGCGTCCTGATGCCCGCCCGGCGCGGCCACCACCATCGTCGCGCCGGTGATCAGCGGCCAGAACAGCTCCCACACCGACACGTCGAAGCCGAACGGTGTCTTCTGCAGCACCCGGTCGTCGGCGGTGAGCTGGAACGTCTGCTGGGTCCACAACAGCCGGTTGACCACCGCCTGATGGGTGATGACGACACCCTTGGGCCGGCCGGTCGATCCCGAGGTGTAGATGACGTACGCCGCATCCGTGCCGCGCACCGCCGGCCGGACCCAGCCGTGCGGGGTGGCCGGGAACTCGCCGGGGGTCAGCACGGTCTGCGCGCCGGCGGCGCAGGCACGTCCGGCCGTGCCGTCGGTCGCGATGACCACGCGGGCACCGGCGTCGTCGATCATGAACGCCAGCCGGGCCGCAGGCAGGGACGGGTCGAGCGGCAGGTACGCCGCCCCGGCGAAGATCGCGCCGAGAATCCCGGTCACCATGTCCAGCGACCGCTCGGCACAGATCCCGACGACGTCACCCGCGGTGACCCCGAGCGCGCCGAGCGCGGCCGCGGCCTGCCGGGCCCGGTCCAGCAACTCCCCGTACCGGACGGGCTCGTCGGTCACGACGGCGACCGCATCCGGGGTCGCGGCCGCCTGCCGTTCGATCAGCTCGGGCAACGTCGCGCCCGCGTCCGGATAGTCGACGACCCGGCCCTGCTCGGCGCAGACCGCCGGCAGTGCCGCGGCGGCCCCGGCGATCCGGTCGTGGTCGGCGAGTCCGGCGAGCGCAGCCTGAAAGCAGCCGAGGATCTCGTCGGCCGCACCCGGGACGAACCGTTCGCGCAGGAAGTGGATCCGCAGGGCCAGATGCGGTTCCGGGGTGACGGTCAGCACCAGCGGGTTGCTCGTCTTCTCGATCGTGTCGACCGGGCGCACCGACAGCAGCCCGCCCAGACCGTCGCCGCTCACGTCCAGTGAGTAGTTGTCGAAGATGAACAGACTGTTGAACAGCGGCTGGGTGCCGGTCGCGCCGATCCACTGCTTGATCTGGGCGAGCGGGCTGTACTCGTAGCGGCGCACCGCGGTGTAGCCCGCCTGGATCTCGCGCAGCCACGGCCCGACGTCGCCGTCGTCGGGCACCGTCACCCGAACCGGCAGAGTGTTGGTGAGCAACCCCATCATCCGGTCGACGCGCGGTACCTCGGGCGGGCGACCCGCGCTGGTGACACCGAACATGACGTCGCTCGCACCGCTGTAGCGCTGCAGCACCAGCGCCCAGGCGGCGTGCAGCAGGGTGTTGAGGGTGACCTGATGCCTCGCGGCCTTGGCCCGCAGCCGGGACTCGACGTCGGCGGACAGCCGCACCGTCCGCTCGTCGAGGGTGCCCTCGGTGCCGTGGGGGTCCGGGGGCAGCAGCGGCGCCAGCGCGGCGGACCCGGCCCGGCCGGACAGACTACGGGTCCAGAAGTCCTTTGCCGCATCCAGATCCTGCCGTTGCAGCCAGGCGATGTAGTCACGGTACGGCGGCGCCGGTTCCGGAGGCGGGGTGCCGGCGGCGAGGTGCGCGTAGCGGCGCAGGACGTCGTTCAGGAAGATCGGCACCGACCAGCCGTCGAGCAGCAGCAGATGGTTGGTCCAGATCACACCGTGCCGGCGGTCGTCGAACTTGACCAGGTGCAACCGCTGCAGCGGGACGACCGCCGGGTCGAATCCGGTGGTCAGATCCTCGGCCCGCAGCTCGTCGAAACGCTGCTGCTGGTCGGCCTGACCGGACCAGTCGTGCCGGGTGATGTTCGACGGTACGTCGCGGTGCACCACCTGGACGGGTTTGTCGAGGTCCTCCCAGTGGAACGAGGTCCGCAGGATCGTGTGCGCGCGAGTGGTCTGCTCCCACGCCAGCAGCAGCGTGTCGACGTCCAATGGCCCGTCGACGTAGAAGCTGCGCTGATTGACGTAGATGTCGGCGTCGCCGGCGTACAGCGTGTGGAACAGGATGCCCTGTTGCAGCGGCGACAACTCGTAGATGTCCTCGATGTCCTGGGTGCTCATCCTGACTCCCTCGCCGCCGTCCACGAGGCGACGCTACGACGGGTCCGGTCACTGCGGATGAGCCGTGTTCACGTGACGTCGTGGCCATAGAGCCGTTCGGTAGCGTCGCCCGCAGGGATCACACGGGAAGGACGGTGCGCCATGGACATCGCTGTCGCACGGCTCGAAGCCTGGATGCGCAGCTACTACCACGAGGTAGACCACGACATCGGCAGCAGCGGCGTACGTGACCTGTCCATGACCGAACTGCTCGCCATCGGTGGCGCCGACCTGGCCGACCTGGGCAGCATGATCATCCGAGACAGTGAGAGCTACGGCGGCGGTGGCCTGCGCGCAGCCCTCGCCAACCGCTGGACCGGCGGGGACGTCGACCCGGTGATGGTCACGCACGGCTCCAGCGAGGCGATCTACCTGATGATGCACCTCGCCGTCGAACCCGGCGACGAGATCATCGTCGTCGACCCGGCCTACCAGCAGTTGCACGACATCGCCGGCTGGCGGGGCTGCCGGATCACCCGGTGGCCGCTGCGGGCGGGCGAAGGGTTCCGGCCCGACATCGCGCTGCTGCGGGAGCTGGCACGCAGCCGGCCGAAGATGATCGTGGTGAACTTCCCGCACAACCCGACCGGCGTCAGCGTCACCGCCGCCGAACAGGACGAGATCATCGCCATCGCCCGCGAGGCGGGTGCGTGGCTGGTGTGGGACAACGCGTTCGGTGAGATGACCTACACCGGTGCGCCGTTGCGGCTGCCGTACGACAGATATGACAAGACGATCTGCTTCGGCACCCTCTCCAAGAGTTACGGGCTCGCCGGGTTGCGGGTCGGCTGGTGCATCGCACCGCCCGACCTGCTGGCCCGGGCCGCGATCCTGCGCGACTACATCGCCCTTTACGTGTCGCCGGTGCTGGAGTTCTTCGCCGAACTGGCGGTGCGCCACGCCGACCAGATCGTCAAGTTGCAGCACGCGCACGCCTCGGCCAACCGCCGCCGGCTGCTGGAGTGGGCCGGCACCCTGCCGGACCTGGTCCGGGTGAACCCGCCGGACGGTGGTGTCTCGACGTTCGTGGAGTTCCTCGGCCGGCCCGACGTGACCGGGCTGTGCCACGAACTCGCCCAGCGCCACCGGGTGCTGCTGGTCCCCGGCTCCTGCTTCGGTGACGCCTTCGCGAGCTACGCGCGGCTGGGCTTCGGCGGGACGACCGAGGAACTGACCGCGGGACTGGCCGCGGTGGAGCAGCTGATCCGCCGGTGACCCGAACGAACCGCGCGCCCCGGACATCGCGGGGCGCGCGGTTCGTCTGTGTCACGCCAGTTCTGCCAGGTCGTGGTGGCCGGCGCCGGTCAGCGGGAACCGGGCGACCGGGACCACCCGGTCCGGCACCAGATACTCCGGCAGATTCTTGACCAGGTACTGGCGGATGCGCCCGAGGTCGAGGGCGGTGCCCGTCACGTACGCCACCGTGCCCTGCCCGTCCCGGACGGCGACCGCAGCGTCGGTGACGCCCGGCAGGTCCAGCAGGGCGGCGACCGTCTCGAGCGGGTCGTCGAGCGGCGCAGCGTACTCGAACTCGCCGTCGAACCGGCGCCGCACCGGCTCGCCGGTCGCCAGCGCACCCGTCTCACCCGGAGCCAGCAGCGGTGCGGGATCGCCGACGACACCGATCGGCACCCGCATCGGCGCGGTCCGTGCCGACCACGTCTCGGGGACGATGTGCACCCCGGCCGGCCCACTCGCGTTGCGGGAGTGGAACAGGGCGACCACGGTGGCCGCCGGGGCGAGCCGCCGGGCCAGCGCCACGTCATGGGCGAGCATGTCGCCGTGATGGTGGACGAAGACCTGCCGGACGGCCGGCGGGAACGGCCCGGCCGACGCCCGCAGCCGCGCCGGGGTCAGATGTACGGCGGCCGGCGCGATGCCGGCCGGCGCCAGGTCGAAGGCCCGCACCGGCCGGCCCGGATCGGCGGCCCCGGCACGCAGCACCGCCTGCACCTGACCGAGCAGCGCGCGCATCGTCGCCGCGTCGTACCGGCCGGCGTGATACGACAGGTCGAAGGTGAGCTCACCGTCGTCGTGCAGCACGTCGAGGCTGATGTCGACCTTCCCGGGCTGTGGCGGGTGCTCGGGGGTCCGCGCGGTGAGCCCGGGCAGCCGCCACAGCCGGTCGGCGGCCTCGATCATGTTGAGCATCACCTGGAACACCGGCGTGCGCGACGGGTCGCGGACCACCCCCAACTCGCGGACCAGCACGTGGAACGGGGTCTCGCCGTGGCCGACGTAGCTGTCCAGGGCGGCCCGGCGGACCCGGGTGAGCAACTCCGTCCACGGCGGGTCACCACCGGCGTCGATCCGGACCGGCACCGTGTTGACGAACAACCCGACCAGCGGTTCGGTGCCGGCCGCACCACTGCGGGTGTTCACCGGCACACCGATCACCAGGTCGTCCTGACCGGACCAGCGGTGCAGCACCACACTCCAGGCGGCCAGGACCGCCATGAACGCGGTGACGTCGTGCTCGCGGCACAGCCGCCGCAGCGCCGCCGCGTCGCCGGGCTGTGACGTGGCGCGGACCCGGCCGCCGGTACCGGCCGGTGCCGGCGACCGCCGCCGCGCCTGGGGCAGCAGCATCGCCTCCGGGGCGCCGGCGAGCCGGTCGCGCCACTGCTGGACCTGCCGGGCCAGCCGGTCGCCGGCGAGCGTGTCGCGTTGCCAGACGGCGTAGTCGCGGTACTGGACGGCCAGCGGCGGCAGGCCGGCGGCGTCCGGGTCGCCGCCGCACGCGTACAGGGCGGACAGTTCGCCCAGGATCAGAGCGACCGACCAGCCGTCCGAGACGATGTGGTGGATCGTCAAGGACAGCAGATGGCTGTCGTCGCCGGTGCGTACCAGCAGGCAGGCGAAGAGCGGGCCGGCCGCGAGGTCGAACGACACCCGCGCCTGGACATCGGCGAGCGCCTCGGCGTCGGCCGCACTGGCGGCCTCCAGGATCGGCAGCCGCCAGCCCGGATCGGGGTCGCCGACCTGCTGGGTGGGGCGACCGTCGACGACCGGGAAACGGGTTCGCAGGCTCTCGTGGCGGGCGACGATCGCCCCGATCGACAGTTGCAGGGCGGCCACGTCCAGCGGGCCGTCCAGCCACTGCCGGCCGTGGATGTTGTATGCGACGTTGCGGCCGCTGATGCTCTCCAGCCACATCCGTTCCTGGTCGAAGGAGAGCACCGGGGCAGCCCCGGCAGAACGCGGGGTGACCGCGGACGGCTGCTCCGGTGCCGGGTCACCCGGCGGCGGAAGGGCGGCGGCGAGGTCGGCCAGCCGGGAGTGCTCGAAGATCAGCCGGAGCGAGAGCCCACCGCCGGCCCGCTCCCGTAGCCGGCTGAGTACCTGACCGGCCAGCAGTGAGTCGCCGCCCAGGTCGAAGAAGTCGTCGTCGCGGCCCACCGCCTCGACGTCGAGGACGTCGCGCCAGACACCGGCGACCAGTTCCTCGTCCGGTCCCCGCAGGGTGCCGCCGCCGGTCGTGGCCGGTGCCTGGGGTACCGGCAGCGCCAGCCGGTCCACCTTGCCGTTCGGGGTTTGCGGCAGCGCGTCCAGCGCGATCAACAGGCTCGGCACCATCACCACCGGCAGAGTGTTGCGCAGGTGGGCGCGGACGTCGTCGAGATCCACGTCCGGTGGGGACAGGTAGCCGATCAACCGGTTGTCGTGCAGTGTGACCACCGCCTCCCGTACGCCCGGGTGGCGTTGCAGCGTGGTCTCGATCTCACCCAGTTCGATGCGCTGTCCGCGGATCTTGATCTGGAAGTCGCGCCGGCCCAGGTAGAGCAGGGCCCCGTCGGCCCGGAACCGGGCCAGGTCACCGGTGCGGTACATGCGCTCACCCGGCATCGACGTGAACGGGTCGGGCAGATACCGGGCGGCCGTCAGCGCACTGTTGCCGGCGTACCCGCGGCTGAGCCCGGCACCGGCCAGGTACAACTCGCCGACCGCGCCGGGCGGGACCGGCCGTAGCGCACGGTCCAGCACATATCCGCGCCCGCCGGGCAGCAGCCGGCCGATCGGTGGCGGCTGCTCCCGCGCCAGCAGCGTCGCCGACGTCGAGTAGGTGGTGTCCTCGGTCGGCCCGTACAGGTTGATCACTGATTCGATGGTCCCGATCGCATAGAGGTCGTCGACGATCGTGCCGGTGACCGCCTCACCACCGAGCCCGACCACCCGGACCGACGGCGGGATCGCCCGGGCCTCGGCCAGGGCCCGCACCGCGGTGGGCACGGCACTGAGAAACGTCACGGCGGGCTGCTCGGTGAGCAGGCTCAGCGCGTTGTCGACCACGACGACCGTGCCGCCCGCGCAGAGGGTCGCGAAGAACTCGAAGACCGACACGTCGAAACAGATCGACGTCGAGGCGAGCACCCGGGACAGCTCGTGGGCGGTGAACCGGCGCCGCGCCCACCGCGTCATCGCGGTGGCGTTGTGATGGGTCAGCAGTACGCCCTTGGGGCGCCCGGTCGACCCGGAGGTGTAGAGCACGTACGCCAGGCTGTCCGGGGTGTTGACCTCCGCAACCGGGTCGGCCGGCCAGACGTCCAGTGCGGCCGTCTCGTCTGCGGTGACGACGATGCCGGCGCCGCTGTCGTCCAGCATGTACGCCGTCCGGTCGGCCGGATACGCGGGATCCAGCGGCAGGTAGGCGGCGCCCACCTTGTGGATGCCGAGCATCGCGACCGCCAGGTCGACGGTACGGGCCAGCCGGATCCCGACGATCGATCCCGGCCCGGCACCCCGCCCCCGCAGCAGCCGCGCCAGCTGATTGGAGCGTTCGTCGAGGCGCCGGTACGTCAGTTCGCGCCACCGGTCGGCGACGGCGACCGCGTCCGGGTTCTCGGCCACCCGGGCGGCGAACAGCGCGGTCAGCGTCGTCGCGGGGCCGTCCAGCGCCGGGCCGTTGCCCCACTGCGCCAGCAGCGCCCGGTCCTCGTCGGCGAGCAGGTCGAGCTGGTCGACGGGCCGGTCCGGTTCGGCGAGCGCACGGGTCAGCAGCCGCACGAACTGGGCCGCCATCCGGGCCGCGGTCGCCGGCTCGTACCGCTGCGTGCTGTAGTCCCACACGCCCCGCAGGCTCCCGTGCTCACGCCACAGGTGCACCTCGACGGCGTGCCGCAGCCCCGGCCGGCTGATCGGGGCAGGCTCCAGGACGGCACCGGCCAGCGTCGCGCCGGCCCGCTCTCCGTGCAGCACGAAACCGGCCTGGATCAGGGTGGTGTCGAGCCGGCGTCCCGGCCCGAGCGCGGCCACCACGTCCTCGTGCGGCACCCCGCGGTGCGTGAAGGCCGCCAGGCAGGTGGCCCGGGCCCGGCCGACGAGATCACGGAACGTCGGCCGGCCGCTGAGGTCGGCGCGGATCGCGAGCATGTCGGCCAGCAACCCGACGAGACGGTGCTGACCGGGCCCGGACCGCCCCGCCTCGGGCACGCCGACCACGAAATCGGTCTGCCCGCTCTGCTCACCCAGCGACAACTGGTATGCGGCGAGCAACACCATGAACAGGGTGGCGCCCTCGTCCCGGCCCAGCCGCCCGGCGGCACCGACCACCTCGTCAGGCAGCGCGAACGGCACCGAACCGGCGGTGAAACTCAGCCGCGCCGGAAGCTGCCGGTCGGCGGGCAGGTCCAGTTCGGCGACCCCGGCCAGGTGCGCGCGCCAGAAGTCGAGCGCGGACGGGTCCGCCGGTGCCGGTACCGCATCCGGCATCGTGCCGGCCAGCTCACCCCGGTAGGCGGCGTCCATCTCGTCCAGGAGCACCTGCATGGAGATCCCGTCGCAGACCAGATGATGAGCGAGGAACAGCAGCAGCCGGCGGTCGTCGGCGAGCCGGTAGCCGTGCACCCGTACCAGCATGCCGTCGAGGTCGAACGGTTCGGCCGCGGCACGGTCGGCGTGCGCGCGGGCGGCGGCGTCGCGGTCGGCTTCCGGCAGGTGCCGCAGGTCCACCCAGACAGCCCGCAGCGGCGCGGGCGGCGCCGTCGTCCGGATCGGCACGTCGGCACCGGTGATCCGGGCCCGCAGCGCCGGATGCCGGGCCGCCAGCGTGCCGAGAGCGGTGTCGAAACGTGCCTCGTCCAGAGGCCCGGCGTGCCGGGCCGCGAAGGCGAGGTTGAACACCGCGGTGCCCGGCTGCAGCCGCTCGAACACCACCACCCCACGCTGGATGGTGGACAGCCCGGCCGGCTCGCCCGATTCGGGCGGTGCGGGCGGTTCGGTCGTGCCGGTACGCCAGCGGTGCACCAGCCGCTGCGCCAGGGCGCTGTCCATCAGTGGACCGCCGACCCGTCGGCGACCGACTTCAGCCGGGCCCGCACCTCGTCGGCGGTATGCCCGTCGGCCGCCCACCGGGCGAGCAGCATGTCGGCGGCGGCACCGGCGGTCGATGCACCGAGAATGGTCTCCAGCGGCACCGCAAGGCCCAGCGCGTCGGCGACCACCGAGGCGGTCTCGGCGGCGCCCAGCGAGTCCAGGCCGAGGTGCGGCAGGCTGGTGTCCGGCCGGCACTCGGTGTCGCCGACCGCGGCGACGATTGCGCAGATGACATCGGTCAGCTCAGCACTGACGCTCTGGTCCACCATGGGCAGCAACATAACCAGCGGCCGGGGCTCGTCCGCGTCCCATAAAGCGGTGATCGGCGACCGCCCGGCACCGTCCTACGCTGAGCCGATGGGACCCGTCTACGACCCGTTCTCCTATGCGATTCACGAGGACCCCTATCCGACGTACGCGTACATGCGGGAGAACGCGCCGCTGTACCGCAACGAGGAGCGTGACTTCTGGGCGCTTTCCCGGTACGAGGACGTGCTCGCCGCATTGCGCAACCCGGGGCTTTACTCCAACCGCAACGGCATCTCGCTGGAACCCGACCTGTGGGGGCCGGAAGCGGTCAAGACCAGCTTCTTCCTGGCGATGGACCCGCCGGACCACGGTGCGATGCGGCGACTGCTCGGCGAGACGTTCAAACCCAGGTGGGTACGCGCCGCCGAGCCCCGGGTCCGGGAGCTGACCCGGGCACGACTGCTGCCGCTGGTGGAACGTGGATCGTTCGACTTCGCCGGCGAGTTCGCCGCCGCCGTACCCAACGACATCATGTGCGACCTGGTCGGCATCCCACCTGCCGACTGGGACCGGATCCGGGCCGACAACGACCTGCTCAACCACTGCGAGGACGGCGTCGAGGTGCGCTCCGCCGAGACCATCGCGGCCGGATTCCGGCTGGCCATGCAGTACGTGACCCTGATCAACGAGCGGCGGCGGCGCCCGGCCGGCGACCTGACGTCCGCGATGATCGCGGCCCGGGTCGACGGCGAACCACTCACCGATTCGCAGCTCGTGGCGTTCCTGTTCCTGATGGTCAGCGCCACCAACGAGTCGACCGGCAAGCAGATCGGCCTGGCCTGGCACCACGGCCGCAGACTGCCGGACGTCGCTCGCGCGGGACTGAACGGGCGCGCCGTGGACTGGGGCAACGAGACCCTGCGGTACGACTCGCCGAGCCAGATGATGGCCCGTACCCTCACCCGGGAGACCGAGATCCACGGCACCCGGGTGCCGGCCGGCGCCCGCGTCGCGTTGCTGCCCGCCGCGGCGAACCGCGACTCCGCGGTGTTCCCCGACCCGGACCGGTTCGACCTCGACCGGGACACCAGTGCACTGATCAGCTTCGGACACGGACCGCACTTCTGTCTGGGCGCCGCACTGGCCCGGCTGGAACTCACCGTGGCACTGGAGGAGGCCGGCCGGCTGATCAGCGACTACGACGTCGACCTGGACAACGCCCGGGCGATCCACTCGCCGCACCAGCGCGGCTGGGCGGTCCTGCCCACCGAGGTCACCCGCCGCTGAGGCCACCCCACCCGGGATGGCCTCAGCAGGGGTGCGGTCACTGCGGAGCGACCGCGATGATGCGCAGTTCGGCGGTGTAGCCGCGGCCGCCGGCGTCGCGCAGCCAGAGCCGGTCGGCGTCGGGCAGCATCTCGGTGACCGTGACCTCGCCGGCACCCGACTCGGCGGTCCGCCGGATCGACTTGGCCAGCAGGTTCACCAGCGGCAGGCTGCGGAAGTCGCACGCCATCGGCTTCTTCTCCACATCCACCCGCACGAAGACCCGTTCCGGCAGGCCGTTCGCGGTACGCCAGCGCCGGGCGCCGGCGTACCGCATCTTCTCGTCCTTGACGAACGCCCATGGCGCACCGGACGCAGGAAGCGTCCACGACTCCCGGCCGACGACCAGCCGGTCGATCGTGATGCGCGGCCGGTGGCGGCCACCACCGAACGGATGGAACGCGTTGGACGCCATCACCGACAGCGGCTCGCCGATGACCTCCAGGAACCGGTACCGCTGCGCACCACCGGCCCGGTGCCGCACCACGAGCTGCGCGCCGTCGCGTTCGGCGACCAGGTCGAGCACCGACACGACGGTGGCACCGGCCGGCGGCACGAACGTCTCGGCGCCGATGCACATGTAGGTGTAACCGGGCAACATCAGCTCGGCGGCGCGTGACATCCGGGTCGTGGTCTGCGGCGAGTCGAGCCGCGGGACGGTGAAGAACCGGCTGGTCATCCCGGTCGCTGACGCCGCCGCGACGAGCCGGTCCGGTTCCGGATGCCGCTGGAGGAAGAACGTCGTCTCCAGCGTGTTCGTGGCCGCGTGCAGCTCGCCGAGCACGAAGTCGACGTCACCGGCGGCGAGCGCCTCCGGGCCGGACGCGACGATCATCAGGTCGGGCGCGTGCGTGCGGGCGTTACTCCACAGCGGCGCCGTGGTGGCGAACTCCCGTGCCGCACGTTCGGCGATCTCCGCGCCGGTCACGTGGTGGGCGCGGGTGCTGCCGAACGCCTCGTACGGCAGGCCGATCACCCGGCGCCAGCGTTCCTGCAGCTCCGCCTCGACCTCGTCGACGATCTCCGAACCGGCGCCACCGGCCGCGAGCCGGGCGAGTTCCGGCATGACCGCGGTCAGCAGCTGCATCAGCGGCATCGTCGGCCGGCCGGTGCGGGCCACCTCACGGTCGAACACCGCCAGGGCCTTGGCCTCGTACCGCCGCCCGACGGTGTTGGCCAGCCACACCGCACTGTCGAGCATCGGGCCGAGCGACGACGCCAGCGTGTCGGTGACCCTGCGGCCCACGCGGACCTCACCGGCGCGGGTGGTGTCCTCGTAGACCAGGGTCCGCCCGGCGTAGGTGGCGCCCGAACGGCGGGTCGCGGCCCGGCCGGTGAGAGCCGAGAACAGGTCCGTCAGCTGCTCCATGGCATGCAACAGCCGATCCGGGTCACCGCCGGCGGCGGACAACGCGTCACGGGCGCGGATCATCGCGTCCACCGGCTCGCGGGCCGCCGCGCGGACCACCGGGTCGCCGATCGTGTCGAGCCGGTCCTGCAGTTCGTGTTCCGGCCACGGCACCAGGTGCACACCCAGATCGATGCGCACCACACCCAGGTCCCGCAGCCGCAGCAGCGCGCCCACCACGGCCGGGTCCAGTGGATCGCCGGCCAGGTCCCGGACGCTGCGCCGCCCGTCACAGCGCCCCAGCACGCGTACCTCGGCAGGGCTCAGACTGACGGGTCGGCGAAACGGCAGCCGCACGGTCGCGCCGACCATCACGGTCGACGGCGACACCCGCGGCCGGAGCCAGGGCCACACCTCGGGGCGTGCGGCTATCGCGTCGGCGACCGCGTCGATCGCCCAGCTCTCGAAATACACCGTCCGGCCGGCCAGCAGCTCCGGCCCCGGCTGCGCGGTGACCCCGGAGTCCTCCGGCCCGATCCGGGCCCAGCCGACCGGCCCGAAGAAGCCGACGGTGTCGTTCTTGAGCGTGTACCGCTGCAGGTAGGTAGCGATCGTCTGCTCGTGCCCGCGGCCGCGGACGTTGCGTGGCTCACCGGCTACCGCCTTGTCCAGGCAGTCGCGGATCAGCGCCGGGTTCTGCCAGGTCACCGCCTCCCGGAAGGAGCTCTCCCCGGCGGTACGGCGGATCGCCGCGGTGAGCCGGTCGGCCGCGGCGGCGAACACCTTGAGGTACTGATCACGGGTGCCGGGCGTGGCGTCGTCCAGCAGATCCGCCGCCGTGGCCAGCTCCTCGTCGCAGATCTCGGCGAGACGATCGGCCGGGAAACCGGCCCCACGCAGGCAGGACTCGCGCCACAGCCGCCAGCGGGTGTCGCCGAGCGCGATGAGCGGGTCGGTGTCCACGGCTGTCACCCGCGCCCTGGCTCGGCGGAGACGATCTCGTCGAGCAGCGCCTCCAGGCCGTCGGCGCCGGTCAGCGTGAACTGGGTCCGCACGATCAGCTGGGCCAGCTCGTCCACGGTCGGTGACTCGAACACGTCACGCAGCGACGGCTCCACCCCGAACTGCTCCCGGATGCGGGTGGTGAGCTGGGTCGCCAGCAGCGAGAAGCCGCCGAGCTCGAAGAAGCTGTCGTGGATGCCGATGCGCTCGAGCCCGAGCAGCTCCTGGAGGATCTCGATGAGCTGCCGTTCCATCGGTGTGCGCGGCGCGACGTAGTCGCCATGCCCGGTGGTCGCGTCCTGATCGCCGAGAGCGTCGAGGTCGTAGGCGCCGTCGGCGGTGAGCGGCAACCGGCCGAGAACCACGAGCCGCGCCGGGATCAGAAAGCCGGGCAGCCGCAGCAGCAGCTGCTGGCGCAAGCCGACGGTCGGACCGCCGGGCTCGGGCCCGGTCAGGTAACCGGCGAGAACCGTCTCCCCGTCCGGCCCGAGCTCCTCGACGACCACGGCATCGTGGACGCCGGGCAGGTCTCGCAAGGCGCCGACGGTCTCGGCCAGGTCGATCAGCGGGCTCGCATCCACCCGGCGGACGAACGCAAGCGTCCCGTCCGGTGACCGGCGGGCCAGATCGCCGGTGTCGTGCGTGCCGAAATGCAGCCCAGCCACCTCGTTGACCGCCGCCGGCTGCCCGCCCGCATGCCGCAGCGACGCCGGGACACCCGGTAGTTCGACGCCGAGCGGCACCCGCAGCGGCGCCTCGTCGGGCCGCCAGCCGGCCGGCACCTCGTAGCGGGCCAGCGGGACACCGTCGGCACCGATCCGGTAGAGCGACACGAACCGGCCCTGCGGCGCCAGCCGGACCGCAGCCGTGACGTCGTGGGCGAGCAACTCGCCAGTGTTCTCCACGAACACGTCACGCAAGCCGGGAACGCCGGGCTCGGCCGCCGACGCGGCAGCGCGCAGCACCGGCGGGCTCAGGTAGGCGGCGGTGATCCCGTGCTCGCGTAGCCAGCCGGCCACATCACCGTTCAGCGGGACCTCCGACAGCACCAGCGCGGCACCCGCGGTGAGTGCCTCGACCAGTGCCGCAGTCCGGTGACCCGGAGCGCCGGACAGTACCGCGTACCGGTCGCCGTCCCCGCCCACCGCGGTGGGGCTGCCCGCGGGCAGGACCTCGCTCAGGTCCACCGCGTCCGCGGCACCGGACCCGACGTCGAGCAACAGCTTCGCACCGAGGTACGCCGCCGGCACCACACTCTCCGGCTCGACCACCGCGAACGTCGCGCCCACCCGCCGGCAGCCCAGCAGCACGGCGGCGAACGCGGCAACCGGGCGCCGAACGACGGCGAGATGGTCGCCGGAACCCACACCCCGCGCACCGAGTTCGGCGGCGACCCGCCCGGCCGCCTCGTCGAGCCACCGGTAACTCCAGCCGCCGGCGTCGTCGATCACCGCGATCCGGCCGCCGTGGCGGGCGAGGTCCAGGCTCACCGCCGGGGGTGTGACCGCCGGCTGCGGCTGCCGGACGGGTTCGAGCGGGTAGTCCAGCAGCCCGCGGGCCGGATCGTCGAGCACGCCGCGCAGGAAGACGGCGAGCTGTCCGGCGAGCAGGCGCATCACCGACGCCGGGAACCGGCCACCGTTGAAGTACAACTGCAGCTGCAGCGCGCCGTGCACCTCCTTGGCGATCAGTGCCAGGTCGAACTTGCTGGGCACCGCCGGGGTGTCGTCCATCGCCTGGATCTCGATGCCGGTGACCTGCTCGACCTCGGGCGCGCCCATCACGTTGAGCACCGCCTGGAACAGGGGAGTGCGGCGGGGATCCCGGGTCGCCTGCGCCTCCCGGACCAGCGTGTCCAGGGGCGCGTCGGCGTGGGCGTACCCGTCCAGCGCGGTCTGGCGCACCTGGGTCAGCAGATCGGCGAACGTCGCGGCGTCAGCCAGCCGGACCCGCATCGGCAGCGTGTTGACCAGGAACCCGATCATCGCGTCGGTACCGGGGTTGCCCCGGCTCGCCAGCGGCACACCGATCACCACGTCGGACTGCCCGGACCACCGGCTCAACACGGTGGACAGACCGGCCAGCAGCGTCATGAACGGCGTCACACCATGCTTGCGGCACAGGCCGCGCAGCGCGGTGGTCTCGTCGACGGTGAGCTCGAACGGGATCGTGTCGGCGGCACCGCCCTGCGTGGTCAGCAACCGCCGGCCGGTCGGCAGCGCGAGGGTCGGCGGTGCCCCGGCCAGATGGGTGCGCCAGTGGTCGAGCTGCTTCTCGAGCCGGTCACCGGACAACCATCGGCGCTGCCACACCGCGTAGTCGCGGAACTGGATCGGCAACGGCGCCAGCCCGGCCCGCTCCGCGTCGCCGCCGGCCTGGTACAGCGCGGACAGCTCCCGCACGAACAGCCCGATCGACCAGGCGTCCGACACGATGTGATGCATCGTGACGCTGAGCACGTGCACCGTGCCGGTGAGACGGATCAACTGACAGCGGAACAGCGGACCCTCGGCCAGGTCGAACGGGGTGGTGGCCTGCTCGTCCGCGAGTGACAGTGCGGCCGCCTCCCGGTCACCGTCGTGATCACGCAGGTCCCGCACGTCCAGCCGCCACTGCGGGTCGGCGTCGTCGACGATCTGCTGCGGCTGGCCGTCGACGGTCGGGAAGCGGGTACGCAGCGACTCGTGGCGCGCCAGGATCGCCCGGACGCTCGCCTGCAGCGCGCCGACGTCCACGGCCCCGACCAGCCTGCGCCGGCCGTGCACGTTGTACGCGGCACCGGGCAACAACTGGTTCTCCAGCCACAGCCGCTGCTGGTCGAACGAGAGCACCGGGGCCGCATCCGGCGCCCGCCGGCCGATCACCTGCGGCTGCGCCGACGAGCGGGCGTTCACCACGACCGCCAGTTGCGCCACCGTCGGGCCGTCGAAGAAATCCATCACCGGGATCTGCACGCCCAGCGTCTTACGGATCCGGGCGACCACCCGGGGCGCCAGCAGCGAATGTCCGCCGAGCTCGAAGAAGTCGTCGAAGACGCCGATGTCCGTGTGGCCGAGCACGTCGGCCCAGATCGCGGCGATGGTCTCCTCGACCGGGGTCCGGGGCGGGGAAGAGTGCGTCATCAAGAACTCCTGTCTCAGCCGGACTTGCCGCGGCGCTTCACGGTGGTGGGCAGATGCTGAAAGCCACGCTGATGCGCCGAATGGACCCGCGCTGTGGCCGCGATGTCGATCTCGTACGACTCGACCTCCTTGGCGACCTCCTCCAGCACGATCTCCATCTCGACCTTGGCCAGCGCGCCGCCGAGACAGTGGTGTGGTCCGGCTCCGAAACTGAGCATCTTGCGGGTGTCCCGGTCGATGTCGAACGTGTCCGGGTTCTCGAACACCCGGTGATCCCGGTTCGCCGACGCGTGCAGCACCACCACCCGGCTCCCGGCCGGGATCAGCGTGTCGTGCAGGACGACGTCCTCAGTGGCCGTGCGCGAGGTCATCTGACTGGAGTTGTCGTAGCGCAGCGTCTCGTTGAGCCAGTCGCCGTACCTGCCGCCGAGCCCGGTCCGCTGCACCTGCGGCATGGCCCACCCGTGATACCAGGAGCTGCCGATCAGCTTCCCGGTGGACTCGTTGCCGCCACTGACGATCAGGAAGATGAAGGCGATGATCTCCGAGTCGGACAGCTTGACACCCTTGACGTTCGCCTGGCAGAGGATCGACACCAGGTTGTCGCTCGGATGCTTGCGGATGTCGGCGACCAGGTGCACGTAGTAGGTCGCCAGCCGGAACGCCGCCGCCAGGGTCTCCGGCGACCGCTCGTCGGAGTCGCTCTCCCGTTTGGTGAGCAGGTCGGTGTCGAACCGGATCGTGTCCCAGTCCGCCTCGGGGATCCCGAGCATCTCGCAGACCACGTCGTTGGGCACCGCAGCGGCGAAATCGGCGGCGAAGTCGAAGGTGTCCCCGGCCTCCAGCAGCGGGTCCAGCCGCCGCCGGGTCAGTTCGCGGATACGTTCGGTGCGTTTGCCGACATGCCGGGGCGTGAAATCCTTGGCGGTCAGGCTCCGCAGCGCGGCATGGTCCGGCGGGTCGAGAGCGAGAAAGAACACGTTCTTGTACGCCTGCGGGCCCCACAGCGACGGCTCCAGCGAGATGCCGTTGCGGTTGGTGAACCGCTTCGGATCGCGCAGCACGGTGGACACGTCCTCATAGCGCGACACCGCGTAGAAGCCGCGCTCCGCGTTGTGATAAACCGGCGCGTTCTCCCGCATCCAGGCATAGAACGGGTATGGATCCTCCTGCACCTCGTACGAGAAGGGGTCGTAGGGCCCGTGCGGGCTTTCGGTACGCATCTTTGTCACTCCAGATGAGAGGGAACGCGCCCCACAAGGGCAGTGAAGTCCTCGGCGAACCCGGCGATCGTCGTCGCGTCGAACAGTTGAGTGGCATATTCGAGGCGGCCGTCCAGCCCGCCGTCCGCCCGCTGGACGAGCCGGCAACACAGGTCGAACCGCACCCCCGGCGAATCGGGCAGCGCAACACCGGCCGGGCTGGCGACGCCGTTCACGGTGAACATCGTGTCGAACAGCGGATGCCGGGCCGGGTCCGGAGTCGCCTCCGCACCTTCCAGACCCGCCATGACGATGTCCTCGTACGGCACGGCGGCGCGGCCGACCGCCGCGAGCACCGCCGCACCGACCCGGCCGAGCAGCGTCGCGAAATCCGGCCGGTCACCGATCCGGGCCCGCACCACCACCGTGTCGGTCAGCGGGCCGACCAGCTCGGCCAACTCCGGCCGGCTGCGCCCGTCGACCGGGACACCGGTGGTCAGATCGGTGCCGTCCGCGTGCCGGGACAGCACCACGAGGAAAGCAGTGAGCAGGCTGGCCGAGACGGTGACACCATGGGCGGTCACCGCGTCGCGCAGCCTGCCCATCACGTCCGCGGTGATCGCGAACCGCACGGTGCCGGCCCGCCAGTCCCGGTCGGCGGTCCGCGGCCGGTCGGTACGCAGCCGGGCCGGATCGAGACCGTCCAGGGTCCGCCGCCAGAACTCCAGGTGCCGGGCGCCGGCCGGGCCGGCCATCAGATCGCGTTGCCACTGCGCGTGGTCGGCGGCACGCAGCAGCGGAGCGGCGACCGCCCGGCCCGCGCAGGCGGCCGACAGTTGCGCAGCGATCAGGGCCCGAGAGTGTTCGTCGGCGGCGATCTCGTGCACGACCAGCATCAGCACGTGGCCGCTGGGACCGCCGGCGAGCCGGATCCGCACCGGCGCTGCCGCGCCCAGGTCGAACGGGCGCGCCAGCTCCGCCGCCAGGATCGCCGCCGGGTCACCGTCCTCGACCGGCGGCAACGTCACCGCGGCAGGTGCCACCACCGGTGCCGGCCGGCCGGACGCATCAGGCACGTACCGGGTACGCAGCGTCTCGTGCCGGGCGAACAACCCGGTCAGCGCCGCCTCCAGCGCCGGACCGTCGAACGGTTCCGGTAGCCGTACCGCGATCGGCGCGTTGTAGGCGGTGCTGTGCGGCGCCACCTGCTGATGCCGCCACAGCCGCCACTGCGTCGACGACAGCCGCCCCGTGCCCGCCGCGGCCGCCACGACAGGCGGCTCCGGCTCGTCGCCGTCACGCAGCAGCCCGGCGAGCCCGTACGCGGTCCGCTCCTCGAACAGCGCGTTGATCGGCAGCGCCGCGCCCAGATCCGCATTGACCCGGTGGACCGCCTGGACAGCGAGCATGGAGTCACCGCCGGCACCGAAGAAGTCCTGGTGAGCCTCGATCTGGTCATGCCCGAGAACCCCGGCGAGCACCGCGGCCACCCGTGCCGTGAGGTCGGCGGCGCCGTCGACCTCGGCCCCCGCCGGCTGCGGGGCGGGCAGCGCCGCCCGGTCGAGCTTGCCGTTCGCCGTCCGCGGGAAGTCCGGCAGCACCACGAACTGCACCGGGATCATGTACGCCGGCAGGGTCCGGCCGAGCAGCGCCCGCAACTCGGCGGGTTGCGGCGGCGCGTCCGGGCCGGCGGCTCGCAGATAGCCGACCAGGCGCGGGGCCTCGGCATCGTGGAACGCCCGGACCGCCGCCTCGGCGACCGCCGGATGCCCGGCCAGGGCCGCCTCGATCTCGGCCGGCTCGACCCGGAAGCCCCGGATCTTGATCTGATCGTCGGTCCGTCCGAGGATCTCGATCCGGCCGTCCGGATGCCGCTGCGCGAGGTCACCGGTGCGATACCACCGGCCACCGCCCGGCGCGGCGACGAACCGCTGCGCGGTCAGCGCTGCCCGGCGCAGATAGCCGACCGCCAGCCCGGCGCCCTCCAGGTACAACTCGCCCTCGGCCACCGGGGCCAGGTAGTCGTCGAGCACATGCTGGGCGGTCCGCGGCACCAGGCTGAACCGGGACGGCGACCCGGTGCGGTAACGCGTCGTCGAAGCCCAGATCGTCGCCTCGGTCGGCCCGTACAGGTCATGCAGGACCACGTCGTCCCGCAGCAGCCGGGCGGCCAGATCCGCAGGCAGCCGTTCGCCACCACAGAGAACCGTGAAACCCGGCGGCGGCACCCAACCGGCCTGCAGCAACAACCGCCAGGTCGTCGGCGTCGCCTGCATCACCTGCGCGCCACCGCGTTCCAGCAGCGACCGCAGACGGGCCGGGTCGGCTGCCTCGGCATCGCCGGCGACCAGCAGCCGCGCGCCGGTCGTCAGCGGGACGAACAGCTCCACCAGGGCGATGTCGAAGGAGACCGTGGTCGCCGTGGGCACGATCGTGGCCCGGCCGAGCGCCGTCTCGGCCCGCATCCAGGCGGCGACGTCGGCGAACGCGCCGTGCGTCACCAGCACACCCTTCGGCCGTCCGGTCGAGCCGGAGGTGTAGATGGCATACGCCGGATCCGACCGGCCCGGCATGGCCCACTGCGCGCCGTCGAACCCGGCCGGCACCTCGTCGAGGTGGACGCGTTGCTCCGCACGCAGTTCGGCGCAGCCGGTGGCGTCCGCGGTCACCAGCACCCGGGCACCGGCATCACCGAGAATGTGGTCCAGGCGCTGCACCGGATGCCGCGGGTCGAGCGGGATGAACGCCGCACCCGCCAGATGCACGCCGAGCAGCGCCGGCAACAGATCAAGGCCACGGGGTACGGCCACCGCAACCAGTTCGCCCGGGCGGACACCGGCCTGGCGCAGACACCGTGCCAGGCCAGCGGCCCGCACGAGCAGTTCGGAGTAGGTGAGCCGGTCGCCCCCGGATTCGGCGGCGACCGCCTCCGGGGTGGACGCCGCCTGAGAACACACCAGCCCGGGTACCACCGGCGCCGGATCCGGCTTGTCGCCCACGAGCGGCACACGGTCACTGGTCGGCGTGAATGTCATGCCGTTCCCTTCTCAGTCCGGGTGCCGCCCCAGTTAACGGCACCCGCAGCCAGGGCCCCCGTCGCTGGTTCCGGTGACTGCACCCGTGAACGTGTGCACACCTAGCGTTTCCGGCAACGGGCGATGCCGCCCTGGTGCTCGCACATGGGGTGGAGAGGAAATACCCGGTGAAGGTGGACGAGGTGGCGTTCCTGCTGCTGGATCTGGCCATGATCGTCGTGGTGGCCCGGCTGCTCGGGACCCTGGCCCAGAAACTCGGCCAGCCCCGGGTGATCGGCGAGATCCTCAGTGGCGTCCTGCTCGGCCCCACCCTGTTCGGCGGCGACCTGACCCGGACACTGTTTCCCGCCGAGGTACGACCGGCACTCACCCTGATCGCCGGCGTCGGCGTCACCGCCTTCATGTTCCTGATCGGCATGCACCTCGACGACGCCCTGCTCCGAGGCCACAGCCGGATAGCCGCCACGGTGTCGGCGAGTTCGGTGATCCTGCCGTTCGGCCTCGGCGCGCTGCTGGCCTGGCATCTGCTGTCGCGGCACCCCACCGACGACCGGCTCGCCTTCGTGCTGTTCCTCGGCTCGGCCATGGCGGTCACCGCGTTCCCGGTGCTGGCCCGGATCCTCACCGACAAGGGCCTGATCGACACACCCATCGGTGGGGTCGCCCTGGCGTGCGCGGCTGTCGACGACGTCATCGCCTGGTCGATGCTGGCGGTGGTCGCCGCGGTGGCCGGCGACGGCGGCGACCTGTGGCGGGTACTGCTCGTGGTGCCGTTCGTGATCCTGCTGCTGCGGTTCCTGCGACCCTGGCTCGCCCGCCTCGCCGCGAGACACCCCGGCGACAGCATCCCGGCAGTGATCGGCGTCGGTCTCGCGGTGGCCGCCGGGCTCTTCCTCTCGGCGCAGGCCACCGAGTGGATGGGCCTGCACCAGATCTTCGGCGCGTTCCTGTTCGGCGTCGCCATGCCACGTCAGGGCGCCGCGGCGCTGCGCCGGATCGCGGTGCCCTGGATCGACCGGGCCTCGGCGTGGCTGCTGCTGCCGGTCTTCTTCGCGGTCGCCGGCATGAAGGTCGACCTGTCGCGTACCGACGCCACCGCACTCGGCGAACTCGCGCTGATCCTGCTCGTGGCGATCGGCGGCAAGTTCGGCGGGGCGTTCCTCGGCGCCCGGGCCACCGGCGTCCAGCCGCGCCACGCCACTGTGCTGGCGATCCTGCTCAACACCCGAGGGCTCACCGAACTGATCGCCCTGACCGTCGGGCTGCAGCTCGGCGTGCTCGACCAGTCCCTGTATTCGCTGATGGTCGTCATGGCACTGGTCACGACCGCCATGACCGGCCCGCTGCTACGTCACGTCTACCCACCCGAACGGATCCGCCGGGACACCGGGGTGCACAACCTGAAGAAGGAGTCTGCGTCATGAACCCTTTCGACGACCCGGACGGACGGTTCCTCGTCCTCGCCAACGATGAGGAGCAGCATTCACTGTGGCCCAGCCACCTCGCGGTCCCGGCCGGCTGGCGGATCGTGCACTCCGAGGACGACCGGCAGACCTGCCTGGACTACGTCGAGCAACACTGGACCGACCTGCGCCCGCTCAGCACCCGCTGATGTCCGGGACACGCTGGCTCAAGTCACCGGGCCGGCGGGCGCCCGCGGACATCCGGCTGTTCTGCTTCCATCACGCCGGCGGCACCGCCGCGGCCTACCGGGACTGGCCGCGGTCGATGCCGGCCGGCGTCGAACCGGTCGCGGTGCAACTGCCGGGCCGCGCCGACCGCTTCCGGGAGCAGCCCGTCGACCGGATGCCGGTGCTTCTCGACCAGCTCGTCGAGGTGCTCCGGCCGCTGCTCGGAGAGCCGTACGCGTTCTACGGCCTCAGCATGGGCGCGCGGGTGGCCTGGGCGCTCACCCACCGGCTGCGCGATGAAGGGCTGCCGCCGCCGGTCCGGCTGTTCCTGGCCAACGTCGCCGCGCCGGGGCACCCGGAGGGCCGGGCCGTGTGGTCCGACGACGACGTGCTCGCCTATCTGCGTCACATGGGCGGCACGCCGCCCGAGATCTTCGCGGAACCGGCGCTGCTCGCGGCCCTGCTGCCCGCGGTCCGCGCCGACCTGACCCTGGTCGACTCCTACCACGAGCGGCTGGCGCCGCCGCTGCCGACACCGATTCACGCGTTCGCCGGCATCGACGACGCCGAGGGCTCGCCGGACCGGATGCGCAAGTGGCAGGCCGAGACCACCGGCGGTTTCACGCTGGACGTGATCAGCGGCGGGCACTTCTTCGACCCGCCCGGCACCCAGCAGGTAATCCGGGCAGTCGCCGACGAACTGCGACGCGCGACTGCCCGGGCCGACTACCCCAGAGAAACGAGCGGGAGCCGACAATGACCAACGTGCAGAGCCGGATCGCGGCTCTCTCACCGCAACAGCGGGCGCTGCTGGAATCGCGGGTGGCGGCGCTGGCGGCCGCGGCCGGGCCGGGCGCGGCCGACACCATCCAGCCCCGGGACCGCGACAAACCGACCCCGCTGTCGTACGCGCAGCAACGTGAATGGGCACTGGAACGGTTCCGCCCCTCCAACAACATCAGTGGCGCGCTGCGGATCGAGGGCGACACCGCGCAGGACGCCGACCTGGACCTGCTCGGCCGGATCCTCACCGAGATCATGGCGCGGCACGAGGCGCTGCGCACCACGGTCGAGGTGATCGACCGGACGCCGTACGCGGTGGTGCATCCGGTGACCCCGATCAAGATCCCGGTCGTCGACATCACCCACCTGGACCCGGAGGCGCAGCGCCTGGAGGTGCGCCGGCTGTACGACGTCGAGGTGGCCAGCCCGTTCGCGCCGGACGATCCGCAGCGGATGCGGTGCACCGCGGTGAAACTCGCCGAGAACGTCTACGTGGCGCTGATCAGCACCCATCACAGCTCCTCCGACGGATGGTCGATGGCGATCGTGTTCAAGGAGGTGGCGCTGCTGTACCCGGCGCTGCGGGCCGGCCTCGAACCGAACCTGCCGGCGCCGGTGGCACAGTACGGCGACTTCGCGGTCTGGCAGCGCGAACACCTCGACGAAGAGACGATGGCCGGCGAGCTCGAGTACTGGAAGAAGGCGCTCGAGGGTATTCCGCCGCGCCTGGCGCTGCCCAACGACCGGCCGTACCCGGCCCGCCGGACGTTCGCCGGACATCACCACACCGCCGCTCTCGATCCGGACACCACCACGGCCCTGGAACGGCTGGCCGAGACCGAGGGCGCGTCGATCTCGATGGTGCTGCTGGCCGCCTGCTCGATCGTGCTGCACCGGTACACCCAGCAGGACGACCTGGTCTTCGGTGCGGCCATCACCGGCCGGGTCCGGTCCGAGACCGAGGAGATCATCGGCTGTTTCGCCAACGCGTTGCCGCTGCGGATCGGGGTGACCCGCGACGACACCCTGCTCGATGTGCTGCGCCGGTCCCGGCAGGTCGTCGCGTCCGCGTTCGACCACCAGAACCTGCCGTTCGACAGGCTGATCGAGGAACTGGCGCCGAAGGAGGCCGCACAGACCCCGATCATCCAGATGATGATCAACGTGCTGAGTGCGCCCGGCTCGGTGCTGCGGGTGATCGGCGACGTCTGGGAGGCGCCCGGTGTACGGGTCAGCCCGGAGGTGATGGACCCGGGACCGATCCCGATCGACCTGATCCTGGCGGTACAGGCCACCGGCGGGAAGATCTACCTCCAGTGGCACTACTCCACCGAACTGTTCGACCACGAGACGATCGTCGGGCTGGCCGGCCAGGTGGAACGGGTCCTCGCCCAGCTGGTCACCCGGCCGGACCTGCGCGTCGGTGACGCCGACCTGCTCCAGGTCGAGGAGCCGGCGCAGGCCCCGCCGGTGACAGCGGACCACGGGCCGGGCTTTCTGGAGCTGTTCGACACCCAGGTCGCCCTGGCCCCGGACGCGACCGCCGTCGTCTGTGACCGTGAGCAGGTCACCTACGCCGAACTCGACCAGCAGGCCGAGCGCCTGGCGCGGCACCTGCGCGGGCTCGGCGTCGGCCCGGAGACGGTGGTGGGCGTCCTGCTCGACCGCACGCCCCGGCTGACGGCGGCGGTGCTGGGCGTGCTCAAGGCGGGCGGCGCGTTCCTCACCATCGACGTGCAACTGCCGGCCGACCGGATCGCCTACATGCTCACCGACGCCGGCGCCCCGGTAGTGGTGACCACCGCCGAGCACGCGGCACTGGCGGCCGGATCGGCGGCGCAGGCCGTACTGATCGAGGAACTGCCCGACAGCGCTCTCGCCGTCGGGACCGCCGGACCGGTGCCCGCGCCCGGGTCGGCCGCGTACGTGGTCTACACCTCCGGGTCGACCGGGCGGCCCAAGGGTGCGGTCATCGAGCACCGGTCGCTCGTGGCGTTCGCCCGCGACACCGTCGCCCGGCTCCAGCTCGGCGCCGGTGACCGGTTCCTGCAGTTCGCGTCGCCCGGGTTCGACGTCCTCATCGAGGAACTCTTCCCGATCTGGCTGGCCGGTGGGGCGGTCGTCATCCCGCCCGCCGACCAGACCGGGCCGGGTATCGACCTGGCGAGCGTGGTGGAGCGCGGCCGGGTCAGCGTGATGGAGCTGCCCGCGGCGTTCTGGCACGAGTGGGTTCGCGAGCTCAACGGCACCGGCGCCGAACTGCCCGGCTCACTGCGGCTGGTGATCGTCGGCTCCGAGCGGGTGCTGCCCGAGCGGCTGGCGATGTGGCAGCGGCTCGGGGTGCCGCTGATGCACGTGTACGGCATCACCGAGACCACGGTGAGTTCGACGTTCTTCCGCCTGCCGGCCAAGGCGTCCGAGGCGGACCTGCAGTACCTGCCGATCGGCACCGCGCTGCCCTTCGCCGACCTGCGGATCCTGGACGCCGACCTGCGGCCGGTGCCGGTCGGTGCGGTCGGTGAGCTGTACATCGGCGGTACGAGCGTGGGCCGGGGCTACCTGGGCCGGCCGGGGCTGACCTCGGCACGGTTCATCGCCGACCCGGACCCGGCGCACCCGGGCGGCCGCCTGTATCGCAGTGGTGACCTGGTCCGGCAGCGCGCGGACGGCAACCTCGAGTTCCGGTCCCGGGTGGACACCCAGATCAAGATCCGTGGACTGCGAGTCGAGCCGACCGAGATCGAATCGGCGATGTGCCGGCATCCGCAGGTCGCCCAGGCGGTGGTGACCGTCCACGAGCGTGCGGCGGACGACCGGCGGCTGGTCGGCTACGTGGTCGCGCAGGGCCGGATCCGGCTGAGCATCGCGGATCTGCGCCGCTTCCTGGGCCGCGAACTGCCGCCGTACCTGGTGCCGTCGATGTTCGTCCAGCTCGAGAAGATCCCGGTGACCACCAACGGGAAGGTCGACCACGACCGGCTGCCGCCGCCCGGCGACGAGCGCCCGGAGATGGTCGAGGAGCTGGTGCTGCCGGAGACACCCCTGGAACAGCTGCTGGCCGACATCGTCGCGGGTGTCCTCGGGGTGACCGTGGTCGGGCGTAACGACAACTTCTTCGAGCTGGGTGGCGACTCGATCCTCGCGATCCAGGTCGTCGCCCGCGCCCAGGACGCCGGGGTCGCGTTGTCGCCGCTGGACCTGTTCGAGCAGCCGACCGTGGCGCAACTCGCCGAGATCGCGTCGGTCGCGGCGGCCGCCGCGGAGCCGGCCACCCAGGCCGGGCCGCAACCGGCGGCAGCCGAACCGGCTGCGGCGCCGGTGCCGTCCGGGCAGGACTTCCCACTCGCCGGCGGCGTGGACCGGTCGCAGCTCGACGCGCTGATCAACCGGATCAGCGGCAGCAAGCCCGACGAAGGCTGAGCGGCGGGGGACAGCACGGTGAAGCCCTGAGGCGAATCGCCTCAGGGCTTCACACTGCGCGGTGCGGCCGGTCAGCCGGTGAGATCCTCGGTGATGGTACGGATCACCTGGCGCACACCCACCGAGTCGAACAGATGCCCACCGGACACCAGGTCCAGGGTGAACCCGGCTGAGGTCTCGTCCCGCCAGCCCCGCATACGCTCGACGGTGGACACCGTGTCGGCGGGCGACGCGAACGCCCGGATCGGCACGTCGAGCCGGACCGCCGGCCGGGCGTCGTACTCGTCGAGCAGCGTCAGATCCGCGCGCAGCGTGGGCAGCATGAGCCCGAGCAGCTCCGGATCCTCGAAGGCCTCGGACGGCGTACTGCCCAGCTCGTGCAGGAACCGCACGAGCTGGGCATCGGTCTTGCCAGGATGCCAGCTGCCACGCCCCGAGCGCGGGGCGGGATTGCTGGCCACGTAGAGGATCCGGGGCATCGACAGCGCCTGCGCCCGCAGGGCGTGACAGAGCGCCCACGCGACCCGGGCGCCCATGCTGGTGCCGTACAGCGCGAACGGCTGCGCCAGCATCGGCCGGAGAACCTCGACCAGATCGCCGACCAGTGGCTCCATGCGCTCGTACGCGGACTCACCGAACCGGTCCGCGCGGCCGGGCAGCTGGACCGCCACCGGCGCGACGGTGTCCGGCAGCAGCCGCGGCCAGGACCGGTACAGCGCCGCGGCTCCGCCGGCGTGGTGCAGGCAGAACAGCTGGATCCGGGACGGCGCGGTGCGGCCGAACCGTTTCAGCCACCGAGCCGAGCCGGCGTGCATGTCAGAGCGCGGGGAGCGCGGACAGTTCCCGGTACGACTGCGCCAGCGTGTGAGCGGCCTTGTCGACCGAGGCCGCCGGGCGGGCCAGCGACACCCGGATGAAGCGCAGCCCAGCGGCGTGGTCGGCCCAATGGAACGGGCCGCACGGCAGCACGTGGACGCCGCGCGTGACCAGGTCCTTGTAGAGCAGAGCCGAGTCGGGGCCGCTCGCGGGCAGCGCGATGCGGGCCACGCTGATCTGCGAGTCGGGATCGGCCAGGGTGAGTCCCACCTCGCCGAGCACGTCGCGGACCACCGCGCGGTTGCGCGACACCAGATCCCGGGCCCGCTCGTATCCGCCGTTGACCCAGTCCGCGGCCAGCGCGGTCACCATCAGCAGCACCACCGGCGACGCGGACAGCAGCGACTCGGAGAACGCCCGCTCGATGGGCAGCTCGTTGCGTTCACTGTAAGCGAGCATGCCGATCTTCAGCTCGTGCGTCGGCCACAGCTTGCCGGTGTCCTCCAGGACGATCCAGTCGGCGCCGGCGGCGTCCAGGACCGCGTAGGTGTCGTACTGGGCGTCGCGTACCTGGCCGCGGAAGCTCGCGTCCACGATCACGATCTGACCGTTGCGGGCGGCGTGTTCGGCGAGCGAGCGCAGGTGCCCCTCGGGGGTGACCAGCCCGGTCGGATTGTTCGGGTGGGTCAGCATGATCGCGCGGACCGGCGGGCCGGGCCACTGCTGATCGAGTAGTTCGGCCTCGGACAGCGGCTGCAGCGTGAGGCCACGGGTGGTGAACAGGTCGGCGATGTTGTCGAACGTGGGGTGCAGCACCGCGATCCGGGCGCCGGCCGGCAGGGCACGGGCCACGATGTCGGTGGCCAGCGTCGACGAGTAGCAGCTCAGGATGCGCCCGGTGCCGACCGGCGCGCTGAGCTGCCCGATCGAGTGCAGGAACGCGGTGTGCGCCTCCCGTTCGATCTCGGGGTACGGGCGCCGGGACGCCTCGGCGAACATGTCGGGAATCCGGTCGACGACCGCCCTCTGCTGCGGCGAGAGCAGCAACCGGGCGTGGCCGTCGGTGAGGTTCAGGCCGCCGCCGACGTCGGTGAGCGCATCGACTTCCATCGCGGTCAGGTTTGCCATGTCGGGCATTCGTCAAGTCCTCTGCATGTCGTTCGGACGTCGCCGCACGCGGGAACGACGGCGTGGATCGGCACCAGCAGTTGGGTCCTAATGAAAAGTAGGCACTCCGGCGCCGGTGCGACCGTCCCCTCTAATGGGGACCAGTGCGCACCGGCCGGCCGTTCCTAAACTGCCGAGTCAACGGGTGCTGAGAGCAGGAGGGAGACGCGCGTGCACACTCTCGCGCTGACGCCGCAGGAGAACGCCGAGTTCGCACCGATGTTGACCGAGCTCGCCGCGGCGTACGACACCATTGAGAATCCCGAGTTGATCAGGCGGGCGCCGGTGCTGGCCCGGCAACTCCCGGCCCGGCTGCTGACGTTCCTCGAGGAGTACCGGCTCGGTGAGCCGTCGGCCGTCTGCCTCCTGTCCGGTCTCGACGTCGACGAGAAGACCATCGGGCCGACCCCGGAGCACTGGCGGGACAGCCAGTACGGCTCCCGGGCCTTTCCGCTGGAGATCTTCTTCCTGCTCTGCGGGTCCCGCCTCGGTGACGTGTTCGGCTGGGCGACCCAGCAGGACGGGCGGATCATGCACGACGTGCTCCCGATCAAGGGACACGAGAACTACGAGATCGGCTCGAACAGCCTGCAGCACCTGTCCTGGCACACCGAGGACGCCTTCCATCCCTGCCGGGGCGACTACGTGGCGCTGATGTGCCTGAAGAACCCGGACGACGTGGAGACGGTGATCTGTGACGCCGGTGACCTGGACTGGTCAGCGCTGGACACCGAGGCGCTCTACGAGGCGGAGTTCACCCAGATGCCGGACAACTCGCACCGCCCGGAGAACACCTCGGTGTCCACAGGTGATCCGGTCATCGACCGTCTCCGGCAGCGCAGCTTCGCGCTCATCCAGTCGTGGAACGACGATCCGGAGAAGCGTCCGGTGCTCTTCGGCGACCGGCAGGACCCGTACATGGCGCTCGATCCGTACCACATGAAGACCGAAGGCTGGCCGGACCGCTCGGCGAAGGCGTTCGACGGGCTGTGCGAGCAGATCGAGACGCACATGCGGGGAGTGGCCCTGCGCCCCGGCGATCTCGTCTTCGTCGACAACTTCCGGGCGGTGCACGGGCGCAAGTCGTTCCGCGCCCGTTACGACGGCACCGACCGGTGGCTCAAGCGGCTGAACATCACCCGCAACCTGCGCGGCTCACGCGCGTGGCGGCCGGCTCCGGACAACCGCGTCATCTACTGAGTGAAGCCGGCCGAGTCGCCCCGAACTCGGCGAGCCGCCCGGCGAAGTCCACGATCGCCGGGCGGTCGGCGTTGCTGACGCTGACGCGCAGCGTGCCCCGGTCGTCGGGCAGGAACGCGGTGCCCGGGATGACCAGGGTGTCGTACTCCACGACGAGGTCGCGTACCACCTCGGCGGTGGGCACCCCGGCGAACGGGTGGCGTACCCAGCCGAAGAACCCGCCGGCCGAGAGCAGTTCGAACCCGCCCGGCCGGTCCGCCATGGCCGCGGCGAACCACTGCTGCTTCAGGTGCACCTCGGCGGCCCGTTCCTGGCGCCACGAGCCGGCCTCGGCGAGACCGGCCAGCACCGCCTCCTGCCCGATCCGGGGTGCGCAGATCGCCACGCAGTCGAGCAGTTTGGTCATCTGCACGCCGAGCGCCGGTGACGCGACCACGGCACCGACGCGGTAACCGGGGATGGCGAGATCCTTGGAGAAACTGTGCAGGCTCACCAGGGTCCGGTCCCACGCCGGGTCGGCGAACAGGTGGTGCGCCGGTTCGGTGGTGCCCCGAAACGACCGGTAGGTCTCGTCCAGGATGAAGGCGATGCCGTGGCGGGCGGCCACCGCGCCGAGCGCGGCGATCCGTTCCGGCGGCACGGTGACGCCGGTCGGATTGCCCGGCGAGACCATCACGATCGCCCGGGTCCGCGCGGTGATCAGCGCCTCGGCCGCCTCCGGCGTCGGGATCAGGTCGGGTCCCGGTTCGAGGTGGACCGGGACGATGCCCTGGGTGCGTAGCCACATGTCGTGGTTGAAGTAGAACGGCAGGGTCAGGATGATCTCGTCGCCGGGCTCGGCGAGCGCCGATGCCGCGAGGCAGAAGGCCTGGTTGCAGCCGGCCGTCACGAACACCTGCGCGGCGTTCACCCGGCCCCGGTAGGCGCCGGAGACCTCCGCGGCGAACGCCTCCCGCAGCCGCGGCATCCCGGCGATTTCGGTGTAGTCCCCGCCGTGGGCGTCGTGGGCCACCGCGGCGAGCCGGTCGGCGACGACCGGCGCGGTCGGGTACTGCGGCGCGGCCTGAGCCAGGTCGAGCAGGTCGCGTTTGCCGGTCCGCTGGTCGAGTGCCTCGTACGCCGCACCGATCGGCGAGTCCATGGTGCCGGTGACCCGGCTGTTGAACCGCATGTGGAGGCTCCTTTCATGGTCAGTGAGTCGAGCTTGCGATGCCGCCGTGGGTGCAACCATCCCTGCTTCATGTGACACCACGAATGAACAGCTCAGAAGTAGTTTCGGGTCGAATCCGTGCGTGTTCGTGGAGCAGGGGGCAACTGTGGCGAGGTTCGATTTTCCGGATGCGGGCAGCGCCGGAGAGGTGACCACCCTGGCGTGGCTGCTGCGCTGGCGGGCGGTGCACGAGCCGGATCGGGTGGGCTACGTCTTCCTCGACGGCGATCTCGACGTCGAGACCACCAGGACGTACGGCGAACTCGACCGTACCGCCCGCGCCATCGCCGTGCGGCTGCGGCAGGCCGGCCTGGTGGCCGGCGACCGGGCGCTGCTGCTCTACCTGCCCGGGGTGGATTTCGTCTCCGCGTTCTTCGGCTGCCTGTACGCCGGCGTCATCGCGGTGCCCGCGTTCCCGCCCGACCCGATGCGCTTCGAACGGACCCTGCCCCGTCTGCTGTCGATCATCGCCGACGCCGGGCCGGCCGCGGTGCTGACCACCGAGTCACTGCGGGGGCTCGCCGACGGGCTGCCGGACCTGGGGTTGCCGTGGCTGGCGACCGACGGCGTTCCGGGCGCGGCGGCCGACGACTGGACCCGGCCGGCAGCCGACCGGGGGAGCACCGCGATGCTGCAGTACACGTCGGGATCCACCGGGACACCCAAGGGCGTGATGCTCACCCACGGCAATCTGCTGCACAACTCGCGGCTGATCCAGGAGTTCTTCCACACCACACCGCAGACCCGTGGCTTGAGCTGGCTTCCGCCGTACCATGACATGGGTTTGATCGGTTGTGTCCTTCAGCCGCTCTTCGCCGGACTGCCCATCTGGCTGATGTCTCCTCTCGACTTCCTGCGCCGGCCGCAGAGCTGGCTGGAGGCGGTGTCCAAGTTCGGCATCACGATGACCGGCGGCCCGAACTTCGCCTACGACCTGTGTGTCCGCCGGACGACCGAGCAGCAGCGGGCGCAGCTGTCCCTCGGCACCTGGCAGGTGGCGTTCAACGGCGCCGAGCCGGTCCGCCGGTCCACGATGCAACGTTTCGCTGCCGCGTTCGCCCCGGCCGGGTTCCGGGCCGAGTCGTTCCTGCCCTGCTACGGGCTCGCCGAGGCGACGCTCATCGTCAGCGGCGGGTCACTGGCCTCGACCGCCGGCGACGTCGATCCGGCGGCGCTCGGGCGCGGCGAGGTGGCGCCCGGACCCGCCGGGGGACCGGTCAGCTGCGGCCCGGTCGCCGCCGGCCAGCAGGTGGCGGTGGTCGACCCGGAGAGCCGGCAACGCCGCGCCCCGGACCGGGTCGGCGAGATCTGGCTGCGCGGCCCGAGCGTGGCGGCCGGCTACTGGGAACGGCCGGCCGAGACCCACGAGGTCTTCCACGCCCGGATCGCCGGCGCCGGCGACGAGAACTGGCTGCGTACCGGCGACCTCGGCTTCGTACGCGACGGCGAGCTGATCGTCACCGGGCGGCTCAAGGATCTGATCATCATCCGCGGCCGCAACCACTATCCGCAGGATCTGGAGGTGACCGCCGAGCGGACGCACCCGGCGCTGCGGCCCGGCTGCGCGGCCGCGTTCACGGTGGAACACGACGGTACGGACCGGGTGGTGCTGGTCCACGAGGTCACCCAGGCCGCCGTCGCCGGCCTCGACGTCACCGCGGTCGCCGGCGAGATCCGGCGAGGCGTCGCCGAGCAGCACGGCGTGCAGGTCGCACTGGTGGTGCTCATCCCGCCCGGCGCGCTGCCCAAGACGTCCAGCGGCAAGGTGCAGCGGGCCGCCTGCCGCACCCGGCTGCTCGCCGGTGACCTGCCCGAACTCGGCCGTAACGAGACCGGCCGCGGCGAGACCGTCGCGGGCGCGCCCGCGGCCGGCCGTGAGCAGTTGCTCGCCGCCGAGGCCGACGACCGTACCGCGCTGATGGTCCAGACGTTGCGCCGATGGGCGGCCGACGCCTGCGGCATCGCCGCAGCCGACCTGGCGCCGGAGTCCGCGCTGCTGGCTGCCGGACTCGACTCGCTGGCGGCGCAGCAGCTGGGGCAGCGGGTCGAACAGGAACTCGGTGTGGTGCTCCCCTTGGCCGACGTGCTCGCCGGCGCCACGCTGGCCGACCTTGCCGGCCGCCTGGCCGAGCAGCTCGACGCGCCCGCCGTCCGACCGGTGGCCGAGCCCGCGCCGGCCGCGGCGCCGTCGTCGGCGTTGTCGCCGGGGCAGCGGGCGCTGTGGTTCCTGCATCGACTGGAACCGGACAGCACCGCACACACGACGGCGGCCGCCGTCCGGCTGACCGGTCCACTCGACGAGGCCGCCCTCACCACGGCGTTCGACGCCGTCCTGCACCGCCATTCCGGGCTGCGCACCAACTTCGTGCTCGTCGACGGCGAACCGGTACGCCTGCCCGGGACCGGCGGCGAGATCATCCGGTCCGAGGTGGATCCGCAGCTGTTGCCGGCCCGGCTGGCGGCTGACGCCAACCGGCCGTTCGATCTGGCCGACGGCCCGCTCGTCCGGCTGTTCCTCTACCGTCTCGGCTCCGGCGAGCACGCCGTCCTGGTGACCGCGCACCACATCGCCACCGACTTCTGGTCCACCACGATCCTCGCCCGGGAGCTGGCCGCCCTCTACACCGGGCAGACGCTGCCGCCGGTCCCGGAGGTCGGCGGCACCCCACCGGCCGGCGGCGAGCTGCTCGAATACTGGAAACAGCAGTACGGCGCTGGCGTGCCACGCCTGGAGCTGCCGGCCCGCAACCCGTCCGGAACCGCGCAGACCGCGGGCGTGCACCGGTTCCGGTTCGACGGCGAGCTGCTCGCCCGGCTCCGGCAGCGCGCCGTCGACGAAGGCGTCACCGTGAACGTGCTGCTGCTGGCCGGATATCAGGCCCTGCTGCACCGGCTGACCGGCCAGGACGACGTGGTGGTGGGCACTCCGCTCGCCGCCCGGGCCCGGCCCGGCGCCGACAGCGTCGTCGGCTACCTGATGAATCCGGTGCTGATCCGCAGCCGCGCCACCGGCACTGACACGTTCCGGCAGCTGTTGCGGCAGGCGCGAGCACAGGTCATCGGCGCCATCGAGCACCAGGACCTGCCCAGTGCGCTGCTCGCCGAACAGCTGACCATGCCCCGGTACGGGCTCTTCCAGGCGATGTTCGTCTTCAACCGGCCGGCGCCCGGCGACGCCACCGCGTTCGCGGCGACGATGCTCGGCCACGGCGGTGTCGTCCGGCAACTCGGCGACCTGCGGGCCGAGTCCCTTCCGGTCGACCAGCGCGACGCCGCGTTCGACCTCGAACTGGCGTTCGCTGATCTCGGCGACACCGTGCACGGGTCGCTACGATTCCGCGACGACGTCCTCGACCTGCCCGCCGCGCAACGGTTCGTCCGGCAGTACACCGACCTGCTCGAGGTGGCGGCCACCGATCCGGGTGTCCGGCTGGGCGGTCTGCCGCGGGTCACCGACGAGGACCACGACCGGGCGGTACGGCAGTGGAACGCCACCGAGGGTGAGCCGTCCGCCGCGTGCGTGCCGGAGTTGTTCGCCGCACAGGTGCGCCGCACTCCGGACGACGTCGCGGTGCAGGCAGGTGCCGAGACGATCACCTACTCCGCCCTGTCCGAGCGGGCCGCCGGGTTCGCCGCCCGGCTGCAGGCCGCCGGAGCCGGGCCCGGCGCCCGGGTGGGCATCGTGCTGGACCGCAGCCCCGACCTGGTCGCCGCGCTGCTCGGCGTGCTCCGGGCCGGTGCCGCCTACGTGCCTGTCGACCCGATGATCCCGCCCGGCCGGATCGCCGGCACGTTCGCGGACGCGGGCGTGACGGTGGTGCTCAGCCACTCGGATCTGACGGCGAAGGTGTCCGGCGTCGAGGCGCCGGTGCTGTTCGTCGACGGCCACGACGACCCGGCCCCGGCGACCGGCGACCCGGCTGTCAGCGGAACCGACGTGGCATACCTGATCTACACCTCCGGGTCGACGGGCGAGCCCAAGGGCGTGGAGGTGTCGCACGCATCGCTGGTCAACTTCACGCTGCACGCCGCGGAGCAGTACGGCATCGGGCCGCAGGACCGGGTGCTGCAGTTCGCCTCGGTGGCGTTCGACACCAGTGCGGAGGAGATCTTCCCGGCCCTGCTGCGCGGCGCCCGGGTGGTGCTGCGCGACGACCGGATGCTCGCCGATCCGGCCACGTTCCTCGACGCCTGCGCCACCGCCGGCGTGACCGTGCTGGACCTGCCCACGGCGTACTGGCACGATCTGGTCGCCGCCCTCGGCGAGGGCCAGGCCGAACTGCCCGGCACCCTGCGGCTGGTGGTCATCGGCGGGGAGCGGGCACTGCCCGAGCGGGTCGCGCTCTGGCACGAGCGTGTCGGCAGCCGGGTCCGGCTGATCAACACGTACGGACCCACCGAAGCCACGATCGTCGCGACCACCTGCGAGCTGACCGGCGCCGATCCGGGTCTCGGCGCGCCGATCGGGCGACCGGTCACCAACACCCGGGCCTACCTGCTCGACGACGAGTTCCGGCCGGTGCCGGTGGGCGTGGTCGGCGAGCTGTACCTCGGCGGCGCCGGGCTGGCGTACGGCTACCGGGGCCGGCCGGCGCTGACCGCGGCGCGTTTCGTGGCCGATCCGTTCGGGCCGGCCGGTGCCCGCCTGTACCGCACCGGGGACCTGTCGCGCTACCTGCCGGACGGCGCGATCACCTTTGTCGCCCGCGCCGACCGGCAGATCAAGCTCAACGGGTATCGGGTCGAGCCGGGCGAGGTGGAGACGGCGTTGCGGCGCCTGCCCGGGGTGACCGACGCGGCGGTGGTGCGGCACAGCCGGCCGGGCCAGCTGCTGGCATACGTCACGCCGGCGTCGGTCGACGGCGCGCAGCTGCGCGCGGCACTGCGCGCCGTGCTTCCCGGGTACATGGTGCCGGCGTGGTGCGTACCGCTGGCGGCGCTGCCCCGGACCCCGAACGGGAAGATCGACTACGCCGGCCTGCCGCCGGTCGGCCCGGACCAGATGACCCCGGACGCCTCGGCGCCGGGGGAGCCGCCCCGCACCCCGCAGGAGCACGACCTCGCCGCGATCTGGTGCACGGTCCTGGAGGTGCCGCAGGTGAACCGGCACGACGACTTCTTCGCCCTCGGCGGGCACTCGCTGCTCGCCACCCGGATGCTCGCCCACGTCAACCACCAGCTCGGCGTCGACCTCCCGTTGCGGGTGATCTTCGAGGCGCCGACCCTGGCAGCGTTCGCCGCCCGGGTGGCGCAGAGCCCGGTGAGCCGGGTCGCGCCGGTGCCGCCGGCGCCACGCGACGAACCGCTGCCGCTGTCGTTCGTTCAGGAGCGGATCTGGTTCCTGCACCAGCTACAGCCGGGCAGCACGAACTACAACGTGCCCCGGGCGCTGCGGCTGCGCGGGCACGTGGATCTGGCGACGGTCACCGCGGCGCTGGCCGACCTCGAGGTGCGCCACGAGATCCTGCGGACCGTGTTCCCCGACATCGACGGCGAGCCGGTGCAGGTGGTCCTGGAGCCCAAGGGCATCCCGGTCGCGCTGGTGGACCGGCGTGACCTGCCGGCCGGTGACCGTGACACCTGGCTCGACGAATTCGTGCGCACCGCCGGACAGCAGCCGTTCGACCTGGTCACCGGGCCACTGCTGCGGGTCAACCTGGTACGCCTCGCCGACGACGAGTACGTGCTGGTCGTGGTCGAGCACCACCTGATCCACGACGGCTGGACGCAGGGCGTCTTCCTCCGCGACTTCCTGGAGCTGTACGAGGCCCGCAGCGTCGGCCGCGAAGCGAACCTGCCCCACCTGCCGGTGCAGTACGCCGACTTCGCCGTCTGGCAGCGCCGCCAGATGCAGGGGGAACGGCTGGAGTCACTGCTGACGTACTGGCGCGAACGGATGGCCGGCGCGCCGCCGCTGCTCGAACTGCCGACCGACCGTCCCCGCCCCCGCAAGCTGACCACCCGGGGCGGGCAGGAGATCCTGGAGATCGACGGCGAGCTCGCCCGCGGACTGCGCGGGCTCGGCCGGCAGCAGGACGTCACGCTGTTCATGAGCATGTTCACCGGGTTCGTCGCGGTGATGCACGGGCTCAGCGGGCAGGACGACATCGTCCTGGGCGCCGGCATCGCCAACCGGCAGCGGCCCGAGCTGGAGAACCTGATCGGCATGATCATCAACACCGTGCTGTTGCGGACCGATCTGTCCGGCGAGCCGACGTTCGCAGAACTGCTCGGCCGGGTCCGCGAGACGTGCCTCGACGCGTACGCCCACCAGGACATGCCGTTCGACAAACTGGTGGAACAGCTGCGCCCGGTCCGCAGCGTCAGCCACATGCCGTTGTTCCAGGTGATGTTCAGCTTCCTCGACACACCGATGCCCGACCTGCGGCTGCCCGGCGTGACGCTGGAGGTGCTGGACGCGCACAACGGGTCGGCCAAGTTCGATCTCAACGCGGTGATCATCCCGCACGCCGAACAGCGCTTCCAGGACGGCGCGGCGACGGCGAGCAACGACGAGACCATCACGGTGCTGCTGGAGTACAACGCCGACCTGTTCGACGCGTCGACAGTCGCCGGATTCCTGGAGCAGTACGAGAGCGTACTGCGCGCCATGATCGCCCAGCCCGGCCGCGCCGTCGGTGAACTCCTGGCCCGAGCCCGGTAGCGAGACCCGCGAGACCCCGCCGGCCGCGACAGCGGCGGCGGGGTTCGTGGTTTCCCGGGGTTGCCGATCTCAGGATCGTTGAGCCGAGGTGATGCAGCAGCCGGAGCAGACCCTCGGCTGCGGGAGCGTGAATCCGAGGCAGCAGGTCTTGCGGCGCAGCGCCGGCCGCCCGTTGGAGCCGGGCACCAGCTCGATCAGATCGGCCACCCCCAGCGCCTCGGTCAGCGCGGCGATGTGCTCGGCGGCAGTGCCCGGCAGGATGTGCGCCGCACGCAGGACGCCGGTGGCCACACCCGAGGCCAGCGAGCCGAGCAGCGTGCGCGTGCCGATCCGCACCTCGCGCCGGAGCCGGTCGACGATCGGCCCGAGATGCGCGTCGAGCAGCGAGGAGCGCAGCAATTCGAGCAGTTCGGTCTCGCTCGCCGCCCGGTGCACCTGAGGCAGTTCGGACAACGGCCGCGGGGTGTCGGGCGCGACGGCGATGGTGATCGAGGGCCGCAGCCCGATCACCGGGATCACGCCGTCATCGTCCGGCTTCAGCAGGACGTCACCCGGCGCGACCAGTGGCACCCGGTGGGCCGAAGCCCAGCCGAGCACGGCCGGCAGGGTGACCCAGTAGCTGTAGGACTTCCACACCAGGGCCGCCGCAGCGTGCGGGGACGCCCGCCAGTGCACCCGGGCGGCGGCCAGCAGCCGGGGAAGTTCCGGCCCGTCGATCAGCTGGGTCGCCGGGATCCAGCCGGTGTCGTCCGGCACGAGCAGGCCGGGCGTGAGCACGGAGCGGTCGCCGGCGCCGGACGCGCGCAGTGCCGCGGCGACCGGAGCGAGGACGTCCACGGCGGTGGGCATGCGGGGTGGCACCGTCGTGGTCACTGCGGCGCTCCTTCAGGGCAGTGGTCGCGCGGTCACGCCGATCTCTGTGCGAGGGGAGCCGGGGCCATCCGGCCGAGAAGCGCGGCGCGGGTCAGCTCTGCCTTGTTTCCGACGCCGAGTTTGGCGCGAATGCGCTTGACGTAGGTGTCGACCGTGTGCGGGCTGATGCCGAGCCGCGTGGCGATCTGTCCGTGGGTGAGCCCGCGCGAGATCTGCCGGAGCACCTGTTCCTCGCGTTCGGACAGGTGGTACCCGGCGAGGTCGGGGCGTTCCGCGGGGGCCGGAGTCTCGGGCTCACCGGGGCAGTAGAGGCAGCCGGAGGTGACAGCGCGCACTGCGTCGACGATGCGGTCACCTGGCTCGCGTTTGCTGACCACTCCCGAGGCGCCGGCGCGCAGGTAGTCGGCGCTGTTCGAGCCGGCCTCGTTGTCCAGGACCAGCACGGCCGTGCTCTTCGCGGCGTCGGTGATCTGATCGAGGCTGTCCGAAGGGGACAACGCATCGACGTCGACCAGGATGATGTCGGCCAGCCAGGACGGCTCCTCGAGGGGCGAGGTCCGTGACGAGACGATGGCGATCCCGGCGTCGGTCAAGGTGTGCACCAGCCCGACCAGGAAGACAGGTGAGCTGATGAGGATGTCGGTCCTGATCACTAGGGCCCCCGGGTGGTTGTGCCGCGCGATCGACGCTCGGCCTGCGTTCCTCGCTCGGACGAAGAACGCATGCGTGTATCCCGGCCGGAATGGGCCGGGACAGGTCGAAGAAGATCACTTGCTGTAGCCCCAAGCTAGCAGCGCGTGCATCACGCTCGCCGGTCCCTGCTTCAGGGGACTGGGAGGGTGACCGCCGGCCGGAGACCTGCAGACAAGCAGGGGTTGGCGAGTTTCGGATCTCGGGTCCCCAGATTCGGTGACATGCCGGGATTTCGATGAGGGCAACACGATGGGTCGACCCGCGTGAAACCCGGCGCAAGGCAGGTATGTACACATGTCAGATCAGGACCTGAAGCGTGACGACTTTCTGGACGGCCAGGTTGTCGAGGCGCCTCCGGATCCACCCGGGTCGGCTGGCAGGACACGTCGTCGCCCTCGCCTGTGGCGGGCGGTGAAGTGGTCCCTGGCTGCCCTGCTGGTCGTGGTGCTGACCGTTTCGGCCGTACTTGCGTGGGTCATTCGCCGCAGCTTTCCCGATTACGACTCTGTGATCATTATGCCGGGTCTGATGTCGGGAGTGACTGCCTACCGGGACGATTATGGGATTCCCCATTTGTACGCATCGAACCAATTGGACCTTTTCCGGGCCCAGGGGTACGTGCATGCTCAGGATCGTTTCTGGGAGATGGACTTCAGGCGTCACCTCACCTCCGGGCGCCTCGCCGAAATGTTCGGCCCATCGGAGGTCCCCACCGACGCGTTCCTGCGCACCCTGGGCTGGCATGCAGTCGCCGAGCGCGAATGGGAACTGCTCACCCCCGACGCACGTGCCAACCTTGAGGCGTACGCATCGGGCGTCAATGCGTGGATGTCGGACAATGGCGGTGCTGAGGCTTCTGGAGCCAAAAGCCTGGAGTATGCGCTCCTCGGTCTGCAGAACCCCGGCTACACCGTCGAACCGTGGAGTCCCATCGACTCCATCGCATTACTCAAGGCGATGGCCTGGGACCTGGTCGGCAACATCTATTCGGAAATGGACCGCTCCGTCCTGCTCGGACAGGGACTGACTCGTACCCAAATCGAGCAGCTGTTCCCGGTATATCCCTACGACCGGAACGCCCCTATCGTCGCCGGTGGTTCAATCATCAACGGTGTATTCGCGGCAAAAGGCGCACCCGCGGGAGACTCGTCGGGCCGCGGAGGCGGCACCACCGACCCGGCCTGGCGCGACGACGCGGCACCGACGATCAGCGCCCTCCGCGCCCGGATCACCGCGCTACCCGGCCGGCTCGGTGTCACCGGCACCGGCGTCGGCTCGAACTCCTGGGTGGTCAGCGGCGACCTGACCGCCTCCGGCAAACCCCTGCTCGCCAACGACCCGCACCTCGGACCGTCGCTGCCGGGAATCTGGTACCAGAACGGACTGCACTGCAGCTGCGGCCACAACGCCGCAGGCTTCTCCCTCGCCGGCCTGCCGGGCCTGCTGATCGGCCACAACGACCGGATCACGTGGGGGTTGACCAACCTCGGCGCCGACGTCACCGACCTCTACATCGAGAAGATCGACGACGACCGGTACTTCGACGGCACCACCTGGCAGCCGCTGACCATCCGCGACGAGACCATCACGGTGGCCGGCGGGGAACCGGTGACCGTCAAGGTCCGCTCCACCAAACACGGGCCGCTGCTCTCCGATCGGATGTCCGACATCCTCGCCATCGCCGCCCGCCCACCGCTCGACCCCTCCGCCTCGCCGTACACCCAGCTCTCACCGGCACCCACGCCGAGCCTCGACGCCGGCGCCCCCGGGGTGCCCGCACCGGCCGCCGCCCAGCCCTACGCTGTCGCGCTGCGCTGGACCGCACTCGACCCCGGGCGCACCATCGACGCGATGTTCGACCTCAACCGGGCGTCGAACTGGACCGAGTTCCGGGCGGCGGCAGCACTGTTCGACGCCCCCGCCCAGAACCTGATCTATGCCGACGTCGACGGCAACATCGGCTACCAGGCGCCGGGCAAGATCCCGGTCCGCGGCATGGGCGACGGCCGCTGGCCCGCACCCGGCTGGGACCCGGCATACGACTGGACCGGCACCATCCCGTTCCCGGCGCTGCCCAACGAGTACAACCCCGACGACGGGATGATCGTCACCGCCAACCAGGCGGCCACCGGCCCGCAGTACCCGTACCTCATCACCAACGACTGGTCGCACGGCTACCGCAGCCACCGCATCGCCGACCTGATCACCGACCGCGCGTCGCGCGGAAAACTGACAGTCGACGACATGCGCGCCATCCAGATGGACAACTACAACGGCTTCGCGCCCACCCTGGTCCCGGCGCTGCTGGCCGCACCGCTCGCCGCCGGCACCGAAAAGGTAGCCGCGGCCCGCGACCTGCTGCGGGGATGGGACTTCCAGCAACCCGCCGAGACACCTGCCACCTCCGCCGCCGCGGCCGCGTTCTACAACGCGACCCTCCGGCACCTGATGTTGCGTACGTTCGACGAGCTGCCCACCGGCCGGATGCCCGGCACCGGCGACGATGGCTGGGAGACGCTGCGCCCGCTACTGGCCGAACCCGGGTCACCGTGGTGGGACGACAAGCGCACCCCCGGCACCGAAACGATGAACGACATGCTGTCGCTCGCCATGAACGACGCCGAACAGGAACTGACCGACCGGCTCGGCGACAACCCCCGCCAATGGCGCTGGGGCGACCTGCACACCCTCGCCCTGGAGAACGGCTCACTCGGACAGTCCGGGATCACCCCGGTCGAGATGCTCTTCAACCGTGGCCCGGTACCGGCCGGCGGCGGTGGCGGCATCGTCAACGCCACCAGCTGGACGACGATCCAGGGCTACGAGGTCACCTACGTGCCCTCGATGCGCATGATCACCGACCTCGCCGACCTGAACGGCTCGCGCTGGATTCAGCTCACCGGCGCGAGCGGGCACGCCTTCCACCGCAACTACACCGACCAGGTGGACCTCTGGCGCACCGGGCAGGACACGCCGATGCTCTGGAACCGCCCGGACATCGAGTCGGCGGCGGAACACACCAGCACCATGAAACGAGAGGATGCCAAGTGAAACTGACACGCCGGACGATCGTCTTCGAGGCAGCGGACATCAAAGCGGAGAGCACGTTCTGGGCAGAGCTGCTCACCGGCACCGTCGAGGCCAAGGACACCTGGCACAACGTCTGGGTGGACGGCGACTGGCACCTCGCCGTCCAGCTGGCCCCCGACCACGTGCCGCCGACCTGGCCGGACAACGGCTGGTCCCAGCAGGTCCACCTGGACTTCTACGTCGACGACCTCGAGGCCACCCACGAGCAGGTCCTCGAACTGGGCGGACAGCTCGTGAAGGCGTTCGACGACCCGGCCGCGCGCACCGGATTCCGGGTCTACACCGACCCGGCCGGCCACCCGTTCTGCCTCGCCTGGCCGTAAAGCCGGGCGCTGGGCTGGATTCGCACAGACGACAGGGGCGGTCCCACACGGGACCGCCCCCATCGTCTGTGCTCAGGCGTACGGCGTCATCTGGAAACTCACGAACCGCCAGCCGCCGCTCTCATCACGGCGCAACACCTGCGTGGCGACACCGGCGAGAGTACGTTCACCGCCATCGGGCGTACGCAACAGATTGGTCAGCGGCCCGGTGACCACCGCGACGTCGCCGATCAGCCGGACCAGCAACTCGCCCCGGGTGATGTCGAGATAGGGCCGGCGCTTCGCAGTGTGCTCCAAAAGCTCCGCCTTGCTGTGCGTGATGCCGTGCGCATGGGTGTGCACCAGCGTCTCGTCGAACATGTCGTCGAGCGCCTCCAGGTCGGCCGCCACCAGCGCGTGCCGGCGGCGGCGTTCCAAGTCGTGCACCTGCTCGACGGCCCGCTGATCGGCGGCGCTCACGCCGACGGTCCGGGCGACAGCTCACACGCGCACCGGGCGACACTCAGCAGGGTGTCACCCAGCTCGCCCTCGAACTTGAGCACCTCAGGGGTCTCCAACTCGGGCGGCCGGTCGCCGTCACCCTCCACCGGATACAGGCCGTTCGCTGCGACGTCCTGGGCGACGGCGACCAGCCGCCGCAGCAACTGCGCCACCACCTCATGCCTGGGCACCGCCGCCCGCAACGTCGTGAAATACGAGTCATAGATCATCCCGGCCATCCGGTGACCCGGCCCACGGACCTGCGCCTCCCGCAACAGCGACCGGCCGTTGGCAACCAGGCGCGCGGCCACGCCGTCGTGCACCCGGTGCAGCATCGTGATCGCCGCGGTGAGCTCACCGGTGTCCACCCGCACCATCGGGGGCAGCCGCCGGCGCCGGAACAGGTCACGGATCGGCCAGTAGTCCGGCGCCCAGCTGCCGCTGAACGCCCGGTGCCGTTGCCGCATGCTCGGCCTGATCAGCACGTTGTACAGATCCGGCGGGCACGAACCGGTGTAGAGCAGCATCGCCGAATAGCCGTCGACATAGCGGCTCACCGACGAGATCACCTCACCGGCCGGGCGGCGGCCCTCGGCCAGATCGTCGAGACCCTGCGCGATCAGCCGCCACACGATGAAACACACCTGATGCCCGGTGATCCACCGGAACCAGAACAGATCCTCCGGCTCGACGTCGAGCACCGGCGGACTGTCCTCGCCGATCACCTGCAGATACCGGCAGATCTCCGCGTACGCATCCGGCTGCACCACGTCCACCGGCTCGGCGTCCGGGGCACCCACCACAGGCAGCAGAAGAGGTTCAAGGCCGTAGGCGAATCCACCGAAGTCCCATCCGCCACCGGCCGGCAGATCGGAAAGAGCACCACTGACACCCGGCTTCATGGGGTCCTTTCTGATCGTGGGTCCGTACTAGCCGACGGACCGCTCCAAGGTGTAGTGGCGCCGCAGAGACTCGATGTGCGGCAGAATCGCCGGGTCGGCGGACGCACGGGCGAGGTCGATCATGGTGGTCCAGACGAAGTTGTCGCCGCCGTCGTACCGGAAATGCTTCTTGATGACGATGCTGAAGATCTCGTTGACCGTCTCCATCGTCAGCAGACCGGCGAGAGCCTTCAACGCGGCCCGGTCGGCGCCGCTGAGCGGCGGCCTCTGCACCGTCCGGTCCTGAGGTACGCCGCCGTCCGCGCTGGTGTCCCCGACCGCGGTGAACGGCTTGTCCGACGGCACGTCCACGAAGTCGAACATCAGGTGGATCCGCTCCTCGTCGGAGAGCACCGCCACCGAATGGATCTCCGACGCGTCCAGGAACCACACCTCGCCCTTGCGCATCCGATAGACGGTGTCACCCTGGTTGAACAGGCAGTTCTCGTTGGTGACCAGCGGGATGTGCATCCGGTGGGCGTTGCGGGTGTCATCGGCGATGTCGCTCAGCTCGAGCAGATCCCGATGCGGGATGATCACGCTGTTCTGCACCTTGGCCAGCCGGACGAAGTTCAGCCGGTCCAGATCGGCGACGCTCGTGATCAACTCACGCAGGTAGGGCACCTGCTCGCCGAGCTGCGTGAAGTTCGCGGGCAGCCCGTGATCGTAGTTGGTGACCACCCCGTCGCCGGCGTCCCCGCCCCGGGCCCAGAGCATGCAGCTCTTCCAGGCGCCGCCGAACACGAAGTCGCTGTACGCCTCGGACCACGGGAACGAGGCTGTCTGCTCCAGATCTTTCGCCAGCCGGTCTTCGTCGAGCGCCGTGTCGGCCACGTATTGGGTTCGCATCAGATCGGGAAGCCCTTCCCCCTCGGTGAAACATCGAAGTCCTTCTGCGACGCTAAGTCGTTCCGTATCCAGGGCAGAGTCACGGAATCCGGTGACGATGCCCGGACTTCATCTCCAGCAGCCAGAGCTTGATCAGCTCGTCGTGGTCGACCTTGCCGCTCACCGTCGCCGGCAGGTACTCCACCGGCAGGACCTCCTCCGGGCGCATCTGACGTGGCAGCAGCCCGGCCGCGTGTTCGAGGATCGCCGCGGGATCCAGATCGGCGACCGAGCAACGGCCGGCCGGCGCGACGAAAGCGAGCAGGCGCAGCGGCTGCCCGTGGGCCAGCACCGCACAGTCGCCAACCGCGGGATGCGCGGCCAGCACCGATTCGATCTCCCCGGGCTCCACCCGCAGCCCACGAACCTTCACCTGCCGATCGATGCGGCCGAGATGCTCCAGCGAGCCGTCCTCGCGGTACCGGCAGAGATCGCCGGTGCGATACATCCGCGAACCCGGCGCACCGTACGGATCCGCGACGAAGCGTTCCGACGTCTGACCCGGCTGCCCCCAGTAGCCGTCGGCGAGACCCACCTCACCACTGATGTACGCCTCGCCGGGCGTGCCGACCGGCACCAGCCCGAGACCCGCGTCCAGCACGGTCACCCGGAAGTTGTCCGCCGGCCGGCCCACCGGGACCGACCCGCCAACCGCATCCGGATCGACGACGTCGTCGGTGACCGGACCGGCCTCGGTCGGGCCGAAAGCGTTGACCAGCGAACTCCCCGGCAACGCCGCCGCGAACGCCGCCGGGATCCGCGGGTTCATCGCCTCCCCGCCGCACAGCACCCACCGCGGCAGCCCCGGCAGGGAATGCTCCAGGAACGCCCGCATCATCGTCGGCGCCACGAAGACCAGCGACACCCGGTGCTCCCGCACCAGCCCGGCCAGATGCCGGGGATCGCGTTCGCGGCCGGGCCGGCAGATCAACAGACGGGCACCCCGGTAGAGCGGCCAGAAGATCTCCCAGATCGAGATGTCGATGCCGGGGGAGGTCCGGTAGAGCGCGGTGTCACCTGCCTGGAACGGGTATCGCCGCTGCATCCAGAAGATGTTGGCCAGCGCGCCGGCGGTCCGCGACACCACACCCTTGGGACGGCCGGTGGTGCCGGAGGTGTAGAGGATGTGCAACGGCTCGGGTTCGCCGTCGAGAACCGGGTCCGTCACCGGGCACTGCGGCCCGACACGCTCGCCGCCGACGTCGTGGATCGCCCAGTCGCCGTCCGGCAGACGGCTCCGGCAGTGCGCGTCGGTCAACAGATGCCGCGGCATGGTGTCCGCCAGGATCAACGCAATGCGCCGCTCCGGCAGGTCGGCGTCGACCGGAACATAGGTGGCACCGGTCTTGACGGCGGCGTAGATCGCCACGATCTGCTCGACACCGCGCCGCAGACAGATACCGATCCGGGTGCCGGGCCCGGCGCCGAGGCCACTCAGGTGATGGGCCAGCCGGTTGGCCCGCTCGTTCAGCTCGCGATAGGTGACCGTGACCCCGTCCTCATCCTGCAACGCGACCGCGTCGGGGGCCCGCCGGGCCTGCTCCTCGAAAGGTTCCGCCATCGTCCGGAAAGGGATCTCCGGCTTACGGTACGGATTGAGGCCGTGCCGGACACGCTCAGACTCGGCCGGCCCGGTCAGCGGCAGACTCCGCATCGGCGCATCAGGATCGCGCACCATGCCGGCCAGCAGCTCGAGGAAGGCGCTCGCCCAAGCCTGCGCCGACGGGACGTCCGGCGACTCGGCTGTCGTCTCGACGAACAGATGCCCACCGGCCCGGGAGACCAGGATCGTCACGGCGGCCGCGCCACCGACACCGACACCACTACGGGACCGGGCGGCGTACCGCAGCGCATCGCGGAAGCCGGAGTTCAGATCGGGGCCGCCCGGCATCGGGCAGGCCGCCTCCAACCGCCCCCGGGTGACCACGACCCGGCATTTCGTGCCGGCCCGCGGCAGCCGCCGGGCCAGGACGTCGGCGCAGATCGACAACGCGGTGAAATCGTCGGCGCCGGCCGCCTCAGCAAGCGTGTGCACAGCGTCGAGTAGCCCGTCCTGCAGAGCGATCGGCCCGATACAGTCCGCGTTTGACAGCAGCCCGTTCAAACCGTGCTCCCTCCGAGAAGATCTCACCAGGGTCACCGTATGCAGGCCCGGTCCAGCCGTCTTGTCACCGGAAACGGGGGTAAACGCCACCCGGACCAGCCGGTACCGATGACCTCGGCACCGGTCCGGCGGACCGCTTCCGGGCGAGGCAGGCCGGCCAGACCGGTTTCCGGACCCCACAGCCTCAGCTCCCCGTACGCGCTGGCGATCAGCGTGCGTCCGTCAGCTCCGGGCAGCGCGACACCGCCAACGCGGACACCCCGCTGGCATGGCCGGTGCTCGTCGGGCCGACGGCGGCACCGGCTTTCGGGATCCCAGATCCGGATCGCCCCCGAGTCACCGGCGCTGACGATCAGGTCGCGCCCCGTAGGTGCGGCGGGCGCCGGATCCGGCGGCGGCCTCGACGCGGGGCAGGTACTCGGCGATGGTCGGCACGGTGTGGTCCCGGGCGGTGGGCAAGTCGGTGAGCACGGCCTGCTGCTGGTGCAGGGTGCGGTCGAGGCGGTCGGAGCCGCCGCAGCGGATGAGCGCCGAGCAACTCGACGCCGTCGCCGAAGCGTTCAACGACCTGCTCGGACTACTCCGCAACGCCGACCCCCGCGACAAGGCCGAGCTCTACAGCCGCATCGACCTGCGGATGACCTATCAACCTAGCCCGGAAACAGTGATCGCCGAGGCCGTAACCCCGGTGATTCGCGTCTTTGATTGGTGTCCGAGGCCCGACACTGACGGTAGACACACTGTGATCGTATCGCGAGATCTTCTCCTCGCGTAGATTGATTGTATGGCTGGATCGTAAGCTAAATACGTTGTGGGAATATTTCGAAATACTAAGCATGCTAGGAACTTGTACGAAGAGCTGTTACGTGTGACCCCAGTCCGCATACCTAAAGCGAACTGGGGACGCTAGTGGAGAATCCTACTTGGCTACTGAGCGTTGATCTTCGCTCGAATCCAGCCGACTAGCTGAACACTTTGCTCGTTCAGCTTAGTGTCATCTAGCAGCAGATCAACTGAGGCTCTGACAATTGGGCGAAGTCCACCGAACGTTTTGCCCAGCTCCTCGATCCAGTCGTGCAGGTCGCTGCCATCAAGCCCTTCAAGTGCCATTCTGAGTGCTTCTGCTCCTTCGGGCAACGGGGGTAACCAGTTCCGAAATTCTCCCATACGCCATCGAATTAGCAGTCCTCTAAGAAGGGTTTCCGGCGCCTCCTCCCCGGCTAGATAGTTTATTTTCGCTCCTTGCTCCGGAGATCCGTCTGGTCGTTGATCGCCGTCAAATATTCCTAGAATCTCAACCCCAGTTGAACCGCCGACTTGGATTTCGGCGAGGACCCGAGTAATGCCCGACTCTCCATTGGCCACGTGTCGAATATCCACTCGAGACAAGAGGTCGTGGTCGAGGTGCGACAACGTTGCATGGAGTACTTCGGCAGCAACGCGGTCTTCGACCAAGAGGACCGCCGCCTTATTTGGCCGAAGTCCAAGTTGAGCAGAAAGCTGAGAAATGGGAAGTCCGGAGCGCACCGCTGGTGCCGGAATCGACGTAATGTATGTGACGTTGTCCTGAGGGAGGCCCTGAAAGAATCCGGGAGAATGGCTGGAAACCAAAAGGCACAGATCTCGATCAACGGCTAACGAAACGACACAGTCGACTAGTTTTTCTTGCGAGAAGGCGGCAAGGTGACTCTCCGGTTCTTCTAGAACGACAATTGAACCACGAGGCAGCGAATGCACCCTCCACAGCAAATACGCGGCCGACAGTTCTCCTCGTCCCATCTGCGGCAGGGAATATCGGATTCCCATAGACTCTGTCGCGAAATATGGCAAAGGATCGTCTTCTTCGCTGAACGCAGTAACCTCATACACCAGGAACTCTGAGTAGCTTCGACGAAGGACATACCCCAATAGTTCAAGAAGGGCCGGATCGAATGGTGCTGGATCTAAGCCCTCTAGAAGATCTTGTGCTTGGGAGTCTAGGCTGAATTGACGTAAAATTTCCCCCGTTTCCCGAGCCGCGTCAATATAGAACACCGGGGCCCGGAGATCTGTTCGCCCCGTGGAGGAAGATACGTCAAAATCGGCGACCCATTGATCGCTACCGTATGTTCCGGAGAGATTTACCTTCTTTAGCTGAGTAAGCTTCTTCTGCCTCTCCGCGAATCTCAGAACCATCCATCCCCTCCCCAGTGCGACGTTAGACTGAAGGATGAAAGCGCCGGTTCTGGAGCTGAGTCGCCAATTTCTTGTAGCAGAGACCATGCTTTCGGAATGGGGCTTAGGAAGCTATTGATTGGCGCTTCCGGATAATATTCGCGAACTAGAATCATCCAAGCGGTAAAGTCCCTAAGGACAACCGAGGAAACGTCGGCGACTCGAGCGGTTGCGCGGTCGTTGAAAACCTCTAGTGGAACACCACTGTGGCCCGACCTTCGAGCTCCCCGCAATCGTTCAATTGTTTCTATCGTGGCTTCAAGGCTCGGGGAAAGGTCGTGAAACGCATCCTCTCGAATGAGCTTCGCAGTCATGCAAAGCCAGGTGTGAACGGTGGCTTTGTTCCATTTTAGGCGCTGCTCCGTCCGGTTGATGACTGATAAATTTAGAATATGGTCTAGGGACTTTTTTGCTGTTTCAATTATTGCCTCATCAAAAGGCTCCTTTGCTCGATACCTGGCTGTAATCCTCAGGGCTGTTATCTTTTCTGTCAGTCGGCCCTGCTCAAGTGTTAGTAGAAATCGAGCAATAAGATCATCATAAGCCATGCGAGCGTTCGAGAATCCGAGACGTTCTGTAGACATCCCACGCTTTCCTGCCCAGTCGACCAGCTCTTTCACCTGATTCCTAGCTGGACCGACAAAAGCGTTCCTTTTTCCGCCTCGGTTAACGTCATCGGCTGATTTAGCCTGAAGAAGAGTTCGTGCGGTTCGTCTGGCGTGTAATCATGAAGTTCGAAAACGCGAATTGCGAATGACTCAAACTCGTCCCTTACATCTTCTGGGAGTTCCTCAAACTTGAGGCCATTCAGGCTGGCTATTTCGTCGACGATTGGTTCGACCGTTCCATCTACTGGAAATGTATTTTCCAGAAAGTCTCGAATGGCGGTTAGGCGTTGCTGGCCGTCTAGGACGTCAAACTTCCCGCCCCCTTTTGCGACCAAGTGAATTGGCGGGACGTGCCATCGGCGCAGAATGGTATCAATTAGTTTTTGCTTCTTTCCGACCCCCCATACTTCGCCCCTCTGAAAGTCTGGCTGCAAGTCAATGGCATTTTTCTGAATGCGTCGAAAGATTGTGGCGATATCCGGATCGCTAGTTTGAAACTTCAAAATCTAATTCCATTCATACTAATTTTAATTACCTCTTGATTCATCGCTCGCGCGTCAGAATTTGAGTAACTGAGGTCTCAGTCTACGCGAACTTATCATATGACAGAGATGCTCAGGGACGTCTACTGACGCTTGGAAATACTGAGACGTCTCGGAGGCTGAGTTTCTTCCGTCCGTCCCGTAAGGACAAGCTGACGGTTAGCCGGTAGTCGAAGTGCAGGTGAGCCCTTGGACTACCGGCGACGATAGGCCCGGCCGTCCGCGACTTGCTCCGGACAGCCGGGTTGTCACCGATGCTGAGGACAGAGCGATGGATGTGGGACCACAACAGTCAGGGGCCGGGCAACTGGAGAAGTTGGGGCTGGCTGAGTTTGTTGGCACGGCTGAGATTCAGAAGATCATGAAAGTCAGTCTGAGCCACCCCCGCTTCCATGGAGTTTCATGATCATGTTGTGATCGCCATGGGAGGCAAGCATCGTGGCTGCACCGAAGAAGTACCCTGATGACCTGCGGCAACGCGCTGTCCGGCTGTACCGGGACTCTGATCCGAAGCCGGTGATCAAGCGGCTGGCGGAGCAGTTGAACGTGCATCCGGAAGCGCTGCGGAACTGGATCCGGCAGGCTGAGGCCGATGCGGGTGAACGCGCCGACCGGCCGACCACCGAGATGCTGCAGGAGAACCGCCGGCTGGCCAAGGAGAACGCCGAACTGCGGCGGGCCAACGAGATCCTGAAGGCGGCGTCCGCGTATTTCGCGGCGGAGCTCGACCCGACCCGGCGACGGTCCTGACGTTCATCGACGAACAGTCACACCGCTTCGCGGTCGCGCTCCTGTTACGGGTGCTGGAGATCGGCGAGTCCACCGCCTACGCCTGGCGCAAGCAGGCCGAGCAGCCCTGTGACCGCGACGTGGTCGACCTCGGCCTGCTGTCCAACATTCACGAGGTCTGGGAGGCGTCCGGCCACACGTACGGCTCCGACCGCATCCACCAGCAGTTGCGCCGTGACGGCATCCGCGTCGGGCGTAAGCGCATCGAGCGGCTGATGCGCGAGCAGGGCTGGCAGGGCGCGTATCTGCGGCGGGGCTGGCGCGGCGGCCCCAGCACCCGTCCGGATCCGAGTCGGGAGCCGGCGCCGGACCTGGTCAACCGGCAGTTCCGTGTCGGCGGCCCGGACCGGTTGTGGGTCGCTGACGCCACCCGTATCCCTTGCGCGGAGGGCGTGTTCTGGCTTGCGGCGGTCCGCGACGCGTTCTCCCGCCGAATCGTCGGCTGGAAGACCTCCGACCGCTGCGACACCGACCTGATCCTCGCCGCCCTGGAATACGGCATCTACTCCCGGCACGTCCGTGACGGCGAACTGATCCACCACAGTGACCACGGCTCGAACTACACGTCGTTCCGGTTCGCGGATCGCTTGTACGACAACGGGATCCTGCCCTCGATGGGCACCGTCGGTGACTCCTACGACAACGCCCTGATGGAGAACTTCTGGTCCACATTGAAAATCGAACTCGTCTATCGCAGCACCGGCTGGCGCACCCGCGACGAAGCCGAGAACGCCCTCTTCGCCTACATCGACGGCTGGTACAACACCCACCGCATCCAGAAAGAACTCGGCTACCTCAGCCCCGACGACTACGAGACCGCCTGGCACGCGCTACAAGCAATCCAACCCGAACCCGCAATGACCACCCTTACCATCAACCAGTAGCAGGAAAAACCGCTCCATCAAAGCGGGGGAAACTCAGTCGGCGACGGGTTTACCAACTCTGCCATCGGCGTGGCTTTCCTGAGCCGGCTGCCGTTCTGGCTTGCGGAAAGGTCTGGGCCACGGCCGAGGTTATAGCCTGGATTCGGGTTCATCGACCGGCGGATCTGTTGTGAGTGCCGGGCTTTACCTTGCTCGGGCCGCACAGGATCGGCTGTTGGTGGCCAGGGACAGCGAGATCGGCTTCTACATCGATCGGGCGTCGGTCGCCACGGCCCAAGCCGCACCTCCCGCATCTGACAGCACAATCAGCGATATCGACCTGCGGGTGCCCGAACTGGTCACCGACCATGCCCTCCACGTCGACAGCGATGCGGGCGGCGCCTGGAACAGCTTCTCCGTCGTGACCAGCATGCTCGCCCAGCAACGGCAAGCGGTTCCGCCGGCAGCTCTGCTGAGCCTGGTGGAGGCGCACCGGGACTGCCTACTGACGCTGTTCCGCAAAGCAGAGAAGGATCCGATCAGAGTCGACATCGGTGTCATGCTCGGCGAGGCATCCATCGTGGCCAGCCGGCTGTGGAGCGCGCGAGGCAACCGCTCCATGGCCCTAGCCCATTGCGCCTACGCCCGCGGCCTTGCCGATCGACTCGGCAGCGTCCGGCTTGGTGCCACCGCACGGATCTTCGAAAGCAACCTGCACTCGGGGGCCTCGACGCTGATCCAAGCCGACGGCGACATCATAACCGGGCTGCGATTGCTCGACGAGGCAGCCACTGCGGCTGACCACCTCACCGCTGCGGCGCAGGCCAGGATCGCCGCCGAGCAAGCCCAAGCGTACGCGGCGCTGGGCCTGCGTAACGAGACCGACGACGCCCTCGTGCGGGCACGGCAGGCCGCCGCCGGCATCACCGCGTACGACCGCACCGGCCTTTTCAGCGACTGGAACCCGACGCGCGTGGACGTGTACGAAGGCACCTGCCACCTGCTACTCAACGAACCCGCACGCGCCGTCACCCATCTGGAACAAGCCGCCACCGCCCTGAATAACGACCAGAGCAACACCAACGTGGCGCTCGCCGCCCGCGTCGACCTCGCCAGCGCCTACGCCCTCACCGGCCACCTCGACGCGGCCTGCACGACCCTCGGGGAAACCTACGAGCAACTGCAGCGGATCGGTAACCTTCGTGGAATTTCACGCGCCCGGCGCGCCCGAGAAGGGCTGAACCGCTGGAACAGCGAGCCGATCGTGCAGGAGTTGGACCGCCGTATGGCTGCGGCCTGACAGCACCCGGCCCCTGGTCAGGCTCCCCGGACTAGCGAGGTGATCGTCGCGACGACCAGCTCAGGGTCCAAGTGGTCAAGCACCGCGTCCGGGCCATGGCTGGCCAGCTCCTCCCGACTTTCCCGATGAGCGACCACCACCACCCGGAACCCCGCAGACCTCGCACACGCAATGTCATTCGGGGCGTCTCCCACCACCACCGTCCGCGCCGGCGTCAACTCGATCCCAAACTTGTCCCGGTATCGTCGCGCCACAACTGCGGCAAGCTGAAACCGGTCACGATGATCTGACCCGTAAGCCCCTATCTGAAGGTCCAACTCGTCCCGCACGTTCAGCGAAGCGACCTTGACCTCCGCCGCAGCCCGCAGATTCCCGGTCAGAACCGTCTGCACGAAACCGCGCCGGTGCAGCTCGGCAATACTCTCGGCCACCCCCGGGTACGCCGGTTGAACCCGGACCAACTCGTCACGGCCAGCCTGCATGACCGCAGCCAGCACAGTGCTGAAGCGCGGGAGGCCAGCCTCAGCGTCCGCCGAGGCGATACCAGAGGCGACCGCGGTGTCAATCACGATCGACTCGTCGGTGTAACCGTGAGCCATTTTCATCGTGACGGTGCAGGTCACGGGCAGTACGGGAGGCCGGTGTCCACGTAGGACGAGGCTCCCGGTAAGACAGCAGTCGACCAAGATCCGATGCCCCAACCGGGAGCCTCGCTGTGCTGTCTTACCCTGCCTCGATTCCGTTGTCCACTCGCAGCCTGAACCACCTCGCCGGCCTCATCCGGGCCCACCGCGCCCAGCGCAGGTCACGGTGGCGGCGCCTCGACCCCGGCCGGCAAGCCCTGCTCGCCCTCGCGCACCTGCGTAACGGCGACACCCTGACCCGGCTGGCCTGCGGTTTCGAGATCGGCGTAACCACGGCCTGGCGATACGTCCGTGAGGCCATCGACCTGCTCGCCGCCACCGCCGACGACCTCCAAACCGCGATGATCCGGATCCGGCTACTCGCCTACGTGATCCTCGACGGCACCCTGATCCCGATCGACCGGGTCGCCGACCAGAAGCCCTACTACTCCGGAAAACACCGCCGCCACGGCGT